>NZ_FYDT01000067.1:0-26353 GCF_900187585.1 Pseudomonas sp. Irchel 3E19
CGACGACGCCGCTCCTGGCCCAAAAGCTCACCACTCTTATCGTTGCTATTAGTCATAAACATAACCGTTTGCCTATCCCTTATCGTAAGGGGGAAACGGTGTCCTGTCTTTCATGGGGCTCGTTCATTTTTTAATCAGCCAACTCGTCGCAGACGGTTGGTACCTGGTAAGAGTCAGAGGCAGTCACTATTACTTCAAGCATCCGACCAAGCCTGGACTGGTCACGGTGCCGCATCCGAAGAAAGATCTGCTGAAGAAAACGGCCATCAGTATTTTGCAACAGGCGCTGCTTTGACTTGCTCAGTCAGCGGCGCCATAGAGGAAACGAACATGCTCTACCCGATTGCGATTTCAATAGGTGATGAGGAACACGCCTGGGGCGTGGAAGTGCCGGACATTCCCGGCTGTTTTTCGGCAGGCGAGGATCTGGATGATGCCGTCGCCATGGCTCGTGAAGCCATTGAGGGGCATTTCGAGATTTTGGCTGAGGACGGTGCGCCGATCCCGGCTGCCAGCAAACTTGGCGTGAACGTGGCCAATCCAAAGTACGCGGGATGCGCGTGGGCAGTGGTGGATATTGATGTCGTGAAGTATTTGGGCAAAGCCCAGAAACTCAACATCACCCTGCCGGGGCATTTGCTTAATCGCATTGATGAATACGTGTTGCATCACCCGGAAGAGAAAAGTCGTTCGGGGTTTCTGGCTTCCGCGGCTTTGAAAGTTTTACAGCAGGGTTGAATTTTGTCGCTTCAATATGCGCTGACCTAACCCTACCCAAGCAGGACTAACTCCATTTTTATGTGATTTAAATAGGATTTTAGTGCTTAACCCACAGTATATTGTGTAGTGACAACCAAGCCTGAATTTCAGTAAACTCAGAATTCCGAGTGTCATAGCACTTACGCCTACGGTACATACGACATGTTGGATTTAAACCTCAGCACCGCAAGCGAGATCGTCAAACGGATTTGCCAACGCTTGCGCACAGAACGATTGGCTCTGGAGATGACACAGGCGGACGTAGCGGCACGAGCCGGTATCGGGACGAACACGGTGTCAAACCTTGAAGCCGGGCGTAATGTGGGTTTCGACAATCTGGTGCGAGTCGCCATGGTTCTTGGACGCGGCAAGGAACTCGAAGATTTGTTTTTGCCTAAACTTGAAACCCTGGACGACCTCATTCGCTACGAAAACACTGCCAAGCGTCATCGCATCAAAAGGAAAGCCGACAATGCTTGAGCAAGTTGACGTCTACTACGAGGGCTGGGGTGAACGTTGGCGGTGGGGCACGCTTGCTTCCACGAAAGCCCTGACCGGTCGCCCGCTGATTGTGTTCGAGTTCAGCAACGAGGCGAAAAAAAGAGGGCTGGAACTCTCCTCTTTGAGGCTTCCTTTACAGGGGGCCAAATTGAGCAGGGATTTCCCGTCACATCAGATGGGACTGCCCGGACCGGTTTATGACTCCCTGCCCGACGGCTGGGGCCTGTTGCTGATGGACCGATTGTTCAAACGGCGCGGCATTAACCCCGCACGCGTTGGTCCTTTGGAGCGTCTGGCCTACATTGGCAACAATGCCATGGGCGCCATGTCGTTCGAACCTGTTGCACACGAGGCACTGGAACCGCAAATGCATGTTCCCATCGAACTGCTCGCGGCCGAAGTACAGGAAGTGCTCAAAGGTGAAGGTGGAGAGCTTCTTCAGAAGCTGCTACTGGTGGGAGGCTCTCCCCAGGGGGCCCGGCCAAAAGCGCTGGTCTATCGCGATCCAGAAAACGATACCTTTACCACGGCAGCCACGCCTGGTTTCGAAGCCTGGCTGGTGAAGTTTCCTGCTCAGCAAGAACATCCCGAGGTGTGTGCCATCGAAATGGTTTATGCCGCGTGCCTACGCTTGTGCGGTATCCAGACGCCCGACACTCGTTATTTCAGCCTGTCCGAGGGAATGGCCGCTTTCGCCACTAAACGCTTTGATCGACAAAACAATCTGCGGGTGCCAATGCAAAGTCTCGCAGCCTTTACCGGTGCAGATTTCAGATCCCCAGGCTCTTTGGATTACGTCAACTTCTTGCGGGCGACTCAAAAGTGCACCAACGACGTCCGAGAGAAAGCGAGCGCGTTTGAGCGAATCGTCTTCAATGTCGCGTTCAACAACCGAGACGACCATCCGAAGAACTTTGCGTACATCATGTCGCCTGGCGGAGATTGGAAATTAGCGCCCGCCTACGACGTGACCTTCTGCGAGGGGCCCGGTGGTTATCATCAGATGGACGTGATGGGCGAAGCATTGGAAATTGGACGAGAAAACCTGCTCAACCTTGCAGTGGAAGCTGAGGTGGCAGCGGCAAATGCCGCAGACATCATTGACCGATTCTGCGAGGTGGCAAGCCGATTTTCAGCCATCGCCGAAAGCTCGTATCCGGGGGTGATCACCCGAGAAACCCTAAGCACCATTCAACATCGAATCGACCAAAACATCGCGCTACTTGTTTGAAGTTGCAGCCAGTCAGCAGCTTCGAGAAACCGGCTCTAATTGGCCGGTTTCTTTGGCTTTCAACGTTGTGGTTAAGCCGCCGGCACCACGTTATCCAGCGCCTTATTCACCGCCAACTCACTCAACATCACAATCTGCGCAATGCCGAGTGCGGTCTTGCGGTGCGAGGTGTCGAGCAGCGCGGCGAAGTTGTTGAGCATGGTGGTGGCGGAGCCGAGGGTTTCGCTGGCGTTGGCCAGCAGGGACTCGGTGTCGTATTTCGGGTTGGCGAGGAACATCGGTTCGGGTTCGTTAGTCGAGCCCATTATTTGGGCGGCGGGGCTGAGGTAGTGGTCGAGGGCGCGTTCAGCGGCTTCGTGGAACTTCTTCGAACCGGGCGATTCGTAGGGGGATGCCGGATCGGTGTCTGGCGGGTTGGGCGTAACTTTGAACATGGAATCTTCCTCTATCGGTAACCGCCACCATCCCGCTGCTATACGAAAGGGTGGCAGCTGTATGCAAGTTAGCAGACCGGTAGGAAGACCAAAAACCCGGCGCACCCGAAGATGCCATGCATACAGCCACCATCAAGCGCAGGTAAATACCCGACTGGAAGATGCTAGTGCAACCGTTGGTCAAACCTAAGCGGGCTGCTAAACCCGTTCACTGGAAATCAGTGACGCGAACCAAGTTACCGACCGCCCCCATGGCGCACAAGCCGGCGGATTCTGGCGTAGCGGTAGGCAACGACGCAAGGATTTGTAGGCTTCAGGACGTAACATCGAACGCCTTTAAACACGTCCAGCAGAAAGCGTTTACATATCCAGAAAAACTGGCGAATCGTCCGACATTACAGATCCACAACACTCCCCCGGTTCTCACTTTCCACCCGACCCGCTAGCATTTCCCCATCGACCACCACCCTCCCCCTGCGCGGCCATCGACGAATACGCGTCATCACTTTCGAGGGAACCCCATCGCGGCCACTTTGCCGCTGACGACCGAACTCAAAAGAGCACTCGCCCATGACTCAAAACATCTACGACGATCCCGAATTCTTCCAGGGCTACAGCCAGATGAACCGCTCCATCGGCAGCCTCGATGCCGCGCCGGAATGGCCGGCGCTCAAGGCGTTGCTGCCCTCCATGCACGGCTTGCACGTGGTGGATCTGGGTTGCGGTTACGGCTGGTTCAGCCGCTGGGCCAGTGAACACGGCGCCGCGAGCGTCCTGGCCCTGGACGTTTCAGAGAAGATGCTGGAACGGGCACGCGAAACCACCTCGGCGGCGAACATCCGCTATGAACGCGCCGATCTTGAACACCTCGACTTGCCCGCCTGCAGTTTCGACCTGGCCTACAGCTCGCTGGCGCTGCACTACATCAAGGATCTGTCGGGGTTGTTTGCTCACCTCTACGCAGCGCTGAAACCGGGTTCGCACTTTGTGTTTTCCATCGAACACCCGATCTTCATGGCGCCGAGCAATCCCGGCTGGTTGATCGACAGCGACGGTCGCAAGCGCTGGCCGCTGGACAGTTATCAGAGGGAGGGCGAGCGGGTGACCCATTGGCTGGCAGAGGGTGTGATCAAGCAGCACCGTACTCTCGGTACTTTGCTCAATTCACTGATTGGCGCTGGCTTCACCATTCGCCATGTCAACGAATGGGGGCCAAGCGATGCGGAAGTGGCAGCGCAACCGGCGCTGGCTGAAGAGCGTGAGCGGCCGATGATGATGTTGGTGGCGGTGCAAAGATAAATCGCAAAAAGGGCCGATCACATCGGCCCTTTTTGATTTCAGCGCGTCGCCACAATAAACAAGCGCGGAAACGGCAACAGCACCGAACCATCGGCCAACGCCGGATAAGCCTTTTCAACCTCAGCCAAATACTGCTCCAGATACTGCGCCCGCTCGCTTTCAGTCAGCGGACTCAGAAACGGAATCAACCCACTGCCCTTGAACCACTCCACCACCCCCGCCGCACCACCGGGCAACTGATGGTGATACGTGGTGCGCCACACATCGACTCGCGCGCAGTGCGGTCGCAGCATCGAGAAGTACTCGCTGGCACTCGCCATATCGGTGCGCTGACCGGCAGCACCGGCGAGCTTGCTGGCCAATGGGCCATTTGCCGCGACTTCGCGCATCAGCCGATGGGACGGCTCGTTGAGGTTATCCGGCATCTGGATCGCCAGACTGCCCCCCGCCGACAACTTGCCCGCCAGCGCTGGCAGTAGCGAAGCGTGATCCGGCACCCACTGCAAAACAGCATTGGCAAAGATCACATCGAACGGGCCAGCATCAGCCCATTGATCAATCTCGGCGACATCAAACTGCAACTGCGGCAGACGTTTGCGCGCGGCGTCGATCATATCGGGCGAGCTATCCAGACCACTGACCTTTGCCCCGGGAAAACGCTGCACCAGCAACTCCGTCGAGTTACCGGGCCCACAACCGATATCCACCACTGTTCGGGCCTCTGCCGTGGGAATCGCCGCGAGCAGATCGCGGGCCGGGCGGGTGCGTTCATCTTCGAAAGCGACGTATTGTTTGGCGGACCAACTCATTGCGTTCTCCTGTCGGGGCAAAAATCGCGTGGCGCCACGATACAGCTAACCGCCAGAACCGGCCTCCCTACCAACGTCGTGCTACCTGGCTGAATTTGTAATTAGAATTTTCAAGGGCCGGCAGATGTCTGAATTTCACGCACTCCCCAAGAAGGAATTCAGCCATGAAATTCGCCAAGATCTCGCAGAAGCTCGCCCTGTGGGCCGGTAGCCCCAAGACCTTCATGGGGGCGTTGATCCTGATCGGTCTGTGGGGGATGAGCGGGCCGATTTTCAGCTACAACGACACCTGGCAACTGATCATCAACACGTCGACGACGATCATCACGTTCCTGATGGTGTTTCTGATCCAGAACACGCAGAACCGTGACACCGACATCCTGCATTTGAAGATTGATGAATTGCTGCGGGTGACCAAAGAGGCGCAGAACGCGATGTTAGGGCTGGAGGCGCTGGATCTGAAGCAGCTGGAAGCCTTGCGCAGGCACTACCGGACGTTGGGCGAAGGTGAGGTTTTCAATCTTGAGGGGTTGGGCGAGAAGAGCAAGCCGAAGCAGGATTTGAACGAATGCTGATTTAAAAGCAAAAGATCGCAGCCTTCGGCAGCGCCTACACAAACCACTGTAGGAGCTGCCGCAGGCTGCGGTCTTTTGATCTGCTTAACGGCTGGCTTGCAGCGATCGAGCCATCTGCAGATGATTCTGCAATTTAGGCAGCGTCTCATCGGCAAACGCCTTGATCTCAGGCACGTCGGTAGTCTGCGCCTCTTGCTGGATCTGCGCGATGGCTTCTTCCGTGGCTTTCACCTGACTGGCCGCGTAGGCCTGATCAAACGTCGCACCCTCCTTCACTTCAGGAATCATTTCCTTGGCCTTGTCGGCCATTTCATCACGCGGGGCGACGGGCAGGTCGAGCTTCTTGGCGATTTTCGCCAGGTGCTGATTGGCCGTGGTGCGGTCGTTGATGACGACGATGGTGTAGTCCTTGACCTCTTTGGATTCGGTCTTCTGGTGCGCCAGACGGCTGGCTTCGATGTCGGCCATGCCTTTGGCGGACGCATCGTTGATGAATTCGGCAGGCGACTGGGCAAAAGCACTGCTGGCGAATAACCCTAAAACAGTGACAAAACTTAAACGACGTACCTGGGTGGCCATCCGGCTCATGGTCGCGCCCTCCTTCTTACTGAATTCAAGCGGGAGCTTGCGCCCCCGCCTCTCAATCAAAACGACCTTCACCGACTACTTCGATTTCTGAGCAGGCTTGCGGCCCGTTTCTGTTTTCGCAGGCTCTTTATCGACCGTCGTTGTGGTGGTTTTCCCACCCTTGCGACCGGCTTCAGACGCCTTCGTTCGATCGTTGGCGAAGTTTCCCGAGTTCGAGTTTCTTGAATTAGGCATGATTCTCTACCTCTTGGTATTGATCGCGGCGAGCAGGTGCCCGCCTGGATTGAGAATTTTCTGCCCAGCAAAGGTTTAGAAAAATTGCCGCCCGCGCGACGAACGGTGGAACCCGCGCAACGCCATCAAGCCTTGTTCGGCAGCAACCCCGGCAGCGCATGCATGAGCGCATTGATCGCGAAACCGATGAACATCACGCCACACAAACGGGTGATCAGCAGTTCGTGCCGTTGATAGACCGTGCGCACCCGTTGCGCGCCGACCACGCCGATGAGAATCGCGTAAGCCAGCAATCCGCCGAGGAAACTCAGGGCAATCAATGCTGGCAGCATCGACCAGTTGAGCAATTCGGCACGGCTCGACAACAGCGCGGTAAACGTCGCCACCGCCACCGGATAGGCCTTGGGGTTGGTCAGGCCGAACAGAATGCCGTGCCAGAACGGGTTGCGTGCGGCGCCTTGGGGCTGATCGTCACTGCGGCGTTGCGCACGCACTGCACGCCAGCCAAGCCAGAACAGGTACAAGCCGCTGAGCACGCCGAGCACATCGAACGCGGTGTTGCCGATTTCCCGCGCCCCGACAATCGCAATCAACGCGGTGCTGCACCAGACCACATCGCCAAGCAGATGCCCGCAAAGAAATCCCGCCCCGGCTCGTCGCCCGTGCGCCGCGCCAATGCCGAACACCGCCAGCACGCCCGGCCCCGGCGTGATGCCGTAAATGAAACCCGAGGCCAGCACGGCCATTAACAACGATGGAGTCATGGGAAACCTGCAAGCGCCAGAATACGTGGCGGCCAGTCTATATCAGCCGATTGTGGGCGTTCACGGCTCGTCGTAAAAACGCATGCCGGCGTACGGTTTTTGCCGACAAGCCGCCAGCCGCGAGGCGAGATCGCCGACGTGGGCTTCGAGCTTGTGGCCGTCGGGGTCAAGGAAGTAGAACGACGCACCTTCGCTGCGGTTGTCCCGCCACTCCCGCACGTTTGCTGCTTTGAGCCGCTCAACGAACAAAGGAAAATCCGCCGCGCCAAGGTTGAAGGCGTAATGGGTGTAGTCGGCGCACGGCTCGGCCGTGCGCTGCGAATCAAACGACAGACACAACCACAGCCCCGGCAGCGACAGATAGGCACCGGCATCCCACGTCGCTTCGATACGCAGCCCCAACACATCGCGATAGAACGCGAGGCTGCGGGTGAGATCGCTGACGGCAAGGGTCAGGTGGTTGAGGCCGGTGAGCATCGGATCAGTAACCTCGCAGGTCTTCGGGGACGATGTATTGCTGGCCGTCGTAGGTGAGGGTGATTTGGGTCTTTTTCAGCACGGTATCTTTCGAAACGCACTGGTTTCCCGACTGGGTGTTTTTCATCTTGGTGCCGCTGGTGGTGATGATCAAATCAGCGAGACCGTTGTGACTCGTGGCGCCGATATCGACTGTCCGGCGAACTTTCTTCATGTAGCCTTCGCAGTCATTGCTGAACTCACCGTTGTTCTTGTAGATCACCAATCCTTCCAGCACCGGGCGCAGCTTGTCGCCTTCGCGCACATACAACGCCAGATCGGTTTTCTCGTAGGGAATGGCGTGGGAACTGTGGGTGAACTTCGAACGCAGGCCAAAAGCCCGAACGTCCGACGCCAGTCGGTAGCGGCCCGTGTCGACGCGAAGGTCATCAAAGCGCACGGCATCAGAGTTGTAGGCGCCAGGCTTACGGTAAGTGGCGATAGGGTTGGCGTTGCTGGCATTGACGAGCGCCAGATCCAGATCGAACACCCCGGCATCGTCGTCGCCGGGGTCGGCCAGGTAAGTGGATTTGACCGCAATCGCCTGAGACGGGAAGGCTGGCCAGACGATGCAGCGCGACAGTGATTGGCCGTCGAAAGCCTTGGTGGTGCAAGCGGCCTGGGCTTGGGCGGTGATGGCCAGAAAACCGAGGGCGATAAGGAGTCTGGTGGGGCTGAACATTGTTCTTCCTTGATAAAAATGGTGTTTGGCAGATCAGTCAGAGACCTTTGAAGCCGGGTGGCAGGACGTAAGTTTTTCCGTCGTAGTGCAAGGTTGTCAAAACCGGTTTGTAAACGTTGGATTTATCCTCACAAGCGTTCTCATCACCGACACTTGTCGTGTCTGTTTGCTGGGTTTTGACGATCAAGTCGGCGTAACCGTGGGAGCTGGTTTTAGCAATTTCGACGGTTCTTGAAATCTCGAAACGCTCGCCAGCGCAGTTGTCATCCCACTCGCCGCCGTACTCATAAACCAGCAGCTGACGCAGGACTGGGCGTAATTTTATGCCCTCTCTCACGTAAAGCGTCAGTTGGCTTTCATCTCTGGGATTGAGGCGCGAACCGTTAGTGAGCCGTGCGCGTACACCAAAGGCTCGAAGGTCGGGGGTGAGTTTGTAGCGCGCCGTATCGAGCGCCAGTTCTCGCAAGTGGACGCCATCCATTACGAAGGCAGCGGCCTGGTGATATGTGGCAAGCGAATTCGCTTGGCCATCCTGCAAAACGGACAAGTCCAGATCATGAGCACCGAGCGCATTAGCGGTGCCACGCACAAACCGCGTCTTGGCGCTGAGGGTCAGCCCCGGGTAAGCCGGCCAGTCCTTGCAGACAGACACATCGTCTTCCCCCGCAACCGGCGCTGGCGTGCACTCGGCAAACACCTGCCCGGCCATCAACCACCCGCACAGCGCCACACACCCGATCAATCCAGACTTCACTGTCACATCCTGCTCCTTGATGACTTTTCAGCCGCGCACTATCCCCTCCTCAACAAACTGTTTCAACCGAGCAAATGCTAAATGGCCATCACTCTCAGCGGTTCAGATAGACAAATGGAGCTAGCCGTTGCTACGCACGACACTGTAGTGTTGTGTAATACAAACCACTACATCGAGTTCGCCATGTCCGTCATGTCTCTACGTATCCCCGACGAAATTGCAGACACCCTCGCCAACCTCGCCAAAGCCACTGGCCGTAGCAAGTCTTACCTGGCAGTGGATGCATTGCGCGAATACCTGGCGCGCGAAGCTTGGCAGATAGAAGACATTCAACAAGCGCTGAAGGAAGCAGACGCCGGTGATTTCGCTTCTGCTGATGAAGTCAGGGCCATCGCCGAAAAATGGGATGCCAATGCGCGTTGAGTGGCTGAAAACTGCATTAAAGAATCTCGATGACGAAGCTTCCTGCATTGCGATTGAAAATCCGAAGGCTGCCTCAGAGTTGGTTCAGGCCATTCTTGCCAGCGTTGATCACCTCGCCCGGTTTCCTGCCTCTGGACGAGAGGGACGTTTAGCCGGAACACGAGAATGGCCTCTTCCTGATCGTCCCTACTTGATTCCGTACAGGGTGCGTCAGGGCCGTTTACAGGTTTTGCGTGTCTTCCATACCCGTCGACTCCCACCCAGCAAGTGGTAGAACGTGTTCATGCGCTGCTGATCAATGTCCCTCAGGCCCTGTCGACGACACCGTCAGAATCAGGTCCGTGCCGCTGGTGAGGGTGGTGTTGATTCAGGGGGTACATGGGAGGACTGTGGCGGTTGTCGGGTGGTGGGAGAATTCGAGGGATTTGCAGGGTCTGGAAGTCAGTCTTCGCGGGCAAGCCCGCTCCCACAGGGATTGGCAGTGGACACAACATTGGTATGTCACCGCGGACACTGTGGGAGCGGGCTTGCCCGCGAAGGGGCCGGCCCGGTCAGCGAAATTTTTCCTGCAAACGCTGTTCTCAAAACGCGTTGCGGAAAATCTCCTCGATCTGGCGTTGATCCGCCGCCCGTGGATTGGTCAACCCGCACGCATCTTTCAGGGCGTTGGCGGCGAGCACCGGGATGTCGGTGCATTTGGCCCCGAGATCACGCAGCCCACCGGGAATCTCGACGTCGCTGGCCAGGCAACGGATTGCCGCAATGGCAGCTTGTGCGCCCTCTTCCGCGCTGAAACCACGAATGTCGGCACCCATCGCGTGTGCAACATCGGTCAAGCGATCAGCACAGACCAACGCATTGAACGTCTGCACGTGTGGCAGCAGCACGGCGTTGCACACACCGTGAGGCAAGTCGTAGAAACCGCCCAACTGGTGAGCCATCGCGTGCACATAACCCAGCGACGCGTTGTTGAACGCCATGCCCGCGAGAAACTGCGCGTAAGCCATGTTCTCCCGCGCGGCGAGGTCGCTGCCGTCGCGCACGGCCAGGCGCAGGTTGTTGCTGATCAATGTCATGGCCTTCAGCGCGCAGGCGTCGGTGATCGGGTTGGCGGCGGTCGAGACGTAAGCTTCGATGGCGTGGGTCAGCGCGTCCATGCCGGTGGCGGCGGTCAGGCTTTTCGGCATGCCAACCATCAGCGCCGGGTCGTTAACCGACAGCAGCGGCGTGACGTTGCGGTCGACGATGGCCATTTTCACGTGGCGCGATTCGTCGGTGATGATGCAGAACCGGGTCATCTCGCTGGCGGTGCCGGCGGTGGTGTTGATCGCGATCAGCGGCAATTGCGGCTTGCTCGATTGATCGACGCCTTCGTAATCGCGGATCTGCCCGCCGTTGGTCGCGCACAGGGCAATGCCCTTGGCGCAGTCGTGGGGCGAACCGCCGCCCAGCGAAACCACGAAATCACAGCGACTTTCCTTGAGCAGCCCCAGCCCGGACTCGACGTTGGCGATGCTCGGGTTCGGTTTGGCACCGTCGAAGATCACCGAGTCGATGTCCTGCATCGCCAGTTTCTCCGCGACCATGCTCGCCACGCCTGCCTTGGCCAGCCCCGCGTCGGTGACGATCAGCGCCTTGCGAAACCCGTAGTTGCGGATCGCGACCATGGCTTCGTCGAGGCAGCCGTTGCCCATGATGTTGACCGCCGGAATGAAGAAGGTGCTGCTCATCGTGTATCTCCTGGCTGGGGCCGAATCGACAGCTGCGATCCGACGGATGCACACAGGATCGACTGATCGCTCAGGGTGGATGTTGATCTGGCTCAATGCCCGCTCGTGATAAAGTCGCCGCCCATCAGCCCCTATGTTTTGAGATGTGCCAAGCAATGAGCGATTTTCTGGATGTCGACGCCACCCTCGAAGACTGGAGCACCCTGCGTGCCGCCATCGACTTCACAGGTTTGCTGGTGGGGAATGGCGCCAGCCGTGCGGTATGGGACGACTTCGGTTATGACTCGCTGTTCGAAAACGCCCGTACCGTGGAAGAGAAACCACTGAGCGCGTCTGAGCTGGCGGTGTTCGACGCGATGCAGACGCGCAGCTTCGAGCAAGTCCTCGGCGCGCTGAAAACCACCAGTCGGGTCAACAAGGCGCTGGCGGTCAGCTCGGCGGCACCGCGCAATCGCTACTACGCGATCAAGGAAGCGCTGATCAACACCGTGCACGCCGTGCACATTCCGTGGCGACTGGTGCAGCCATCGACGCTGACGACACTGAATGAAGAACTGGCGCGCTATCGCACGGTATTCACCACCAATTACGACGTGCTCAACTACTGGGCGCTCCAGCACCGCAGCGAGGCCATCGACGATCTGTTCAATGGCCCCAACGCTAGTTTCGATTTGAGCGAAACCGCCACGGGCAAACCACGTCTGCTGTACCTGCACGGCGGCCTGCATCTGGTGCGTAATCAGGACGGTACCGCGCGTAAATTGACCTCGACCGAGGGCACGTTGCTCGGCAGTTTTGCGATCAACAACACGCTCAAGACGCTGGATGACGTGCCGCTGTTCGTCACCGAAGGGCCGAGTGCGGAGAAACTGAAGACCATCCGCAGCTCCGATTACCTGTCGTTCTGTTACGCGCAGTTATTGGGCCACGGCGACAGCCTGTGCATCTTCGGCCATGCCTTGGGCGAGCAGGACAGCCACATCGTGCGGGCCCTGCGTCTGGCAAAACCTGCGACTGTGGCGATCTCGGTTTATCCGCGCAGTGCGGCGTTCATTCAGCATCAGAAGCGGCATTACGCGAAGGTGTTTGAAGGGACCGGGGTTGCGTTGCGGTTTTTTGATGCGAAAACGCATGCGTTGGGCAATCCGAAGTTGTCAGTGCCCGTCGAGGTTTGATGTAAACCGGTCTGACGCCTTCGCGAGCAAGCCCGCTCCCACATTTGGAATGCATTCACCTGTGGGAGCGGGCTTGCTCGCGAAGCTTTTGGGGGCAGCTCATTCTTCGCTGCTGTGCACCACCACCAGCAACTGCGCCTGCACCTCGCCCACCGACCGGATCCGGTGCGGCTTCTGCGCATTGAAGTGCAGCGCATCGCCGCGTTCCAGCAGCACTTTTTCGTTCATGAAATCCACCTCCACCTGTCCTTCGTGAACGAACAGAAACTCCTCGCCCAGGTGCTCCTTGAAGGTCTTGTCGGTGAACTCGCGCGGCGGGTAGATGATGAAGGGCAGCAGGTTGCGTTCGCTGACCTGGTGGGCCAGCACCGCATAGCCCGGGCTCTGATCATTGGCCGCCAGCGACTGGCGCTCATGGCTGCGCACCAGGCTGTAGCTGTCGAGGCTGACGTTGTCCTCGGAGAACAATTCCTCGACCTTCACGTTCAGCGCCTTGGCCAGTTTCAACGCGGCAGCAATCGACGGAGTGTTGAGCCCGCGCTCGACTTTCGACAGATAACTCTTGGTCATGCCGGATTTTTCAGCCAGTGCCTCAAGGGTTACGCCGAGTTTTTTTCTCAATAATTTCAAACGGATAGACATGCGCAGCAATTATTCCATTGAGGAAGCGACGATTTGTGCTTGCTAATGACACTTTGTGTCATATAGGCTCTTTTGTGTCATTTGCAATCACCCAAAGGACACAGACATGGCCAAGACATTAGCACTACCCAAAGAGCAACTGGTCAAGCAAGCGCTGACTCAGATGCAAAACACCCTGGCGGATAATACGTGGACAGACCGGCAAAAGCTGGCCCTGACTTGCCGGATCCTGTTCGAGAGCGGTCATGACTCTGGTCTGGCCGGGCAGATTACCGCTCGTGGCCCGCAACCCGGTACCTATTACACTCAGCAACTGGGCCTGGGTTTCGATGAAATCACCGCGAGCAATCTGCTGTTGGTCAACGAAGACCTGGAAGTGCTCGAAGGTCACGGCATGGCCAACCCGGCCAACCGTTTCCACAGTTGGGTGTACCGCGCCCGACCGGATGTGAACTGCATCATTCACACCCACCCGACGCACATTGCCGCGCTGTCGATGCTGGAAGTGCCGCTGGAGATTTCCCACATGGACCTGTGCCCGCTGTACGACGATTGCGCGTTTCTCGAAGGCTGGCCGGGGGTTCCGGTGGGCAATGAAGAAGGCGAACTGATTGCCGGCGCGCTGGGCGACAAACGCGCGATTCTGCTTTCGCACCACGGTCAGTTGTCCACCGGCAGCACGATCGAGGAAGCGTGTGTCATTGCCCAATTGATCGAACGTGCAGCCAGGCTGCAACTGTTGGCGATGGCGGCTGGCACGATCAAGCCGATCATTCCTGAACTGGGTCGCGAGGCGCATGACTGGGTGTCGAAACCGAAACGCCACGCCGCCGCTTTCAACTATTACGCCCGACAGAATTTGCGCCAACACGCCGATTGCCTGAACTGAAACCCTTTAACGGAGACGCTCCCATGTCCAACATTCACGGCATCATCGGCTACACCATCACCCCGTTCAGCGCCAATGGCGAAGGGCTGGATCTGCCTGCGCTGGGCCAATCGATCGATCGGATGATTGAAAGCGGCGTCCACGCCATCGCGCCGCTGGGCAGTACCGGCGAAGGCGCTTACCTGACCGAGACGGAATGGGCTCAAGTCGCCGAGTTCAGCCTCAAACACGTGGCCAAACGCGTGCCAACCATTGTCAGCGTGTCCGACCTGACCACCGCCAAAGCGGTTCAACGCGCACGCTTTGCCGAGGCCCATGGCGCCGATGTGGTGATGGTCCTGCCGGCGTCTTACTGGAAACTCAGCGAAGCGGAAATCCTTGCCCACTACCGCGCCATCGGCGACAGCATCGGTGTGCCGATCATGCTCTACAACAACCCGGCCACCAGCGGCACCGACATGTCGGTCGAGCTGATTCTGCGCATCGTCGGCGCGGTGGAAAACGTGACCATGGTCAAGGAGAGCACCGGCGACATCCAGCGTATGCACAAACTGCAATTGCTCGGCGAAGGTCAGGTGCCGTTTTACAACGGCTGCAATCCGCTGGCGCTGGAAGCCTTTGCCGCCGGGGCGAAAGGCTGGTGCACGGCGGCGCCGAATTTGATCCCGCAATTGAACCTGGATCTTTACGAGGCGACGTTGGCGGGCGATCTGGGCAAGGCACGCGAACTGTTCTACCGCCAGTTGCCGTTGCTGGATTTCATTCTCAAGGGTGGATTGCCGGCGACGATCAAGGCCGGATTGCGTCAGACCGGTCTGGAGGTGGGCGATCCACGCTTGCCGGTCTTCCCGCTGAGTGAAGCGGGCGAGACCCAGCTGCAAACAATCCTCAAGACCCTGCGCTGATCACACTGACACAAAGCAAATTTAATGTGGGAGCGAGCCTGCTCGCGAAGACGGTATAGCAGTCGATGATGATGTTGACTGATACACCGCTTTCGCGAGCGGGCTCGCTCCCACAGAAGATTTGCATTGAATTTGAAAGTGAGGTCAGAGGACAGGCAAAGTCTTGTCCTTGATGGTTTTGGTCGGTCCATTGGTCTTGACGCTGGCAATGCCTTTGGCGCACGCCGCATCCGAGGAATACGCCTCACTGCTGCCGATAACCTGATGGTTGGCGGCTTTGAGGTTGAAGTAGGGATGGCCATCCTTCGTCGTTTTCTTCTCGTAGCGCTCATCCAGCGGGCTGTTGGTCTGCACCGAGGCAATGCCGCCGTCGGCTGCCGCGCGGGTGGTGTAAAGCTCACTGGTAAGAATGGTTTCGGCATTGGCGGCCTTCAGTACAAACCTGAACTGGCCGTTGCTGCTTTTGCTGATTTCGTACCATCCGGACATGCTCGATTCTCCTTGGCGATTAAGAGGTTTCGCGCCTCAGAGTAAAGACCAGTCCTGATTATCTGTCGCCTGTACCGGCCCTATCGCTGGCAAGCCAGCTCCCACAGGCTCGAAGACGATCCCGGATTTTGTGTTCGACTCGGACATTGTGGGAGCTGGCTTGCCAGCGATGCGATCTCAAACTGTACGGATAAGTAAGTGCCTAGCTGTAACAGCCACAACCCCCCGGTTTATGGCTTGATGAAGGCAATCCCCTGCCACCTCCAATTCCGGTCCCCATCATGTCCTCGCGCGAAAACACCGGCATGGCCCTCGGCCTGCTCGGGGTTGTGATTTTCAGCCTCACCCTGCCCTTCACTCGCATTGTCGTGCAGGAACTGCATCCGTTGCTTAATGGCTTGGGTCGAGCGTTGGTCGCGGCGATCCCGGCGGCGTTGCTGTTGTTGTGGCGACGGGAGAAATGGCCGACGTGGGCCCAGGTCAAAGGCCTGAGCATGGTGATCGCCGGGGTGATCCTCGGTTTCCCGGTGCTGTCGGCCTGGGCCATGCAAACCTTGCCGGCGTCTCACGGCGCGTTGGTCAACGGCTTGCAACCGTTGTGCGTGGCGCTTTATGCCGCTTGGTTGTCCCACGAACGGCCGTCAAAAGCCTTCTGGGCCTGCGCCGCGCTGGGCAGTGCGCTGGTACTCGGTTATGCGTTGTTTACCGGAGCCGGGAGCATTCAGGCCGGGGATTTGTTGATGCTCGGCGCGATTGCCGTGGGTGGCCTGGGCTATGCCGAAGGTGGCCGACTGGCCAAAGAGATGGGCGGCTGGCAGGTGATCTGCTGGGCACTGGTGCTGTCGACGCCGTTGTTGTTCGGCCCGGTGCTGTACCTGGCGCTGCAACATCAGGGCGCGGTATCGGCCAAGACCTGGTGGGCGTTTGGGTATGTGGCTCTGTTTTCGCAGTTTCTCGGGTTTTTCGCCTGGTACGCCGGGCTGGCCATGGGTGGCATTGCCCGGGTCAGTCAGATCCAGTTGCTGCAGATCTTCTTCACCATCGCGTTTTCGGCGCTGTTCTTTGGTGAACATGTCGAGCCGATCACTTGGGTGTTTGCCTGCGGGGTGATTGCGACCGTGATGCTCGGTCGCAAAACCACCATCAAACCAAATGTGGGAGCGGGCTTGCTCGCGAATGCGGTTC
Source organism: Pseudomonas sp. Irchel 3E19 (assembly GCF_900187585.1). Classification (NCBI taxonomy): domain Bacteria; kingdom Pseudomonadati; phylum Pseudomonadota; class Gammaproteobacteria; order Pseudomonadales; family Pseudomonadaceae; genus Pseudomonas; species Pseudomonas sp. Irchel 3E19. Next base: position 16,585 of record NZ_FYDT01000067.1, read on the forward strand.
AACATTCACCACAAAGGGTGACTGATCCGACGCCTTCGCGAGCAAGCCCGCTCCCACACGATCAAAGGTAGCCGTCAGCGCGCAGCAAGGTTTCCAGACAGTGCTCGCTGATGTTGTAGAACGCCTTCAACTCCTGAATTTTCACCAACAGCTGAGCCGGGTCTACCGGTTCGGCGCGTTTGACCGCCAGAATCATCTTGTTCTTGTTGGTGTGGTCCAGCGAAATGAACTCGAATACCTTGGTCTCGTAACCACAGGCTTCAAGGAACAGAGCGCGCAGGCTGTCGGTGACCATTTCCGCCTGTTGGCCCAGGTGCAAACCGTATTGCAGCATCGGTTTGAGCAGCGCCGGGCTCTGGATTTGCAGGCGGATCTGCTTGTGGCAGCACGGCGAGCACATGATGATCGACGCGCCCGAACGAATGCCGGTGTGGATCGCATAGTCGGTGGCGATATCACAGGCATGCAGGGCAATCATCACGTCCAGCTCGCTCGGCGCCACGCTGCGCACATCGCCGCACTTGAACACCAGCCCCGGATGATCCAGCTTCGCCGCAGCGGCGTTGCACAGGTTGACCATTTCCTCACGCAACTCGACGCCGGTGACTTCACCCTCGGCCTTCAAGGTATTGCGCAGGTAATCGTGAATGGCAAAGGTCAGGTAACCCTTGCCCGAACCGAAATCCGCCACCCGCACCGGTTTGTCCAGCGCCAGCGGCGACGACGTCAGGGCATGGCTGAACACTTCGATGAATTTGTTGATCTGCTTCCACTTGCGCGACATCGCCGGGATTAGCTCTTGCTGCGCATTGGTCACGCCCAGATCCTTGAGGAACGGACGGCTCAGCTCCAGAAAGCGGTTTTTCTCACGGTTGTGTTCAGCGGAGGGCGCTTCGCGCAATTGCTGGGGCTTGCTCTTGAACAGAGAACTCTTGCCCTTTTTGCTGTATTCGAGCTGCGCTTCATCCGTCAGGGTCAGCAAATGCGCATTTTTGAACGTGGCCGGCAGAAACTCGCCAATCATCGCCACGCCCTCTGCCAGCGGCAGGTTCTTGGTGATGTCGCGGGTCTTGTAGCGATAGACGAACGACAGGTTCGGCTGCGCCTTGACCGTCACCGGTTTGATGATGACCCGCTGCAAGTCCGCTTCTTCACCGACGTACTTGGCCAGCACCAGTTTGATGAAGCCGTTCTGCTCAAGGCTGGTTTGCAGCAGCTCGATGAACTGGGCGTGGTGATCGGGCGCCGATTTGGCGGATGGGGCGGTAACGGACATGAACAAGCGGCCTCGGGGGGCGAATCGGGAATGGCGGGTATTTTAGGGGGGATGGGGACTGGGGACACGCTCTTATTTACCGAACGGCAAAAATCAAAAGATCGTCCGATCGCGGCCGATCTTTTGATCTTGCCTATCCCAACACCACCAAACGATTCGGCAACTCATTCCGTACCTGCGTCACCGGCACATGCACCTTCAACAACTCGCCACACGCCTCGACACACTGCACAAACCCCTCAAGTGTGCGCCCCTGCCGTACCTGCTCGGTAAACGCCGCGACAATCGCATCCCAGTTTTTATTGTCCAGCCGACTGGAGATTCCCTCGTCCACCAGAATCTCCACGTACCGCTCGGCCTCGCAGACGAAAATCAGCATGCCGGTGCTGCCCACCGTGTGATGCAGGTTTTGCTCAAGAAACTGTCGCCGCGCCAGATTCGATGCGCGCCAGTGCCGCACTCGACGAGGCACCAGGTGGGTGGTGATCTTCGGCAGACGAAACAGCAGGCACAGGACGATGAACAGGCCCCACTGCACTAACAGCAGACTGCGCAGGGTCAGCCACCCGGTCAGGTAATGCACGACGCCCGGCACCACCAGCGCCAGCAGGCTGGCCCACAGCAGCGGAATGTACGCGTAGTCATCGGCGCGGGCCGCCAGTACCGTCACCAGTTCGGCGTCGGTGTCGCGCTCGACCCGGGCGATCGCCTCGGCGACTTTGCGTTGTTCGTGTTCAGTCAGTAATGCCATGTCAAAGAGTGCCTGCTCATTATTGTTGTGTGCTCACCAGCCGCCGGACGAACCACCGCCGCCGAAACTGCCCCCGCCGCCGCTGAAGCCACCGCCTCCACCGCCGCCGCCAAATCCGCCCCCCCCACCAAAGCCGCCGCCCGAGCCACCGGAGCCGCCACGGCCGGCGGGAAGGATACCGAGCATCTGGCAGACAAACACCGTCAGGATGAACAACATCACCAGAAACACGAACAAGGCCGGGTGCCGGGAGATGAAATCACTCTGCGGATCACCACTGGATTCGTACACCGTCGACGGCTCGTCCAGCGGATTACCGCCCAATACCACCAGCATCGCCGCCACGCCGTCGCTGATGCCCTTGCTGAAATTGCCGGTCTTGAAGGCAGGCGTAATGACTTGATGAATGATCACTGAGGTTTGCGCATCGGTCAGCCGGTCTTCCAGGCCATAACCGACTTCGATGCGCAGTTTGCGCTCGTCGCGGGCGACGATCAGCAGTGCGCCGTTGTTTTTGTCCTTCTGCCCGATGCCCCAGTGACGGCCAAGCTGGACGCCGTAGTCCTCGATGGTGGTGCCCTGCAGATCCGGCAGGGTGACCACAACCAACTGCTCGCCCGTCGCCTGCTCATGGGCCTGCAACTGCTGGCTCAGTTGCGCACGCACCGATGGCTCGAGCATCTGCGCCTCGTCCACCACCCGCCCGCTCAGCGCCGGGAACGTCAACTCGGCCCGGGCGCTGACGGCGAACAGCCACAGCATCAGCACCAGGCCCATTTTCAACACACGCATGGATATCCCCCCCTGCAGGAGCTGCCGCGGGCTGCGATCTTTTGATCTTGCTTGTAAGACCCACGTCAAACGATCGCAGCCTGCGGCAGCTCCTACAGGTTTGTGTTCAGAATTTAACCTGGGGTGCCTTATCGGCATCCGGCGTAGTGGCTTCGAAGGTCTCGCGGACCGGCAAGTCGCTGTACATCACGCTGTGCCAGAGACGACCAGGGAAGGTGCGGATCTCAGTGTTGTATTTCTGCACCGCCAGAATGAAATCGCGCCGCGCCACGGCGATGCGATTTTCCGTGCCTTCAAGCTGCGATTGCAGGGCGAGGAAGTTCTGGTTGGCCTTCAGGTCCGGGTAACGCTCGGAGACCACCATCAAGCGACTCAACGCGCCGCTCAGCTGATCCTGCGCCTGCTGGTACTGCTTGAGCTTTTCGGGATTGTCGAGGGTATTGGCATCGACCTGAATCGACGTGGCTTTGGCCCGGGCCTCAATCACCGCAGTCAGGGTTTCCTTCTCGTGGGCGGCATAGCCCTTCACCGTTTCCACCAGATTGGGAATCAGGTCAGCGCGGCGCTGGTACTGGTTCTGCACCTGGCCCCACGCAGCCTTGGCCTGCTCGTCGAGGGTCGGGATGTTGTTGATCCCACACGCGGTCAATAGCGTTGCCAGTACCAGCAACGTGGCAACCTGAAAACGCGAGCGAAAGGTTGGACTTACATTCATCACAGTGATGCTCCCTGGCACATTTCATTTTAAAAACCGCCCGCGAAACATTCGGGACCGGCTCTTGGGGCATAATCGGCGGCGCTACTGGATTGCAACGGGCCGATGGGCTAAAAAGAGGCCCTGCGCAGACGCTGCCAACTGTCGATTGTCGTATTTTGGCTGAGTGTTTTTTGCGCCCGCACCCGAACAACAATAGTCGCTCCCTACATTTTGGCTGGCCGGCATTGCAATGCCGTTTGCGCCCTTGAGAAAAATATTCATGAAGAAGCTGTGTTTGCTGGGTCTGCTCGTCAGCCTGGCCAGTCATCAAGTACTGGCCGCTGAGACCCCGGTCCCCCTGGAAAACAAGGACGCCTTCATCACTAATCTGATGAAGCAAATGACTCTCGACGAAAAGATCGGCCAGTTGCGTCTGATCAGCATCGGCCCGGAAATGCCCCGCGAGTTGATCCGCAAAGAAATCGCCGCTGGCAACATCGGCGGCACGTTCAACTCGATCACCCGCGCGGAAAACCGTCCAATGCAGGACGCTGCCATGCGCAGCCGTCTGAAGATTCCGATGTTTTTCGCCTACGACGTGATCCACGGTCACCGGACGATTTTCCCGATTCCACTGGCCCTGGCGTCGAGCTGGGACATGGACGCCATCGGCCAGTCCGGCCGCGTTGCTGCCAAAGAAGCCGCCGCCGACAGCCTCGACATCACTTTTGCGCCGATGGTCGATATCTCCCGCGATCCGCGCTGGGGCCGTAGCTCCGAAGGTTTTGGTGAAGACACCTACCTGACCTCACGCATCGCCAGAGTCATGGTCAAGGCCTATCAGGGCGAAACCCCGAGCGCCGCCGACAGCATCATGGCCAGCGTCAAGCACTTCGCCCTGTACGGCGCGGTCGAGGGCGGTCGCGACTACAACACCGTCGACATGAGCCCGGTGAAGATGTACCAGGACTACCTGCCACCCTACCGCGCGGCGATCGATGCCGGCGCCGGCGGGGTGATGGTGGCGTTGAACTCGATCAACGGTATCCCGGCCACCGCCGACACCTGGCTGATGAACGATCTGCTGCGCAGGGACTGGGGCTTCAAGGGTCTTGCGGTCAGCGACCACGGCGCGATCTTCGAACTGATCAAGCACGGCGTTGCCCGCGACGGTCGGGAAGCGGCGAAGCTGGCAATCAAGGCCGGCATCGACATGAGCATGAACGACACCCTCTACGGCAAAGAGCTGCCGGGGCTGCTCAAGTCCGGCGAGATCGAACAGAAACACATCGACAACGCCGTGCGCGAAGTCCTCGCCGCCAAGTACGACATGGGCCTGTTCAAGGACCCGTACCTGCGCATCGGCAAGGCTGAAGACGATCCGGCCGACACCTACGCCGACAGCCGTCTGCACCGCGCCGATGCCCGTGAAGTGGCGCGTCGCAGCCTGGTGCTGCTGAAGAACCAGAACGAAACCCTGCCGCTGAAGAAAACCGCGAAAGTCGCCTTGGTCGGCCCGTTGGCCAAAGCGCCAATCGACATGATGGGCAGTTGGGCGGCGGCGGGTAAGCCGGCGCAATCGGTGACGCTGTTCGATGGCATGAGCTCGGTGATTGGCGACAAGGCGAACCTGATCTACGCCCGTGGCGCCAACATCACCAGCGACAAGAAGGTGCTCGACTACCTGAACTTCCTCAACTTCGATGCCCCGGAAGTGGTGGATGATCCGCGCCCGGCCAACGTGCTGATCGACGAAGCGGTGAAAGCCGCCAAGGACGCTGACGTGATCGTTGCAGCGGTGGGCGAGTCCCGTGGCATGTCCCACGAATCGTCGAGCCGTACCGACCTGAACATCCCGGAGACCCAGCGCGAGCTGATCCGTGCCCTGAAAGCCACCGGCAAACCGCTGGTGCTGGTGCTGATGAACGGCCGTCCGCTGACCATTCTCGAAGAGAACCAGTCGGCCGACGCGATTCTGGAAACCTGGTTTAGCGGCACCGAGGGCGGCAACGCCATCGCTGACGTGCTGTTCGGCGACTACAACCCGTCGGGCAAACTGCCGGTGACCTTCCCGCGTTCCGTGGGGCAAATCCCGACCTACTACAACCACCTGAGCATTGGCCGACCGTTTACGCCGGGCAAACCGGGCAACTACACCTCGCAGTATTTCGATGACACCACAGGTCCCCTGTTCCCGTTCGGCTATGGCCTGAGCTACACCGATTTCAGCCTGAACGACATGGCACTGTCGTCGACCACCCTGAACGCTACCGGCAAGCTCGATGCCAGCGTCATGGTGAAAAACACTGGCAAGCGTGACGGCGAAACCGTGGTGCAGTTGTACATTCAGGACGTCACCGGCTCGATGATCCGCCCGGTGAAGGAACTGAAGAACTTCCAGAAAATCATGCTCAAAGCCGGTGAACAGAAAGTCGTGCACTTCACCATCACCGAGGATGACCTGAAGTTCTACAACGCCCAGCTCAAGTACGCGGCAGAGCCTGGCAAGTTCAACGTGCAGATCGGCCTGGATTCGCAGGATGTGAAGCAGCAGAGTTTCGAACTGCTGTAGTTTTTCAGGAACAAATGCCCGTGTGAGAAGGGCCTTTGTGGGAGGGGGCTTGCTCCCGAATGCGGTGTATCAGCTAAATAAATGCTGAATGACATGCCGCCTTCGGGAGCAAGCCCCCTCCCACATTGGAATCCACTGGTTTCGGAATTGGCGTTAACCGCGTCTGTCGAGAATGTTGACCACCAAGCGATCCACCCAGCCCCAAACCCTCTGCTTCACCCGCCGCCACAATGGCCGCTTCCGCCATTCCTCCAGACTCACCCGCTGACTCAAGCCGAAGTCTTTCTCGAAACTCGCCACCACCGCTGCCGTCAACGACGGATCGAGCGCCTCAAGATTGGCCTCCAGATTGAAACGCAGGTTCCAGTGATCGAAGTTGCACGAGCCGATGCTGACCCAGTCGTCCACCAGCACCATTTTCAGGTGCAGGAAGCACGGCTGATATTCGAAGATCTGCACCCCGGCCTTGAGCAGGCGCGGGTAATAACGATGCCCGGCGTAGCGCACCGACGGGTGATCGGTGCGCGGCCCGGTCAGCAGCAAGCGCACGTCGACACCGCGAGCGGCGGCTTTGCGCAAGGAGCGGCGGATATTCCAGGTGGGCAGGAAATACGGCGTGGCCATCCAGATGCGTTGCTGCCCGCTGTTCAATGCGCGGAACAGCGATTGCAGAATGTCGCGGTGCTGGCGGGCATCGGCATAGGCCACGCGACCCATGCCTTCGCCCATGTCCGGCACCTTGGGCAAGCGTGGCAGGCCGACATGCGCCGACGGTTTCCACGCCCGCCGATGACGGTTGGCGATCCACTGGCGGTCGAACAGCACCTGCCAGTCGAGCACCAGCGGGCCGGTGATTTCCACCATCACTTCGTGCCATTCACTGGTGTCTTTATCGGGTGTCCAGAACTCATCGGTAACACCGGTGCCACCGACCACCGCCAGACGCTGATCGACCAACAGCAATTTGCGGTGATCACGATAAAAATTGCCGACCCAGCGCCGCCAACTCAGACGATTGTAAAAACGCAGTTCAACGCCAGCCTGAATCAGGCGCTGACGCAGATTGAGAGTAAACGCGAGGCTGCCGTAATCATCGAACAGGCAGCGCACCCGCACGCCGCGCTCGGCGGCTTGCACCAGTGCTTGCACCACGGCTTCGGCACAGGCGCCCGCCTCGACCAGATACAACTCCAGCTCGACCTGCTCTTGGGCGCGGGCAATCTCCACCAGCATGCGCGGAAAAAACTGCGGGCCGTCGATCAACAGCTCGAACCGGTTGCCGTCACGCCAAGGGAAGATCGCGCCGCGCATGTCAGCGCGCCGTAAAAATCAGCACCGCACCCACCGGAACCGACAGACTGATGGCCGACAGGTCGGCCAGTTTGCGCAGGCTTTCCAGGCCTGGGACGAGATCGAAATCCTCGGCGTTGATCACCAGCGGCTCCAGCGTCACCACCTGAAAGCGCCGGTCATCGAGACGCGTTGCCAGCAACTCGGCCGGGTATTCGTGTTGCTTGCCGTGCAGGTTGACGGTCAGCGGCAGGCGTAATTCCAGCTGCGCACCGGGGGCCAGGTCGTTGATCGGGCGCAAGTCGATCTGGGTAGTGATGGTCGCTTCGGGGAATTGCTCGATCTGAAACAGCTCTTTACGCATGCGCTCGTCGCGCAGCGGGATGCCACTGTTGATCGAATCCAGTTCGACTTCGACCTCGGCGCGACCGTTGGGGTCGACTTTGCCGTGCAGCACCAGAAAACGCTGAACTTCGGAAATATGGGCGTTTTTCGTGCTGACGAACGACAGCCGCGATGACTCGCCGTCCAGATACCAATTGGCCTGGGCCGGCAGCGCAGCGGCAGCCAACAACAGGCTCGACAGGGTTTTGTAGAGGGAGCGGTTGAACATTGAAGACTCGTGGGGACGATAAACCTGCACGAACCTTAACTGCCCACGCTGTTATTGCAAACTGAAGATCACACCCGGTGGGAGCGAGCCTGCTCGCGAAGACGTCATCTGCCTCAACAGAGAAGGTGCGCCTGCTATTGCATTCGCGAGCAGGCTCGCTCCCACAAAAAACAATCGGGTGTTTTCAGGGATTTAGGCGACAGCCTTGCCGTTCGCTCAACCACTGGGCGCGATTGCTGCGGCCCAAGCCGCTGACCGTGATGATTTTGTTGGTGTTGTCATCGGTGAATGCGCTGGTCGGCAGCCATTGTTTTACATAGCCACGACAATACTCGGCGTCGTTGTTCATCACGTAACGACAGGAACAATATTCCTTGGCGGTGTAGGCGCTGATGATGTCGGGGAAGGCCCACAGGTTTTCGCGCTCATAGACGATCCAGCCGAGCAGCAGGACCAGCATTAACAGCACGAAGCGCTTCATGGCTGCACCGCCTTCAGCACGTGTTTGAGCAGTTCGTTATGGCTGTAGCTGCCGTCACGATCATCGGCGTAGCGCACGATGACCAGTTTTTCACTGGGGATCACGTACAAAGCCTGGCCCCAATGGCCGAGCGCGGCGAAGGTATCGGGCGGTGCGTCGGGCCACGGCGATTCAGCACCATCGGCTGGACGATTGAGCCACCATTGGCCGCCGGGCACGGATTCGTCCTGATGGGCTTTGTAACCGGTGAAGGGAGTGCGGCTGAACGCCACCCACTCCTTGGGCAATAACTGCCGATCATGCCAGCGCCCGTCACGAGCCATCAGCAAACCGACCCGCGCCAGATCCCGCGCAGTGAGATAGGCGTAGGACGAGGCGACGAACGTGCCATTGGCATCGGTTTCCCACACAGCATGGCGTATGCCCAAAGGCTCGAACAAAGCCGTCCACGGATAGTCGGGATAACGCTGCGGGCCGACGATGGATTTCAACGCTGCCGCCAACAGATTGCTGTCGCCGCTGGAATAACGGAAGGCCTGCCCCGGTTCGGCGTAAGCATCGTGATCGGCGGTGAACGCGGCCATGTCGCGATGGCCCCGGGTATAGAGCATCGCCACCACCGAGGATTTCAGTGGCGCATATTCGTAATCTTCCTGCCAGTCGATCCCCGAAGCCCAGTGCAGCAGATTGGCGAGGGTGATGGCCGGGTGTTTCTCCAGCGCCGGGTAGAACTTCACGGCGGCGTCTTCAAGTTTGAACAGACCTTCGCCGTAAGCCACGCCGAGTACGCAGGCCATCAGGCTTTTGCTGATCGACCAGGTCAGGTGCGAGGTTTGCTCGGTGGTCGGGCCGGCGTAGCGTTCGTAGATGATTTGGCCGTCGCGAATGATCAGCAATGCGTCGGTGCGGATGCCTTGGCGAGTGTTGTCGTCGCGGGGCGCGAAGGCGTAGGTCTCAAGGTCTTTAATCGCCGTGATCTGTGGGCCGACCGGCCATTGTTCGCCGGGCCACTGCTCATCGGAGGCCTGAACCGTGAAACTGATCAGCAGCAGAAGCAGGGACAGACCTTTGAACATGGTGAGGGCTCTGGGGGAGAACCTGCTGAGGGTAGTCGGGGTTTATGACAGATGTGTGTTGATGTTGAGGCCGCCTTCGCGAGCAGGCTCGCTCGGGAGTGTCATTAATTTTGTGTTCGGGCATAACATGCTGCAGAGGTGCATGTATGCCAACCAAAAAGAAACCGGCCCGTGAGGCCAAGCGTGACCTTCCGTCCATTCCAAAAGAGCTGATCGACCAG
>NZ_FYDT01000091.1:0-10244 GCF_900187585.1 Pseudomonas sp. Irchel 3E19
GCGTTCGGGCGGGTCTATACATGCCTGGATTGGTTGCACTGAAGCACAACAAAGCAATCATCGCCATGAAGGACCGCTTGAAGGCCAACGGCAAGGCCCCCAAGCAAATCATCTGTGCAGCGATGCGCAAACTCCTACATTTTGTCTACGCCGTTCTTAAATCGGGCCAGCCATTCGACCCGAAAATTGCCCTTGCCCGATGAGGGGCAAGACGGTATCTACTGGGATAACGTTTTAATGGGCATCGGCACTTGGCGCGGCCGGTGGTTGCACCTTACGCATCAGGGTCACCATCGCCGGTCGTCAGCTACCTATTGGAGCCAATGGCCGGGCGTGGTGCCGGTCATGGCTTTGAAGAACGCAATGAACGCGCTGTCGCTGGCAAAGCCCAGTTCGAAGGCGCAAAAACTGAGGCTGCGCCCAGTGGCGAGCAATTCCATGGCGCGCATCAGGCGCCACTGCTGGCGCCATTGCTGATAGCTCATACCGGTTTCACGCTGGAAGATCCGGCCAATGGTGCGGGCGCTGGCGCCGATCTGTTGTTCCAGTACTTGCAGTTCCGGCGGCAGTCGCTCAGGTGTCGCCATCAAGGGGGCGAGGCGCTTGTCCCATGGCAGCGACAAGAGCATCGGTTGCTGCGCCGCCTCCGCCATTTCGCACAGGCACAGGCCCAATAGATGTCCGAATCTGCCCTGCTGCCAATTGCTGTCAAAGTCGGCCAATGCCATCGGTTCCAGCACGGCGCGCAGCAGTGGGCTGACTTCAATCACGCAGACCTGTTGCGGCAGCGTGCTGCACAGTTCGGCGGTCAGATAAATCGAGCGGTAATCCACGCTGTGTTGCATCACTGCGCGATGTACAACGCCGGGCGGAATCCACGCTGCCCGCGACGGCGGCAGCAGGCACAACTGTTGCGCCAGGGTGATGCGGGTGCAGCCTTTGCGCGTGTACAGCAATTGTCCACGCTGATGGCGATGCAGGCCTGAGTCGTGATCACCCAAGGTTGAGGCGATGCCGATCACTGGCGCCGGATAGCTGTCAGGGTCAAACATTGAGTGGGCATCGAGCCAGGCCATGGGTTGTCAGATTTCAATGATAAATTGGCGGGATCTGGATAATACGCCAGTCGCTGCTTCTTAAACTCCTCGGCAGTTTTTGGTTTGGGGAGTAAACGCAAAATGAACAACAGACCTCTATTGATACTGGCGATTGCGCTGCTGATGTTTGCGCAGATCGCCCAGACCTTGTACAGCCCGGCGCTCGGCGATATAGGCCGGGCATTCGACGTCGGCCCGCAGGCGGCGCAAACCATGTCGGTATATTTCCTGGCATTTGCATTCGGTGTGGTGACGTGGGGCCGGGTGTGTGACCGGATCGGTCGGCGTCCTGCGATGCTCAGCGGTCTGGCGATCTACGCAATGGCCTGCGTGATTGGCTTGAGTGCCCGCAGCTTTCAGCACCTGCTAATGGCTCAGGCCTTGGGTGCTTTCGGCGCCGCGGTGGGTTCAGTGGTAACCCAGACGCTGTTGCGCGATCGCTTTCAGGGTACGGAACTGGCGCAGGTGTTTTCGCTGGTGGGCATGGCACTGGCGGCGAGCCCCGCGTTTGGACTGTTCAGTGGCGCGGCGCTGACTCAGGGGTTTGGTTACCGCGGTGTGCTCGGCGCCTTGCTGCTGATTGTTTTGGCGCTGTGGCTGTGGAGCTGGCGTGCCTTGCCGGAAACCCGTGTGCAACAGCCTACTACCGTGAGTTTGTTCGAAACCCTGGGGCGCATGATGCGCGATGTCGGCATCTGGCGCTCGGCACTGTGGATCGCGTCATTCAACATTGCGTTGTTCAGCTATTACAGCCTTGGCCCGTTCATGTTTAAAAGGCTCGGCTTGAGCGAGTCAGCTTTCGGTTACAGCGGGGTAATCCTCGCGCTGGGCTCAGGGTTTGGCGCATGGCTGAACAAGCGTTTGTTGCGCCGTGGCTGCAGTGCGCTGCAACTGATTCGCCTCGCTGCAGCGCTCGGTTTGCTCGGTGGCCTCGGCGTGTGGCTGCTACACGACAGCGGCGCGTTCGTATGGCCAATGTTGCTGGTGGTACTGGCCTTCGGCTTGGCGATACCGAATATTCTCGGCTCGGCACTGGTTGATTACGCAGATCGTCTGGGCACTGCCGGCGCGCTGTTGGGGCTGCTTTATTACTTGCTGATCGGTGCAGGGCTGATGCTCGCAGGCGCATCTCAGGTCCTCGGGGAAACCCTGATAGGGTGCAATGGCGTGGCGTTGCTGCTGACAATCAGGGTAAACAAATCAATTGTTTAAGAAGTGTAAGCGCTGTAGGAAGCGTCTTGCTTTTGTGTAGGAGGGCTCCGACTATCGCGAACATTGATGAAGTGGCATTACGCCATTTTATGATTGCAAGGATGTTGCGTGCCGAATCCGTTTCGCGTTGTTTTCCGTCGTCGTGTCACGCGTTGCCCGCTGTTGTCGGCCTTTGTGTTGAGTGTGTGTGCCTCCTCGCTTGAAGCTGCCGAACCTGTCGCGCCGGGCCAGGAAGTGCTGCGCCAGCAGCAACTGCAACAGCGCGATCTGCAACAACTGCAACTGGAACAAAGAAAGCGCCAACTGGAGCGCGGCGCGTTCGGCTCGGCGCCAGCCACCTCGACCCTTCCTCCAACGGTCACCCCCGATGAGCGCTGTTGGCCGTTGAGCGGTACGCGCATCGGCGGCGTCACGCTGATCGACAGCAACAAACTCAACGCACGGATAAAACCGCTGCTGGCGCCGTGCATGGGCGTCGGCCAGATCAATCATCTGCTGGCGACCATCACCGCGATCTACGTCGAGAAGGGCTACATCACCAGCCGCCCGTACCTGAGCAGCGCGCCAGCGGCGGGGCAGTCGCTGGAAATCATGGTCGATGAAGGCTACATCGAGTCCATCGAACTGGCTGATCAAAGTCTGCCGGTCTCGCTCGGCGGCGCTTTTCCGGGAATGCTCGGCGGGCCGTTGAACCTGCGTGATCTGGAGCAAGGCCTGGATCAGTTGAACCGCCTGCGCTCTGTCGACCTCACCGCCGACATCGCCCCCGGCAGCCAGCCCGGCGCCACGCGGATCATCCTGCGCTCGCGCACCTCCGGGCAATCGCGCTGGGCCTTGGGCCTGGGCATGGACAATCTCGGCAGCGCCAGCACCGGGCGCGATCGCGACACGCTCAGCCTGAGCCTGGACAGCCCGCTGGAACTCAACGACCTGTTGAGCCTCAGCGCCAGCGACACGTTGAACCAGGGTGATCGCTATAGCCGTAATGCCAGCCTGTACTACGCGATTCCCTACGGCTACTGGACCTACAGCGTGTTCGCCAGCCACGCCGAATATCGCGCGCCATTTAAATTGCCCAGCACCACTTTTCACAGCACCGGCATCACCGATCAAGTGAGCCTGCGCGCCGACCGCGTGTTGTGGCGCGACCAGAGCCGTCAGCTCAGCGCCAACCTGCAACTGGCGCACAAGGACGTCGACAGCTATCTGGACAACGTCCGGCTGGGGATTCAGAGCCCGACGCTGACGGTGGCCGAAGCCGGGCTCAATCTGTTCTGGCTTGACCGCGCGGTATGGAACCTGGACGTCAATTACGCCCAAGGCCTGCGCTGGTTCGGCGCTGATGACGATTCGCAGCACCCAATCAAAAACCTGCCCAAGGCGCAGTTCCACAAGTACCGCGCCGGCCTCAGTCAATGGCGCAACGGTCAGCTCGGCGCACAAGCCTGGCAGTGGCAGAGCCAGCTCAATTTGCAGTACAGCCCCGATCCGCTGCCGGCCATCGAACAACTGCTTGGCACCGACGATTCGGCGGTGCGCGGTTACCGCATCAGCAGCGCATCCGGCGCCAGTGGTGCGATCTGGCGCAATACGTTGCGCCTGCCGCTGCGCAGTGAATGGCCGGTGCAGATTACCCCGCGTGTCGGCCTCGACCATGGCTGGATCAAGGCTGATCACGGCGCTCAGGGCAAACGCCTCAGCGGCGCCAGTCTCGGGTTGAATCTGGGCTGGAAGAACCTGCAAGTAGACGTCGATTACCAACGCGCCCTCAACATCCCCAACGGTCTGCAGCACGAACCGCAAACCTGGCTGATGCGGGTCGGCTTGCAAATATGAACACCGCAGTAAACCAACAGCCGTCGGATCTGAGCGCGACAGCCATGGCCAAGACTAAATCGCGCAACGTGATGCCGTACCCACTTGGAGACGTTTTTATGCCAGCACCTACCTTTGCATTTCATCTCTCCCCTCGGGGCAAATTGCGTTGGGCGATTGCCAGTCTGTTCTTCGCCGTGCACCTGCCGAGCGCCCTCGCCGGGGGTGTCGTCGTTGCTCCGGGCCCCGGCGGCACCGCGCAATTGCAGACCCAGGGCGGGGTGCCCATCGTCAACATCGTCGCGCCCAATGGCTCGGGCCTGTCGCACAACCAGTTTCTCGACTACAACGTCGACCGTCAGGGCCTGGTGCTGAACAATGCCTTGCAGGCCGGGCAATCGCAGCTCGCCGGGCAACTGGCGGCCAACCCGCAACTGCAAGGCCAGGCCGCGAGCGTGATCCTCAACGAGGTGATCAGCCGCAATCCGTCGGCGATCAACGGCGCGCAGGAAATCTTCGGTCGCGCCGCCGATTACTTGCTGGCCAACCCCAACGGCATTTCGGTCAATGGCGGCAGTTTCATCAACACGCCGAACGCCAATCTGCTGGTGGGTCGCCCGGAATTGATCGACGGCAAACTGCAAGCCCTGAACACCCGCGACGCCACTGGGCAGTTGCAGATCCACAACGGCGGCCTGCGTAACGGCGAGGGCTCGATTAACCTGATCGCCCCGCGCATCGACAGCCAGGGTGCGCTCACCGCCCGCGATCAACTGAACCTCACGGTCGGCCGTAATCAGGTGGATTACGCCAGCGGCCAGGTGAAAACCGTGGACCCGGCGGGCAACACCGGCGATCAACGCATCGACGCCAGTCTGTTCGGCGCGATGCAGGCCGGTCGCATCAATATTGTCAGCACTGCCGAAGGGGCCGGTGTGCGGGTTGGCGCGGTACAAGTCGCTGGTCGCGACGGCGTGCAGATTCGTTCGGCCGGTGACCTCAATGTCAGCGGCGAAGCCGTGGCCAACAGCCTCGACGTGACCCGCGCCGGTATCCGCAGCAGTCAGGGTGATGTCGGTTTGCACGCCGGTAAAGACCTGACGCTCGCGGCCACTGATGTCAGCGGTCGCGACGTTACGGTGGATGCCAAACGCAACCTGACGCTGAGCGCGGTCGAGAGCCGCAAGCTCCAGGAAAAACGCGAGAACTGGAACAACAGCACCATCGGCATTACTTGGGAAACCTACGACCGTACCCAGACCGACAGCGAAACGCGACAGCATGGCAGTCAGATTGTCGCCAGCCGCGACGCGAAATTGTCTTCCGGCAAAGACACCGAACTCAAAGCCGCCAAAGTCGAAGCAGCGAAGAATCTTGAGGTGAAAAGCGGCGGCGATCTGCGCCTCTCGGCCGCCACCGAAAGCCACATCCAGACCGATCAGGGCAACCATCGCAAGCACCTGTGGAAAGCCGACTGGAACAGCAGCAGCGAAGAGCAACGCAGCATCACCAGCCAATTGAAGGCCGGCAACATCGCCTTGCAAACCGCCGCGTTGTTGCGCTCCGAAGGCGCCGAGCTGAACAGTTCGGGCGACCTTCAGTTGGCCGGCAAACAGGTGGAAATCACGACCGCCACCCGCACCAATCGCAACAGTGACACCCGTTATTCCGGCGATCTGGTCGGCGGTGGTTTCTTCGGCAAGACCGGCGATGCCGACAAGGGCCAGACCCGGCATCAGGGCAGTAAAATCAATGCGGCCGGCAAACTGATCGTCAAGGCTGACGACGTGCGCATCAGCGGCAGCCAGGTGCGTGGCGGTACCGACGCCAGTGTGATCAGCGACAAGGGCTCGCTGGTTGTCGATGGCGTGCAAGACACCTCGCACAGCAACAATCACGACAAGGACAGCAAGTTTTTCGGCATCAGCAAGGACGAGTCGCGCCAGAACGCCAAGGACAGCACCACAGTGCGCAGCGAACTGGTGTCCGACAGCAACCTCAAGCTCAAGAGCGCCAAGGACATCGAAGTGGCCGGTTCCACGGTCAAGGCCGGCGGCGCGCTGACGGCGGACGCGGCGGGGGATGTGAACGTGCATTCCGCGCAGAACACCCACGACCGCAGCGAGAGCACGCAGACCCGTGGCTTCGATGCCTACGCCAAAGAGCAAACGCCGGAGCAATATCGCGCCGGGATTCATTACCAGGACAAGCAGCAGACCGTCACCCATAACGGCGTCACCCAACAAGGCTCCAGCCTCAGCGGCGGCAGCGTGCAGGTGCAGGCTGGCGGCGATCTGACGATCAAGGGCGGCGAGGTCCGATCCACTGCGGGCGATACCCGCCTGAGCGGCAAAAACGTGTCGTTGCTGGCCGAAGAAGACAGCCACAAAACCGCCACCGACAAGCGCAGCACCGGCGGCGGTTTCTACTACACCGGCGGCCTCGACCGCGCCGGCAGTGGCATCGATTTCGCCCACAACACTTCGCAGGACACCACGAGCAACACCACGGCGCAAACCAGCAGTGTGCAGAGCAGCGGCGGTTTGACGATCAATGCCGACAAGCTCGCCACCGAAGGGGCTCAAGTGAAGGTCGGTAATGGCTTGAACATCGCGGCCGACGAAGTCGACAACCGCGCGGCCCGCAACACCGAAAGCAGCACCCACAACGAAAGCAATTGGTCGGCGGACATTGGCGCCAATGTCGAGTACAAAGACATCGCCCGGCCAATCGTGGGTGCCGTCAAAGACGTGCTGAACGGCAAAGTGCCGGACAAGGAAGCGTTGAGCAATCTCGGTCAACCGAACGTCGGTATCGACGTGGCGATCGGTCACGGCAGCGCTGATAAAACCGACCACAGCAGCAACGCTGTAGTCAGCCGCTTTGACGGCGGCAGCGTCGATGTGAAAGCCACCGGCGCCGTGCATGACCAAGGCACCCAGTACAACGCCAGCGCCGGCAAGGTAAACATCAGCGCCGACAAACTGGTCGCCGATGCCGCGAGCAACACCCACAGCAGCACTGATAACGCGGTAGATGCCAAGGTCGACGTGCGCGTCTACACCAAAACCGGCGAAGACGTGAACGTCGCCGGCAGCGGTGCCGGTGGCAGCAGCCAATCCAGCAAAAACAGCTCCACGGCCGTGGTTGGCGGTTACGCCAGCAGCCAAGGCGTTAACATCAAAACCGCAGGCGACGCACAGTTTGAAGGCAGCCGTTTTAGCGGCGGCCAGGGCGGCGTGAGCTTCAAGACCGGCGGCGATCTGGCGCTGAATCAGGCCACCGACCGCCAGAGCAGCAGTGAATCCAGCCTGCGCGGCAATGGCTCGCTGACCGTCGGCACCTTGCCGGGCACCGATGGCACCAACGTCGACCTCGGTGCCGGATTCCAGCTCGATCACAGCGCCAAGCAGACCACTGACACTCAGGCCCAGGTGGCGAGCATCAGCGGCAACGGCGTGCAACTGAGCAGCGGCGGCAATCAGGTCCAGCAAGGCACGAAAATCGACAGCGCGGGCGCCATCGATCTGAAGGCTGACGGCAAGCTCGATCTGCAAGCGGCCACCGACACCCACAGCGCCACCGGCAGCAATCTCGGTGGTGGCTTGAAGGGCGGCGGCAGCAAAAGCAGCAGCGAGAAGAGCCGTGATCAGGGCGCTAATCTGAGCGGCAACTTCAAAATCGGTCGGGTCAACGAGAACTCGCAGACCCTGACCGGCGGCCAGCTCAATAGCCAAAGCACGATTGCCCTGAGCGGCGATGCGGTGCATCTGCAAGGCACTCAGGCCAGCGCGCCAAACGTCAGCATTGATGCGCAGAAGGGCGGTTATGTGCAGGAATCAGCGCAGTCCACCGACAGTCGCAACAACTGGAACGTGGCGCTGAATGCCGGTGGCAACCTGAGCAGCAAAAACCCAACCGCCGAGGACGAGAAAGTCAGCAGCGACCACGGCTTCAACGCCGGGGCCAAGGTCGGCGTGGATTACCTGCAAGGCACCACGCAGCAGAACAGCCAGATCAAGGCTGACACCGTGGTGCTGAACAGTGCGGGTGATGCGCAACTTTCGGGTGCGCGAATCGATGCGCAGAATGTCAGCGGTAAGGTGGTCGGTGATCTCACCGTCGAAAGCCGTCAGGACTCGCAGACCCACGCCAAAGTCGATGTCGATCTGGGCCTGACCGCCAAGAAAAATCCACCCGGCGACAAGGAAAAACTCGCCGGCACCGATTACAAGCCGACGCTGAAAGCGCAAGGCGAGTACGCGCACAAGGACAGCGTGAAACACGCCTCCGGCATCAGTGGCAGCCAAGGCGTGAATCTGCACGTTGGCGGCGCCACACAACTGACCGGCGCACGGATTTCCTCGTCTGAAGGCAAGGTTGATCTCGGTGGTTCGAAGGTTGGCAACACTGACCTGAGCAACCTCGATTACGGTGTGAAAGCCGGGGTTGACCTGCCACAGAAGAAGGAAGAAAACGCGCCGAAGGTTTCCTTTGAAAACGGCGATCTGAACATCGGCCCGGTGACCTTGAGCGGCCACCTCGACAGCCAGCCTTTGCAAGCCGGCATCGACGAAAAAGGCTAAACCCGATGGGAGGTGGGTGCGCAGGAGTCTGCATCCACCACCAAGCACGCTTTCACACGGGATTTGTGCCGGAGAAAGTTTGGAGGCTTCGGCACAGGATCTGGAAAGGTTGGAATGTCGGATTTTTTATAGCCAATGAGTCTTGAGTAACTGTCAGATATGACAGTTGTAACTTTGCTATTTCAAGGAGATTCCAGATGAGCGAAATTACCTTTCCAGATGCGGTGCGTGGGGTGATTAACTGCAGTTCCAAGCCAATGGACGGCGTTAAGGTCAAGATCGGACCGCTAACAGATACTCCAGAGGGAGCGGTACTGAAGATTTCCTGGCAAGGTTTCAGCGATAGCGAGGGGCAGACGCCCATTCCGGGCGCTAACACATCGCTGAACCATTTTGTCACTCCGGGGGACGTAGCCAATGGGCTCGAAAAAACCATTGGCGACTGGATTCCTCATATCAAGCCCATCAAAAACGGCTCGGCTCGGGTGACCTATACGATTAATGGCGGCGGGGGGAATACCGCATCCGTCCTGGTTCGTCTGTTGAACGCTTCCAATCAATCGTGCGACGAGGTTTAAACGATCCCGAGTCGTTTTATGGTGTCGTCCTTCGTGTGATGGTAAAGCCTCCTGCCTGTTGGGTAGCGAGGCTTTTTTTGGTGGCGTTTTCGTAATGTATCGGACGACTTCTTTGGTATGCCAAGGAATGCATTGCCTCGCATTAATAGGAAACATTACTATTCGCGCCCCTTTCCTAAATCCGCCGCCCATACCCCCATGCGTCCCCGCAGACCCGGCTTTCTCGAGCATTACGAAGAGTTGATCGGCACCTGGACTCGTCGCCTGCGCAATCGCGCGCAGGCCGACACCTTTGTGCGGGTGCTTGAGTCCGATTCGGCGCAGGTACAGCAGCCATGCGCGCAGTTTCCCCGCAGTTAACTCGAAAACAGCTATTGACAAGAGAAGGTGGGTTGCGTGGGTTATCGGCAAAGTGCCAGCGATTCTCGTCTCCCAATATAATGCAATCGTGGCGACTCAAATCTGCGGGCTCTTTCGGTTCACCTTTTTGTTCGAGGTAGGCCGGGGACGCGCAAAGAATTCGTGTGTCGTTTCCAAGCTTGCGCGCCACATGTGTTGAGTCCTTCAACGCGGTAATGCGGATGGCCACGTCGATACCTATCTCTGTTAAGTTTTGCACTTCATCTGTAACCGTACGGCCAAGTCACCTAGCTGTCCAATAACGCGAGTTGCTTCAATCTATTGACCTATCTCACCGAATGGCAAGGGCGGTTTGGCGGATTCGTTACATCCAGCGCAATGCGCCAATTCCCCACGCACCATAGTGAGCCCGCCCAGCACACCGTAAACGATTAAAGGAGCGCTCTCTGGTTGAGCAACTACGGTCCGACCCTGAGAGATCCCCGATTTTTCTTACGAAAAATCAAGAAGTTGGAATTATTGAAGAAGCCTGCATGAGTCGGCAACTTGGTTTGCACCACACAAAAACAAGATCCCCGCCCCATGCAAGCCATCCG
>NZ_FYDT01000089.1:0-11860 GCF_900187585.1 Pseudomonas sp. Irchel 3E19
GGATTTGCTGGCGGCCAACCAAGCGTTGATGACGGTCTACTTGATGAAAGCTGAACTCAAAACGCTCTGGACGCCAAGTACCGCCTGGGGCTGGAGATCAGCCTGGAAGCAATGGCTGCGCCACGCTGATGAAAGCGCGATACCGGCTCTGATCCTGTTCGCCAAACGGCTAAAGGGTTACTGGCGGGGAATCGTCAGCCGGGTTCGCTGGCCGATGCACACGGGGCAGTTGGAAGGCATAAACAATCGAATAAAGGTTATCAAACGGATGGCGTACGGTTACCGGGATAGCGAATTCTTTTTCATGAAAATCAAGAGCGTCTTTCCCGGTAATCCGTGAAGAACCAAAAAAAACCCCGTAACCGAATGCGATACGGGGCAAAAAATTGGTTGGTTGCGGCCAACCGAAGGAGCTCGGTTAAAACGGGGTCAACGCCTCACTCAGATGCAGTCCTGCGCGGCGCGTTCGAAACTTGACGGGAGGAAATTCGAGGCGAGCAAATGGCGCTCGTAAATGAACACTTTGCCGCCGCTGCCAGCCTTGTAGGCTTCCAGCACGTTGTCTGCCGCAACCTTGCTCGGCACCACAATCCGGTAACTGCGCTGAGTCTGCGAGACGCTCGGGTTCAGTGCACTGCCCTGCAATTTCGGCACAACGCAATCGGCGTACTGCGCCGGCGTCTTGCTGGTCTGCAAGGTCAGCGTCGGGTCGTTCGGTGCAGAGGCACAACCGCCAAACAGCAACGAAGCAACGGCCAGGGCCGGCAGGAATAAATGACGCATCGGTGTAATCCTGAAAATAAAGGTTCGGTTCAACCGGCAACGGTGCAGCTTCACGGCGCCGCCGTCGCCATTTATGTTTTAAGTGTTCAGCTTGCCGACACCAGCGCCTTGAGCGAACTGTCGAACTGTTTTAATGCCGTGAGTTGCAGGTCACGTTGTTTCTCGATCTGCGCGGCGATTTGCGGCGCCGCCTGGTTGTGAACCCAAACCGATGGCAACTGTTTTTCCACGGCGCCTTCGGCCTTGCCGATGTATTGCAGGTTGGCGTCGTAGAAGTGCGCGGTGAATCGGGCTTCGACCCGATCGTTACGCTGGGTCAACAGGCGATTGAAGGTGTCGAGTTTCACCACGACATCCGGATGGGCCTGCACCAACTCGTCCAGGCTGTCGTAGACGGTCACGGACAAGAACTGCTGCTGTAACGAACTCACTAACCAGTCAACAGCCAGTTCCGGGTCGGAGCTTTCGACGAAGGCCTCGCGGATCCGCGAGTCGAGCGCATCTTTCGCGCCGTTGACCGCCATGTTGTGGTAACGCTCAAGGTATTGCAGATTGTCCAGCGTGTTGTCGCTGTACAACACACCGACTGTTTGCGAGTGCTGTAACGTCGCACTGCTGCCGGTGATGGTCTGAAAGTGACACGACCGGGCGTCATCTGCGTAGGTCGGTGCAGCGGCAGCGCCCATCAGCAGGGCGACAAAAGCCAGTCGAGTCAGAGTGTTCATCGCGCAAATTCCTTGGCTGCGTGTTCGATGGGGGCGATTTTCCGCTCATTGCCGACAAAGCAGAACTTGCGTTTCTTAATGGTCACTATTACTTCTAGCAATAGTTGCGCGGTACGAAGACTGATACACACTCAATACAACTAGAAAAATCGAAAGAGGATCCCTTCTTGAGAACGTTTGATCTGATCCGCGACGCCGTCCTGCCCGATTTCCGCGAGCGGGTGGCTGAGTACCTGGTCCAGTACGAAAGCGTGCTGCTGAACAAAAACGCCACCGATCCGCAGCTCATCAGGGACACCGCCCATCAGTTGCGCGGTTATCTGCGCGGGCTGAACACCACGCGGGTACTGGGCATGGCGTATTGGGAAGAGCTGGATCGACGGGTTGTCGATACATGGCTCACGCCCGAGCAATAACGGATCGGCGCGTCGCCGAATCCCCATGCGCCTGACCGGCCTCACCACTCCAGGATGACCACACCCATGTCCAGCCTCGACACCTCACTGCAAGACAGCGCCGCGCCGCAAGGCGTTTGTTACGGCTGCGGCGGCAGCAATCCGCACGGCCTGCATATAAAGAGTTATTGGCATGAAGACGGCGTGCACGTTCTCGCGGAGCATGTGCCGGACGCCAAATACTGCGGCTGGCCGGACCTGGTCTACGGCGGGCTGATCGCAATGCTGGTCGACTGCCACTCCAACTGGACGGCAATGGCCTGGCACTACCGCGCAGAAAACCGCGAACCCGGCAGCCTGCCGCGCATCGACTGCGTTACCGGCAACCTGGGCGTCAAGTTCATCAAACCGACGCCAATGGGCGTAACGCTGACCCTGCGGGCGAAAGTCGAAGGGGAAGTCGGGCGCAAGACCCGGGTAATCTGTGAGGTCTTCGCGGGGGAAGTGCTGACGGCGGTGGGCGACTCGGTGTTTGTGCGGGTCGATACCGGGCAACTGGCTAACGCCGCGCACGGGCGTTAAGGCTGCATCATCGCCGAAGGTTTTTACGCCTCGTTGGGCTTCGAGAAGATCCGCGATGAGTTTCATGGCGTCGAGCGCACGATCATCATGGAGAAACGGTTGAGTCAGGCGTGACGGCCGGCAAAACCTTGGCGAGGGGCTTGCGCCCTCGCCACAGGTTTTAAGCGCACACGTCGAAAATCAGCTAGCGATTTTGGCCCGCGCCGCATGCAGCTTCTTGTAGCTCTCGATCAAACGCAAATGCCGATCAAGACCTTCCAGCTTCATGCTCGTCGGCGTCAAACCATAGAAACGCACACTACCGTTCACCGAACCAATCGCCGCATCCATCCGCTCATCACCGAACATGCGGCGGAAGTTGGCTTCGTAGTCGGCCAGTTCCAGATCCTCGTCCAGCTCCATTTCCAGCACTACGTTCACGGCTTGGTAAAACAGACCGCGTTCGACCGTGTTGTCGTTGTATTGCAGGAAGGCTTCGACCAGATCTTTCGCCTGCTCGAACTTCTGCAGGGCGAGATAGATCAGCAGGCGTAGTTCGAGGATGGTCAACTTGCCCCACGGCGTGTTGTCGTCAAACTCGATGCCGATCAGCGTGGTGATGTCGGTGTAATCATCCTGCTCGCTGTTTTCCAGACCCTGGGCCAGGTTACGCAGGCCTACTTTGCTCAAGTTGTGCAGGTTGAGGATATCGGCGCGAAATTGCAGGGCCTTGTTGGTGTTGTCCCAGATCAGGTCTTCGACCGGATAGATCTCCGAGTAACCCGGCACCAGAATGCGACAGGCCTTGGCACCGATGTGCTCGTAAACCGCCATGTAGACTTCTTTGCCCATGTCTTCGAGGATGCCGAACAGGGTGGCGGCTTCCTCGGCGTTGGAGTTTTCACCTTGGCCGGAGAAATCCCATTCGACGAATTCGAAGTCCGCCTTGGCACTGAAGAAGCGCCACGACACCACACCGCTGGAATCGATGAAATGCTCGACGAAGTTGTTTGGCTCGGTCACCGCCTGACCCGAGAAGGTCGGCTGCGGCAAGTCGTTCAAACCTTCAAAACTGCGACCCTGCAGCAACTCGGTGAGGCTGCGCTCCAGCGCGACTTCCAGGCTTGGGTGGGCGCCGAAAGAGGCAAATACGCCACCGGTGCGCGGGTTCATCAACGTGACGCACATCACCGGAAACTCACCACCCAGCGACGCATCTTTCACCAACACCGGAAAGCCCTGCTCCTCCAGACCCTTAATGCCGGCCAGAATGCTCGGATACTTCTCCAGGACTTCCTGCGGTACGTCCGGCAGCGCCATTTCGCCTTCGAGAATTTCACGCTTGACCGCGCGCTCGAAGATTTCCGACAGGCACTGCACCTGCGCCTCGGCCAAGGTGTTGCCGGCGCTCATGCCGTTGCTGAGGAACAGGTTTTCGATCAGGTTGGACGGGAAGTACACCACTTCACTGTCCGACTGACGCACAAACGGCAGCGAAACAATGCCGCGCTGGGTATTGCCGGAGTTGGTGTCGAACAGGTTCGAACCCCGCAATTCGCCGTCGCGGTTGTAAATATCCAGGCAGTATGGATCGAGGATCTCCGGCGGCAACTCGTCTTTCGGCCCCGGCTTGAACCAGCGCTCGTCCGGGTAATGCACGAACTCGGCAGTGGCGATGTCTTCGCCCCAGAACTGATCGTTGTAGAAGAAGTTGCAGTTCAGACGCTCGATGAACTCGCCCAACGCCGAGGCCAACGCGCCTTCTTTGGTTGCGCCCTTGCCGTTGGTAAAGCACATCGGCGAATGCGCGTCGCGGATATGCAACGACCAGACGTTGGGCACAATGTTGCGCCACGAAGCAATTTCGATCTTCATGCCGAGGTCGGCGAGAATCCCCGACATGTTGGCGATGGTTTGTTCCAGCGGCAGGTCCTTACCGGCGATGTAAGTGCCCGCCTGCGAGCCGCCATGCGGCATCAGCAGCGCCTGGGCGTCGGCGTCGAGGTTCTCGACTTCCTCGATGACAAACTCAGGGCCGGTCTGCACGACTTTCTTCACCGTACAGCGATCGATCGAACGCAGGATACCGAGGCGATCTTTTTCAGAGATGTCCGCGGGCAATTCGACCTGAATCTTGAAGATCTGGTTGTAGCGGTTTTCCGGGTCGACAATGTTGTTTTGCGACAGCCGAATGTTTTCGGTGGGGATGTTGCGTGTGTCGCAGTACAACTTTACAAAGTACGCCGCACACAAGGCCGACGAAGCCAGAAAGTAATCGAACGGCCCCGGTGCCGAACCATCGCCCTTGTAGCGAATGGGCTGATCGGCGATCACCGTGAAGTCATCGAACTTGGCTTCAAGTCGAAGGTTGTCGAGAAAGTTGACCTTGATTTCCATGCGGGATTACCAGAATACGGCTAAACGAATGGTCGCCATTATCCGGTTTTTCCGCGGGAAGTCTTGCCCTTTCGGGATTCGCCGCTGGCCCGCAGCACGCCGCTGGTGCAGCGTTCATGCGGTTTGCCAAAGCCTGTAGAGCCCATCGCGAACGCACGCAGCAACGCGTCAAAAGGCTGCTTTTTTGATGGAAATTACTCTTTCAACACGCTTGAAGGCCCCTTGTCGGACTGTGTCAGCTTTGAGGACGAGGAAGCCGCTTGCGATTCAGGATTGCGGTCAAGCCCCAGATACTTGCCGACAGCAGGCATACTTCGAAGCTCGACAATGTTGTATTCAATGCCCTTCATGCCCTCTTTTCCGCAACATGGATATACCCGGCCGTTGATAAAGGTGTCTTTTCGCACCCCCATACCATCACCGTACTGTTCTGCGGTAAACGCAGGCCGATCGAAGGTAACAATGGATGGATCGCGAATACGTTCAATCAGTGCATCTATTTCACGGTTTACCTTGCCCACAATAAAATCGTGTCGCGCCTCAGATGCCTCCACTGCCTTAACCTGTTCCAATACCTCTTTTTTTAAAAATGCACATTTCTGATCATATAGTGCGGCAGTTTTCACTTCACAGACCGATAAATAATCCATATCTGTGATTTCAGGATTTCTTTCTGGCGCCTGTTTCAAGTCATCCAGACGCCTCTTCGCAGCCTCCCCGACCAGATACTCTCCGGTATCATCCAGGCACGCACTCGCTACTCTGGCAGCTTCCTGAATTACACATCCCGGTGGTAATCCCAGCACATGCGCACACCTTAGAATTTCCTGGTAGGTGCCTTTATCAATTGCGCTACAACACAAGTTATTCATCAGCGTCCAGTTTTTTACTTTTGTTTCGATCGACCCATTCAAATAGTCCTCTGCGGCGTTCACCCCTACCATCAATGAGTCCAGGTTTTCCTTGATAACCGTGTTTTTGGCTTTGACTGCATGAGTCGCCAACACTTCCCTGTCAAAAACGCCTAATGTTGACAGGATATTCGGCAATGCATCCTTTACCCAGACACTCGCCAGTTCTTTTACAGCCGATGAAAGATCATCATCACCCGAAACAACATCGCCATTTCGCTGCCTTAATGAAATGGAAGGAATCGCCAATGTACTTGCCAAGGCTTTGTTGACATGAACAAATTGTGCCAACGTACCCTTATAGTCAGCTTCGTTTACACCCTCATCCTGGAGAGCAAAGTACGCCAATCCTATAGGAGAGTCCTCGCAAAAATTCCTTTTAGAAAACAGCGCGCGCGCAGCCACGATCAATTCTGCACTCTCGAAACCATCCATGGAAATATTCATTTGAGAATAAACAGCCGCCCCGCCCGCCTTTTTCACTTCAGCGTTAATTATTCCAATATCGCCATGGAGAATATCAGTCCACCCTTGCGCAAACAGGTACTCCTTGCAAAGTTCAACCAACTTCGCAAGGTTAATATCTTCTGCCCCTCCCGGCTTGATTAAATCTTTTTTGACGGGCACAGGCTCTAATTCAGAAAGCTGCAAAGCCTCAATCTCTGCTGAAACTTCCTGATTGGCTGACGACTTTGAAGCATCATCCTCGTTGACGAGTCCGACAATACTTTTATCCAAAGCATCAATTTCTTCATGAATCGCTTTGTCCTTCAACGCCATCTTTTTGATTTGGCGCATGGCGGCTTCCATCTTGAGATAAACCGCCCCGATCTCTGGCTTATTCGGCTTTCCATCTATTTTGGGAATAAGAAACGGCGGCATACCGATCTCAACGATATCGTTGGCATCACTTTCCAGAACGAACCCCAATTCGAACAAGTTCGAAAGCGGCCCTGAGGTGGTAAAAATCACATGGGCGTCCAATCCCTTATAGTCATGCCCGATAAATTCGAACTCAAACCCTACAGTATTATGTTCCCTCATTAGCCTGCGCATGCACGTCCCTGACAAAGCATTCTGATAATCACGTTGCGACTCGATGTACTCCTTCGCTGTGAGTCTCTGTATCGATGTGTATTGAATAGCGGGCCGCAGACTTTCCGGGTTTAATGCCGATGCAGGCTTGGCGCTGGTTGCAGCACAAACATTCAACGGATTCAAGGGGCACTGGCAGGCCACTATCGAGCTTGCGCTCGATGAACCGTGGTTGAAGCGCTCAATGGTTTCGCAGAGGTGGCATTTCATATAAGCGTCCGAGCAGGGTGCGAGGAGGCCCCAAAGACAGAGACCGTTAGTCCATTTATGTCAAAGCCAGCAACATCAGCCCCATACGCTCATGGGGTGTAATACTTTGATCAGCCAATAGCTGATGAACGTCGTTCTGCCGCATGAAATCCCCGCCCAATGAAAGGGATAATTCTACAAACGAAATAATGTCCCGATCCTGCGTGAACCCATAGGCGTGCGCTTCACGGATGCAATGCGTCAAGCGTGCGAGCCACGCTGTATCAGTTCCTCCAGCGACCGCCTCTGCATGGGCGGCTTTCATGTCCGGAAAAATTTGCCGGGCGAACTTCAAGATTAAATCGTCGGAAAAAAAACCTATCTGTTCTGACCGAATAATGTGCATGGGTTGCAGTCCTTGCTGACTTGCGCTGATCGATTAATTTCTGATCATTGGCGGCAGTGACAATGTTCAACAGCCTTTCAGATGCAAGATGACTGACCGGCCTATCCAATGCCTCGCCGCTGGCTCCTTGCCCAGTGGATTAGCGTAGATCCCGTGAACGAATCTGCTGTTTAATTTCACCCCATGGGCAAAAAACAAAGTCGCCATGTGTTTCCATCTCTCCTTTCTACGTCGCACTGTTCATCGCCTGTTTTTGACCGTCTGGAGTTCTTCAATGCCCGCGCCCAAATCCCTGCCCGTTACCCTGCTGGGCCTGGCCCTTGCCTGCCCGGCCGTGGCCGAAACCCAAGGTATGGAGCTGGGCCAGGTGCTGATTTCGGCCGAGGAGCGCAGCGGCGCCGACGCCTCCGTTGAGGACGCCAAAGCGCGCCTGGCCGAGGTGCCCGGCGGCAGCAACGTGGTCGACATGCGCCAGCCGTTGCAGGGTCGCGTGGCGAGCAATCAGGATGTGCTGGCGTATCAACCGGGGGTTTACGCGCAGTCGGCGGGTAATGAAGGGGTGAAAATTTCGATCCGTGGTTCGGGCATCAACCGCGCACCCGGCGCTCATGCTTCCGGGCTGTATACGCTGCTCGATGGCCTGCCGCTGACCGGTCCGGGCGGTACGCCTTACGAATTGCTCGAGCCACTGTGGGTTGATCATGTTGAAGTGCTGCGCGGTGCCAATGGCTTCGACCGTGGCGCACTGGCGTTGGGCGGCGCCATCGATTACGTCAGCCACACCGGCTATACCGCGCCGAAATTGCAGGTGCGCTACGCCACCGGCAGCCACGGTTATCAGCAGCGTCAGGTCAGTTCCGGGCAGGTGCTGGGCGACTTTGATTACTACGTCTCGCTGACCGATTCGAACGCCGACGGCTATCAGGATCACACCGCCAGCGAGAGCAAAGGCGTAATCGCCAACTTCGGCTATCGCTTCAACCCGAACCTGGAAACGCGCTTCTATATCCGCTACCGCGAGACCGACAACGACCTCGCCGGCCGCGTGACCAAGCGTTCCATCGAACACGACCCACGAGCGGCCAACCCGGCTTACGTCTCGCGCGACGACAGCCGCAAGCAGCCGGGCAGCACCTTCATCGGCAACAAAACCACGTTCTACATCGACGACGATTCGAGCATCCAGACCGGCCTCGTCTACCACGACTACCCGATGGATCTGCGCGAAGGCCCCAACCGCCTGAAGGTCGCCTACACCGACGTCAGCGGCACCTTCGACTACAAGCGCCGCGACACCCTGTTAGGCATGGAAAGCCGCAGCACCGTCGGCCTGCGCGTGACCAAACATTTGCCCAACGACGGCGCCAGTGAATTTGTGCGCATCCCAACGGGCAACACCGCTGGCTACGCGTCGGGCACGCGCATGCGCAATTTCACTTATCAAGGCTCGGACACCGTCCTGCACGTTGGCAACGACCTGGAAATTGCTGACGACTTGTGGCTGACCACCGGCCTGGCCGCCCTCTACACCCGCCGCGAAAGCGCCGTCACCTACCCCGAAGGCGGCGGCAAAACCAGCATGAACGACTGGGACTACGCCCCCCGCCTCGGCCTGCGCTACCAGATCACGCCGGACGTGCAAGTGTTCGGCAACCTCAGTCGCTCGGTCGAAGCACCGCACCCGTGGTCGCTGATTTACAGTTCCAACGTGCGCTTCCCGGCTGGTAACGGTGCGGCGACCGGCACCCAGAAAGACCCGATCAAACTGCAAAACCAGACCGCCACCACCCTCGAACTCGGTGGACGCGGCGACAGCGCATTCGGCGAATGGAGCCTGGCCTGGTACTACGCGCAAGTGCGCCACGAATTGCTTTCGGTACTCCCGGACGCTAACGCCGTTACGCCGTATGAACTCAACGCCAGCCCGACCGTGCATCAAGGCGTTGAGGCCAGCCTGAACAGTAAACTCTGGTCAGCCGCCGATGGCCGCCAATTAAGCCTGCGTCAGGCGTACACTTTCAGCGACTTCCATTACCGCGATGATGACCGTTTTGGCGACAACCGCTTGCCGGGGTTGCCGATGCACTACTACCAGGGCGAGTTGCGTTATGACTGGCCGCAGGGATTCTTCGCCGCTGTGAATACGCAACTGGTGTCGAAAGTCGCGGTGGATTACGCCAACAGTTACTACGCCGATCCGTACGCGCTGCTCGGCGCGACCGTGGGTTACAACGCACCAAAGGGTGACTGGCAGACTTGGGTGGACATGCGCAACCTGACCAACAAGCACTATGCGGCGACGGTTACGCCAGGGTATGACGACAAAGGGCTGGATGCAGCGCGGTCGACACCGGGTGAAGGGATGGGGGTTTATGTTGGGGTTTCGTGGAGTTTGCTCTGAGGCGACGAACGATTTCCAATGTAGGCGCGAGCCTGCTCGCGAAAGCGAATGCCCATTCACTATTGAGTCAGTGAAATAACACCTCGGCGTTTATCATCGGTTGTTGTCTGTTTTTTATGGAGTCACGGATACCCAGCAAGAAAACGCGCTCGAAAAAAGCCTCCGCCTGGCCGCCGACGAACCCGCGCATCGGCCGGAGTTTTTCCGAACCTTACTGAGCGCGTCTGTTTACGTGCTCGGTACGACGGGCACGAGCGACGGCGTCGTGAATCTCGAAGCGGGAAGCAAAGTCAGCATCGCGCATTGGGAAAAAGCCGATGGCAACCCTGTCATTCCGTTTTTCTCCTCGCTGCAAACCCTGCAAAAATCCATCGACAGTGAAGAGTCCTACCTGGAACTGCCGGCCAGATCTTTGTTCGAGATGACGCAGGGCGCCACCCTGTTTCTGAATCCAAAGTCGCCGTATGGCAAAGAGTTCTTCCCGGAAGAAGTACGCAATTTGCTCTCCGATCAGGTTGGCCAAAAAGCAACAACGCGCACGGTGGAAAAAGAAACGAAAGTCCTGCTTGGGCAACCAGCGCAGTACCCGACGAAGATGGTGCAGTCGCTCACACAGCTACTCGCCAAACACCCCAACGTATCGCGCGCCTTTCTGGCGATGATGCACGACACATCGGTCGACGAGAAACCGCACCTGATCGTGGGCATCGAGGTCGATGGCGACTTCGAGCGGGTGATGCGCGAAGCCGGGAATGTCGCGGGAGATACTGCTGCGCCCGGTGAGCCGGTTGACCTGTACCGCGTGACTGCAAGCGAATCGGGCTTGAGTGACTATTTTCTTAGAGAAACGAAGCCCTTCTATGAGCGCAAGTCAGTGAGTAAATGGCGTTCGTTCTTTGGTTTTGGCAAGGCGTAACAGCGCTCAGCGCCAGTCTGCTTCTGAAAAATCCAGCAAGCCAGTGGCCGTGGGCAAGATCCTTGGGAGAGTTGGCAGCACATCCGACGCAAATGTGCCTGATGCGCAGCTTCACATCAGGACTACAGGGGGCCGTGTCATTGCCTACAGAACTTGCGGAAGTGGCTGGCTTGCATGCTTTTCCCTTCAGCCTTATCGTTCTGTTCGTCACTGTCCAACCGCTAAAAAGCACTGGACCTACAAGATATGACGCAAGCTTGATCAAACCGAGAAGGAGCGGTTGACGTCTACGTCGACCCCGCCTAATCTGCTCCCATCCCGCCCAAGGCAGTACGCCGTCCTAACCATCCAGGACGTGCCAAACCCTTGGGCGTTTTGTTATCAGGAAGAAAGCATGCCCACAGCGGTATTGGTCGATGGCGCCTTTTTCATCAAGCGCTTTCGAAGGATTGAACCTCACAATGCGTTCAATGCTGAACGTGCTGCTGACCTTGTTCATCGATGGGCTACAGCTCACCTCCACAGCAAATTCATTTCTCGCCCCAGTGGCCCCCCATGTGAACTGCTACAGCGCCATAGAAAAGATCTGTACCGCATATTCTTCTACGACTGCCCCCCGCTGGACACCAAACAACACAACCCGATCACCAAGAAAGCTGTGGACTTCTCCAAATCCAGAGAAGCTGTATTTCGCCGTGAGTGAACGAGCCCCAT
The DNA here is from genome assembly GCF_900187585.1 of Pseudomonas sp. Irchel 3E19. Classification (NCBI taxonomy): domain Bacteria; kingdom Pseudomonadati; phylum Pseudomonadota; class Gammaproteobacteria; order Pseudomonadales; family Pseudomonadaceae; genus Pseudomonas; species Pseudomonas sp. Irchel 3E19. Next base: position 11,494 of record NZ_FYDT01000089.1, read on the forward strand.
GAAAGACAGGACACCGTTTCCCCCTTACGATAAGGGATAGGCAAACGGTTATGTTTATGACTAATAGCAACGATAAGAGTGGTGAGCTTTTGGGCCAGGAGCGGCGGCGCCGCTGGAGCCCAGAGCAAAAGCTGGCCATGGTTCGAGAGAGCCTTGAACCAGGACAAAGCGTTTCGGTCGTGGCTCGGCGCAACGGCATCAATGCCAACCAGTTGTTCCTGTGGCGCAAGCTGTACCAGGGTAAGCGGCCAGCGAACACACCTTCAGAAATCCGGAATTAAGGGCGATGGTGTCCGCCTATTTTTAAGCGGACGCGATCACCCTTATCGCCAGGATTTCCATGCGCCAACGAAGCTCCTATCCCAAA
>NZ_FYDT01000001.1:0-251767 GCF_900187585.1 Pseudomonas sp. Irchel 3E19
CCAAAGGTAAGCGTCGCCTGCGCAAAGTGGCTACACCGGCCTGCTCCAATGCCTGTTCGACCAGAGATGGATCAAGCAACGAGTCCAACCCTTCGAGGGAGTTGGGAGTCGAGACGAAGTTGTGGGTGAGTTCCAGTGCCCGAGCCAGACGCATAAAAAAATCCGATGCCTATTCAGGCATCGGATTTTGATTTCTTGCGGCCAAAGGTCAAGCAAAAGGGCTTAACTGATCGGCATTAGCCCGTAGGCTGCTTTTTTGTTCGCGGCATTCCCACGCAGAGCGTGTGAACGATGCTTAGCGCAGGATTACCGGCGCGGTATCACGCGGCAGATTGTTGCGTTGCGGCGCTTCGCGCGGCTGCTCGTAACTGCCACCACCGAGCTGCTGGCTCAGCTGCCCGGCGACGTCCTCACCCAGCGCCTTCGACACCTCGCGCACCACCCGTGGGCGGTTCAGCGAGATCTTGATGTCACGGCCGTTCACCAGTTTGGTGTCCTGCGCTTCACCCATCGCCGTGAAGGCCGACGTGATTTCGAAGGTCTTGGTGTTGATCAGGCTGAAATCCGCCACCAGCGTCAGGCCCAGCACCGCCGAATAGCTGTCGGTGTGCGCCAGGTCGTTCACGTCTTGGGTGAAGTCGATGTCTGACACGGTGCCGAACAGCACATAGTCGGCGCCCTTGAAGTTGCCGGCCTTGATGCGCTTGATCACGTCGTAGACATCACCCTTGGACGACGCGGTGTACGGCGTGCCTTGCACCAGCTGGAACATGCCGGTGCGCAGAATTTCACCCTTGATGTCGCCGGTGAATTTGCGCAGTTCGCCCTGTTCGATGTAACTGGTGGTGGCTTCGATCTCGTTGTAGCTCGAAGAACCGCTGGCGCTGTAGTAACTCTCGCGGTGGTTGCTCTGCGCCGAAACGATGTGGATGTATTGCTCCACACGCTCCTGATACGCCAGATCCGTCACCGCGACTTTCGGGGCCGCTTGCGCGCCAAACGCGCAAGCCAGGGCCATCATGCCAATCCATGCACGCATCGATTAACGCTCCGTGGTTTTGCGGATCTCTTTTTCGTCCATCCACTCGGCCAGACCGCTTTCGACGTCGATCAATTGCAGGCTGAATTTGTAGAAGACGTCTTTGTAATCGCTGCTGCGCTTGACGATCGAGCTGATCGAGCCTTCGATGCGGTACTTGGCAGCCACCATGTTGCCGGTCTTGGCCACGGTGCTCTTCTTGTACAGACCGCTCTGGTTTTGCAGCTTGAGCTGGTCAACCTGGCTTTGCATCGCGTTGTTGTCGCTGGCGAAGCGGGCAACACCGGTTTTCATCAGCTGAGTCTTGATGCTGGTGGTGATTTCGCGGGTATCGATGTACTCGCTGGTCTTGTTCTTCACGTCGTAGACCTGAACCACCGGGCGGCCCTGCAGAATGCCGGACTGGGCCAGGGAGCGGGTCATCGACTCGGCGATCATTTGCAGGTCGGTCGAACCGAATTCGTTGGTGACGGTTTCAACGGCCTTGGTGTCGCCGTAGCTGATGTTCTTGCTGCCCAGGGTCGGCGAGGTGTTGGCGCAACCGGAAGCCAGCAGGGCGATAACGGCGATGCAGGAAAAACGTACAAACATGACAGTGCTCTCTAAAACAGGAATAGGGTGGCAGGCTTACGGCGTCTTGATTTCCAGACGGAAATCCACGGCTTTCGGCGTCGGGGCGATAGCCTGGATGAAGCTGGTCTGCGCGCCGTACATCATCTGGCTTTTCCAGACTTCTTCTTCCGCGACCGGGAAGCCTTCCGGGCCGAGCCAGGCGAAGCGGTAGTAGAAAATCTTGTTGCTGTTGAGGGTGTTGCTCAACTGCACGTTGACCGTCATGAAGCCGTTTTCGCGAGCGACGCGCATGGCGCCGACGACGATGTGTTTTTGCGGGCCCATGGCCACGACTTTGCTCGCGGCGCTGCCCGGCTCAGGTGGTGGCGGGGTGGCGCAGCCGCTGGCCAACAAGGCGAGGGCGGCGACGGCGATGAGTTTGAAGCGCATGCAAAGACTCCGTTCTTAAGGTTGTTTGAGGCTGGCGACGTTGGTCGCAGCGGCGCTCGGGATCACGTGGGCGGCGAGACCGCCAGCAAACACCTGATTGCCCACGGCACGCAGGCTGATCACCTGATAACGCTGATCGACGGTGACCTTGACCACCGAACCGCCCACGGCGCTCGGCAGGGTGACTTGGTGTTCACCTTTCTTCAAGCGCAGACGCACCACCTGGGTGTTGTCCGGCAGGGTACGCCACGTACGGGTATCGGCACCTTCGAGCACAGCTGAAGAGATACCCACGGCCAGACCGGCCAGTGGGTTGGTTTCGTTAATCTGCTTCTGCGCCACGCCTTTGCTGATCGCGCGCACGGTGGTGCGCAAGATAATCCCCGGCATGTCGTCGCGCAGGGCGCGGCGGGACATGGCAGTGGTGCTGTTGAGGGCGGTCAGATTGACTTGCTGGCCGTCGACACCGATCTGCGCGAACGGCGCGGTGGAGGTGTCCGGCTTGATGATCGGGAACGACAGCGGGGTGATCACCACGTTGTTGGAGATCGGCAATGGCAACGGTACGCGGATCGAATCGCGCGACGGCGCCAGGCCGCTTTGCACCACGATCAGGATGTCGCTGTCATCGCTCTTGGTCGGCTTGTCGAGGTTGACCAGCGCCTGTTCCAGCAGCGGCGTGTTCGGGCGCAGTTCGGCGGCCTTGCGGTAGCCCGGTGCAGCCAGATCTTTTTCGCCGAGGGCTTCATAGACGAAACCGGCCAGGTAATGGCTGAACGCACTCTGGTAGCTGTTCTTCAGACCGACCACTTCCGGCGCGTCGAGGCTGGCGACCGGATAACCCTGCAGGTCTTTGTACTGAGTCTTGATGCCTTCTTTCTCGGCCTCTTCCTCGCTCTTGAGGTACTCCTTGTCGCGCAGGTCGGCAATCACCGCTTCACGTTCGTGAGTCTTCTTGATCGCCGTGCGCGCGCCGTCGAAGTCGTTGACCGCCAGCAAATTGAGGGCCATCTGCGTGGTCAGCATGACCTTTTCGTAGTCGTAGCCTTCGTAGCGACGGACTTTGTCGTTAACGATGAAGCTACCGAACTGGGCCAGGTACTTGCCGGTGTCGAGTTTGACCGCATCTTCCCACTGACCGACCACCTGGTCGGCGCTGGTCCAGGCGTTCTGGCTGCCAGACAGGTCGCCCTTGGCGCGCAGCAGTTCACCTTTCTCGAAGTAATAGAGCAGGTCTTTGTCGGGGCCGGTGTTGTTCTTTTCCAGCAGGGTCAGCGCGGCATCGACGTTGCCGGAAGCCAGTTGCTGGTTGGTCTGGGCCAATTCGGAATCGTAGTTGCGAAACGCCGAACAACCGGACAGCAGAGTGACGGCGCTGAGCGCAATCAGAGTGGGGGCGCGGAATGCCATGGGGGGTACTTCTTCCCTGGAGTAACTACAGCCGCGGATGCTGGTCGGGCTGGTGTGACCCATCGACAGTGGCGCTGGCCCCCTGCCAATTCCTCATAACCAGAGGAGCTTTTATGCCGCATCGCGATAGCGAGGGCGCGGCATTATAAGCGGCTGTTGATGGCTATGTAATAGCTTTTTAATTGCACCAGTTAGTTAGGTGCCATTATGGCCCGGGACTGCCAACGGCAGCAGGCTCTGATACTTCGGGTAGCACCAGCGCAGACCCCACGTAGTGGTTCATGCCCATGAATACCCGCAGGTTGAACACCTGATGGTTCTGGTCGACACGCACGGTGAACCCGTCCGCTGCACGCAAGTATGGGAAGCTCACGCGATGCAGGCCTTTTTTCAGGCGAAGCCGGGCGACCAGGGTTTTGTCCGGCAGGGTGCGCCAGGTGCGCGTATCCGCTTCTTCGAAAGGATCGTGTTCAGTAACCACCAGCGAAGCCTTGGCCGGATCGCGTTCATTCTTTTGAGCCTGACTGATGGCGGCCATGTTGGCGCGGAACATGGCGCGCGAGATGATCGCCGGCATGTCATCGCGCAAGGTGCGCATGGCCATGTCAGTAACGCTGTTGATCATCGTCAACGGGTATTGTTTTCCGTCGACGAGCACACTCGGTACAGGCGGTGTGAGGGTGTCGGGCACCATCACCGGAAACGAGATCGGCGCGACAATCGTCAGGTTTTCGTTCAGCCGCACCGGGATGGGTACTTGCACCGAACTGCGCGCCGGAGCAAAACCGGCCTGGACAACGACCAGGACTTCGCTTTCATCGGCGGCGGGCGCCGGCTTGTCCAGATTGCGCAAGGCTTTCTCGAGAAACGGTACGCCCGGGCGCAACTCAATGGCCTGGCGATAACCCGGTGCCGCGAGCGTGCGTTCGCCCAAAGCCTCATAGGTGAAACCTGCCAGGTAATGGCTGAACGCACTCTGGTAGCCGTTCTTCAGTTCAATCACTTGCGGGGCGTCGAGGACGGTGACCGGATAGCCTTGCAGATCCTTGTAGTGCAGGGTGACTCCCTGACTTTTGGCCTGCTCTTCAGCCTCTTCGTATTGTCGCTCCCGCTGGCGGGCAATCAGGGTTTCGCGCTCGTGGGTCTTCTTGATGTCGGCACGAGCACCGTCGAAATCGCTTTCCGCCAGTTGGTTGAGGGCCATCTCTGTGGTCAGCATGACTTTTTCGTAGTCGTAACCTTCGTAGCGCAACAGCTTGTCGTTGACCAGCATGGTGCCCATTTCATTGCCGAACCGGGCCAGCAGCTTCATGCCTGCGGAGGGATCGGCTTCTTCGCGCTGGACAATCATCCGGTCAGCCGTGCGCCAGGCTTCCTGACTTTTTGGCAGGGCCGTGCCGGCACTGAGAATGGCGCCTCTTTCCAGGTAATACAGCAGATCCTTGTCTTCCCAGGGATTATTCAGCTCCATCAGATAGAGCGCTTCGTTGAGGTTGCCCGCCGCCATCTGATCGATGGTCTGCTGCATCTCTGCATCGTAATCGCGGTAAGCGGCGCAACCGCTCACCTGAATGATGGCGCTGAACAAGATGCAAAACGGCAGGCAACGGCGCATGGAGTCAGGTTCTTCCTTGAACGGCAAGGGCGGGAGGTGAGGCAGTATAGGGGCTGTTTGTCTCGGCATGTCGCCTTCACGGTGCGGGCGTTCGTCCAGTTCATGCAGGGACACTACCGAGCATCGGCGGCACCTTTACACTGAAAAAACGACCGTCGCGCTGACAAAGCTTGAGGGAATCTCACTGGAAGTGAACAATGTGTTACTTCGTATTACCAATTGAGATTCGTTCATGACTGCGCCGTCCCGTTTTCTGGCCTGGCTGTTGTTCCCGTTGTGCGCCCTGAGTTGCTCGAACCTGCTGGCCGATGCGGTGGAAGGCGCGCCGCAAGCGCTGCACATGCTCGATTACATCAGTGCCGACTACCCGCCGACTGTGGAAGCGGGCAAGGTCGTCGACGACTCCGAATACCGCGAGCAACTGGAGTTCATTCAGGTGTTGCAGGGGCTGATCGCGGATTTGCCAGCCAAACCGGAAAAGGCCGGACTGGAGCAGGGCGTGGTCGCCTTGCGCACGGCGGTCACCGCCCGACAGGACGGCGCGGAAGTTGCCCGTCAGGCCCGGCAACTGGGGGCGAAACTGGCTGTGGCCTATGAAGTCAGCCAGGCGCCGATCATCACCCCGGATCCGGCGCGAGCCGCGCCACTCTTCGCCCAGCACTGCTCGGTGTGCCACGGTGACACGGGCGCTGGCGATGGCCCGGCCGGCGTCGGCCTGACGCCGCCACCTGCCAACCTGCGCGATGCTGCGCGTCTGGATCACCTGAGCCTCTACGCGATCTACAGCACCCTCGGTCAAGGCGTCGAAGGCACCGACATGCCGTCCTTTGCCGATCAACTGGATGATCGCCAGCGTTGGGACATGGCCACTTATGTCGCCGGGCTCAGCGCCGATGCCTCGGCCGCCAAGTCCGAGCAGACTTACAACATCGCCGATCTGGCCCGCCAGACCCCGGCCGAAGTTCAAATGGCCGAAGGCGCGCAAGCTGCCGCGACGTTCCGCGCCCAGCGTGCGCAACCGCCGCAGGTCAAGCGCGGCCCGGCGCAGTTGCTCGACTACACCGCCGCGACCCTGGACAAGAGCCTCGCGGCCTACCGTGCAGGCGAACACGATCAGGCCTACGACCTGTCGGTGGCGGCGTATCTGGAAGGCTTTGAACTGGTAGAGAGCTCGCTGGATAACGTCGACGCCAATGTGCGCAAAGACACGGAAAAATCCCTGATGGCTTATCGGCAGTCGTTGCAGGACGGCTTACCGGTGGCCCAGGCCGAGCAGCGTCTGGAGGCCGCGAAAGGCAAACTCAAGGAATCCGCCGGTCTGCTCGGCAGTGATGGCTTGAGCTGGTCGCTGAGCTTTATCTCCGGTCTGCTGATTCTGCTGCGCGAAGGCCTGGAAGCGATTCTGGTGCTGGCGGCGATCCTCGCGTTCCTGCGCAACACCGGTCAGCAATCGGCGGTGCGCAGCGTCAACGTCGGTTGGGGTTTGGCGCTGCTGGCCGGCCTGGCGACCTGGGCGCTGGCGGCGTATGTGATCGATGTCAGCGGTTCGCAGCGTGAACTGCTTGAAGGCGCTACGGCGCTGTTCGCCAGTGTGATGGTGTTGTGGCTCGGTGTGTGGATGCACGATCGTCGCCACGCAGCGGCCTGGCAGGATTACATCAAGAGCAGTCTGGTCGGCGGTGGCGGGCGTTTTGGCTTTGCGATCCTGGCGTTTTTCTCGGTGTATCGCGAACTGTTCGAAGTGATCCTGTTCTACGAAACCCTGTGGTTGCAGGCCGGTCCAGCCGGACACAACGCGGTGCTGGCAGGCGGCGCGACGGCGCTGGTGCTGCTGGTCGGTCTGGCGTGGGTCATCCTGCGCGGTTCGGCGAAACTGCCGCTGACGCTGTTCTTCAGCATCAATGCCGCGCTGTTGTGTGCGCTGTCGGTGGTGTTTGCCGGGCATGGCGTGAAGGCGTTGCAGGAAGCCGGGATCTTCGGCACGCGGCCGGTGGCGTTCTTTGATTTCGACTGGCTGGGCATTCATGCCGATGCCTATTCGCTGACGGCGCAGGCAGTGGCGATTGTGGCGATCATCGTGCTGTATAGCCGTAGTCGGTTGGCTGAGAAGAAGCGGGTCGCGGCTTAAAGGCATTCGCTGCGCTCATAATCGCGAGCAGGCTCGCTCCCACATGGATGGCTATATCCTGTGGGAGCGAGCCTGCTCGCGAATTTTTTGGAGGTTGAAAATGCGTGTATGGATCGATGCCGACGCCTGCCCACGGGCGGCGAAGGATCTGGTGGTGAAATTCGCGCTCAAGCGCCAGTTCGAAGTGGTGCTGGTGGCCGGGCAGCCGCAGACCAAACCGGGGCTGGCCATCGTCAAACTGATCGTGGTGCCGAGCGGCCCGGATGCGGCGGACGATTATCTGGTCGAGCACGCGGTGCCCGGTGAACTGGTGATCTGCAGCGATATTCCGCTGGCCGATCGGCTGGTGAAAAAGGGCGTGTCGGCGCTGGATCCGCGAGGCAAAGAGTTCGACGCGCAGAACATGGGCGAGCGCCTGGCGGTGCGCAACCTGTTCACCGACCTGCGTGAGCAGGGCCAGATGAGCGGCGGCCCGGCGCCATTTGGTGATCGCGAGAAGCAGGCGTTTGCCAATGCGCTGGACCGGATCCTCACACGGCTGACCCGTAAACCCTGAAAATTACAAAAAGCCCTTGTGGGAGCGGGCTTGCTCGCGAAGGCGGTGTGTCAGTCAACGAAGAGTTGTCTGACCTGACGTCTTCGCGAGCAAGCCCGCTCCCACATTGGTTTTGTATTCGGCCAGGAAATCAGGCGTCGTTTTCGTGGGTCAGTTCGAGGACGCGGTCGACCAGTTTATTGATCCCCGAAGCCGCTTCACTGATGTTTTGCGCCAGCATGTAAGCCGGAGTCGTCACCAGTTTGCGCGCCTTGTCTTCGACGATGTCGCTGACCGCGCAGTCTTCGTGGGTGGCGCCCATCTTGTTCATCGCCGTGGCGGTGTCGGCATCGTTGCCGATGGTGCAGATCACGCCCGGGCCGTAGATCTTCGCCGCGAGTGCCGGCGAGATGCAGATCAGTCCCACCGGTTTGCCCGCCTCGGCAAAGGCCTCGGCCAAGGCCAGAACATCTGGCTGCACGGTGCAGCCGGCGCCTTCTATGGCGAAGTTCGAGAGGTTCTTCGCCGCGCCAAAACCACCCGGCACGATCAGCGCATCGAAGTCTTCGACGTCGGCGTCGCGGATGTCCTTGATGTTGCCGCGGGCAATGCGCGCCGATTCCACCAGCACGTTGCGCGACTCGGGCATTTCTTCGCCGGTCAGGTGATTGATCACGTGCAATTGTGCGATGTTCGGGGCGAAGCACTGTACCTGCGCACCGCGTTGATCAAGGCGGAGCAGGGTGATGACGCTTTCCTGGATTTCGGCGCCGTCGTACACGCCACTGCCGGACAGGATCACTGCAACTTTTTTGCTCATGGGTTTCTCTCCAGATTCATGGCGCTAAATGTCCACTAAATTGTCGCGCGTTGCCATAGGGTAAATTCGCCGCCAGGCCTACGATCTGCTGCATGGGACAGGCCTGGGGCACGTCATGAACTTCATTCTGTATGCGGTGCCGTTTTTCTTCGTTCTGATCGTCGTCGAACTGATCGCCGACCGTTGGCGCGGGGTCAGCCACTATCGCCTGGCCGATGCGGTGAACAGCATCAGCACCGGCGTACTGTCGACGACTACCGGGCTGCTGACCAAAGGCGTCGGGCTGGTGACCTATGCCTTTGCCCTGGAACATCTCGCGTTGCTCAGGCTGCCGGCGCAAAGCCTCTGGGTCTGGGTGTTTGCCTTCGTCCTCTATGACTTCTGCTACTACTGGCTGCACCGCATGGGTCATGAGCGCAACATCCTTTGGGCGGCGCATTCGGTGCACCACCAGAGCGAGGACTACAACCTCTCGACGGCGTTGCGCCAGACCAGCACCGGTTTTCTGCTGAGCTGGATCTTCTACCTGCCGATGGCGGTGCTCGGCGTGCCGCTGCTGGTGTTCGTCAGCGTTGCGGCGCTGAATCTGCTTTATCAATTCTGGGTGCACACCCAACACATCCCCAAGCTTGGCTGGTTCGAGTGGTTCTTTGTCACGCCGTCCAATCATCGGGCTCACCATGCACAGAACGCTCTCTACATGGATCGCAATTACGGCGGGGTGTTCATTATTTGGGATCGGCTGTTCGCTACGTTCCAGGAAGAGGACGACAACGAACCAGTGATTTTCGGCGTGACCACGCCACTGGCGAGCTGGAATCCGCTGTGGGCCAGCCTGCAGTTTTATGCGCAGCTATGGGACGACGCACGCCGTGCGCAAAGCAAATGGGACAAGCTGCGGATCTGGTTCATGCGCACCGGTTGGCGGCCGGCAGACGTCGCCGCGAAGCACCCGATGAACAAGCCGGACCTGAGCCGGTTCCGCAAGTTCGAAGTAGTGCTCGATAGTCGTCAGCAGTGGTATGTCGCGGCGCAGTTCTGCGTATACATCGCGCTGGGCAGCTATCTGATGAATCTGGAGCAGAGTCTGCCGACCGCCGCGCTGGTGCTCGGCTGGAGTGCGGTGGCGTTCGGTCTGTTTGCGTTGGGCGTAACCCTGGAGAATCGCCCTTGGGCGCTGAAGGTGGAACTGCTGCGGCTGGCATCGAATGTGCCACTGGTGTGGCTGGCGCCGGTGGTCGGGCTATGGCCGGCCAGCCCGGTGGCATGGGCTGGCTTGCTCGGTTACAGCCTGCTCAGTGGTATCGGGCTGTATGGCGTTCGCCAGCGAATTACTCGTTTGGCGTCTTAGGGGCGACGACGACTTTGGCCTGTTCGGCCTGATGTAACTGCGCAGCTTTTGCGGCTTGCTCATCGGCGTAGACCTGCTTCGCCAGACGCGCATTCTTGAAGCGGCGGCGCAGCCACAGGCCAACGCCCAGTACCAGCAGTGCGCCGAGCACCCATAGCTCGTATTTCTTGATGCTGCCGAGCATGCCTTCCAGCACCGCGCCGAAATGGTAAGCGGCAGCGGCCAGCGCAGTGGCCCAGATCGCGGCGCCAATGCCGTTCAGCAGCAGGTAACGTCCCGGTGGATAACCCGACAGGCCGATCGCCACCGGCATTACCGTGCGCAAGCCATACACGAAGCGGAAGCTCAGGACCCAGATGTCCGGATGCTTGCGAATGTGCTCCAGTGCCCGGTCGCCCATTAGTTGCCAGCGCGGTTTGCGTGCGAGCAATTTGCGCCCGTGCTTGCGCCCCATGAAGTACCACAACTGATCGCCGGCATAGCTGCCGAAGAACGCCACGACCACCACCAGGTTGATATCCATGTATCCACGAAACGCGAGGAAGCCCGCGAGCACCAGGATGGTTTCGCCTTCGAAGAACGTGCCGAGGAACAAGGCAAAGTAGCCGAAGTCATGCAGAAATTGTTGGAGCATTGTCTGGGTGCTGGCGAAATGAACGCGCAGCCTAACCCTTCGGACACATTCATGAAAGTGTCGAAATGTGTCTCGACGTGAACAATTCCTACACTGAGAATGGAATGCGGCTACGTGACACAGGTCTCACACAACTGTCATCTGTTGGTCATAATGGCCGTCTATAACTGTCACGCTCGCCCGTTTGCGCGGGCTCAGGAGTCCGCCGTGAGCTTTACCCCCGCCAACCGTCTGTTCCCTGCCACGCGCCTGCGCCGCAATCGTCGTGACGATTTTTCGCGCCGTCTGGTGCGGGAAAATGTGCTGACAGTCGATGACCTGATCCTGCCGGTATTCGTGCTCGACGGTGAAAACCGCCGCGAAGCTGTTGCTTCGATGCCCGGTGTAGAGCGCTTGACTATCGATCTGCTGCTTGAAGAAGCGGCGCACTGGGTCGAGCTGGGGATTCCGGCATTGGCGCTGTTCCCGGTCACTCCCGCAGAACGCAAATCCCTCGACGCCGCCGAGGCCTGGAACCCTGAAGGCATCGCCCAGCGCGCCACTCGCGCCCTGCGTGAGCGCTTCCCGGAGCTGGGCGTCATCACCGACGTCGCGCTCGACCCGTTCACCACCCACGGTCAGGACGGCATTCTCGACGAAGATGGCTACGTGCAGAACGACATCACCGTCGACGCACTCGTCCGCCAGGCGCTGTCCCACGCCGAGGCTGGCGCTCAGGTCGTTGCCCCGTCGGACATGATGGACGGGCGCATTCAGGCGATCCGCGAAGCGCTGGAAATCGCCGGTCACGTCAATGTGCGGATCATGGCCTACTCGGCCAAGTACGCCAGCGCCTATTACGGGCCGTTCCGCGATGCGGTGGGTTCGGCTTCGAACCTGGGCAAGGCGAACAAGGCTTCTTATCAGATGGACCCGGCCAACAGCGATGAAGCGCTGCACGAAGTCGGCGCCGACTTGTCTGAAGGCGCTGACATGGTCATGGTCAAACCCGGCATGCCGTATCTGGACATTCTTTTCCGGGTAAAAGATGCCTTCAAGGTGCCGACCTTCGTCTATCAGGTTAGCGGCGAATACGCCATGCACATGGCGGCGATCCAGAATGGCTGGTTGAGCGAGGCGGTGATTCTCGAATCACTGACCGCCTTTAAACGTGCCGGCGCTGATGGCATCCTGACTTACTTTGCTGTCCGCGCCGCTCAATTGTTACGAGAGCAGAAATAGCCCTCCCAGGAACATTCAATGAATACCGAAGGACTCACTGAAGTTGCAGTAAAAGAAGCTCAGCCGGTGGTGGAACAAATCACCGAAACCCCGCCGGAACTGGAGCCTGCGCCACCTGCGCCGGTCACCGAACCTGCTGCGGCGGCGCCGGTGATTGCGATTCCGGGCCTGGATGACAGCAGCCTGTACATCCATCGCGAGCTCTCGCAACTGCAGTTCAACATCCGCGTGCTGGAACAGGCGCTGGACGAGTCCTATCCGTTGCTGGAGCGGTTGAAGTTCCTGCTGATCTTCTCCAGCAACCTCGACGAATTCTTCGAGATCCGCGTCGCCGGCCTGAAAAAGCAGATCACCTTCGCCCGTGAACAAGCCGGTGCCGATGGCCTGCAACCGCATCAAGCCTTGGCGCGGATCAGCGAACTGGTCCACGGTCACGTTGATCGCCAGTACGCGATCCTCAACGATATCCTGCTGCCAGAGCTGGAAAAGCATCAGGTGCGTTTCATCCGTCGCCGTAACTGGACGACCAAGCTCAAGACCTGGGTGCGCCGTTACTTCCGCGACGAGATCGCGCCGATCATCACCCCGATCGGCCTCGACCCGACGCACCCGTTCCCGTTGCTGGTGAACAAGAGCCTGAACTTCATCGTCGAGCTCGAAGGCATCGACGCCTTCGGTCGTGACTCCGGTCTGGCGATCATCCCGGCGCCGCGTCTGCTGCCACGCATCATCAAGGTGCCGGAAGAAGTCGGCGGCGCTGGCGACAACTATGTGTTCCTGTCGTCGATGATCCACGCTCACGCTGATGACCTGTTTCAGGGCATGAAGGTCAAGGGCTGCTACCAGTTCCGTCTGACCCGAAACGCCGACCTGGCGCTCGATTCCGAAGACGTCGAAGACTTGGCCCGCGCCCTGCGTGGCGAGTTGTTCTCGCGTCGTTACGGTGACGCGGTGCGTCTGGAAGTCGCCGACACCTGCCCGAAACACCTGTCTGACTACCTGCTCAAGCAGTTCAACCTGAGCGAGACCGAGCTGTATCAGGTCAACGGCCCGGTCAACCTGACGCGTCTGTTCAGCATCACCGGTCTGGACAGTCATCCGGAGCTGCAATACACGCCGTTCACCCCGCAGATCCCGAAACTGCTGCAAAACAGCGAGAACATTTTCAGCGTGGTCAGCAAGCAGGATATTTTGCTGCTGCACCCGTTCGAGTCGTTCACTCCGGTGGTCGATCTGCTGCGCCAGGCCGCCAAGGATCCGCATGTTCTGGCGGTGCGCCAGACCCTGTACCGCTCCGGCGCCAACTCGGAAATCGTCGATGCGCTGGTCGATGCCGCGCGCAACGGTAAGGAAGTGACTGCGGTCATCGAGCTGCGAGCGCGTTTCGACGAAGAATCCAACCTGCAACTGGCCAGCCGTCTGCAAGCGGCCGGTGCGGTGGTGATCTACGGCGTGGTCGGCTTCAAGACCCACGCCAAGATGATGCTGATCCTGCGTCGTGAGGCCGGCGAAATCGTGCGTTACGCGCACCTCGGCACCGGCAACTACCACGCCGGTAACGCCAAGCTTTACACCGACTACAGCCTGCTGACCTCCGACGACGCCTTGTGCGAAGACGTCGGCAAACTGTTCAGCCAGTTGATCGGCATGGGCAAAACGCTGCGCATGAAGAAGCTGCTGCACGCGCCGTTCACCCTGAAGAAGGGCATGCTCGACATGATTGCCCGCGAGACCCAGTTCGCCGTCGAAGGCAAACCGGCGCACATCATCGCCAAGTTCAACTCGCTGACCGATCCGAAGATCATCCGCGCGCTGTACAAGGCCAGCCAGTCGGGCGTGCGTATCGATCTGGTGGTGCGTGGCATGTGCTGCCTGCGGCCGGGCATTGCCGGGGTTTCGCACAACATCCATGTGCGTTCGATCATCGGCCGCTTCCTTGAACACACCCGGGTGTTCTACTTCCTCAACGGCGGCGAGGAGCAGATGTTCCTCTCCAGTGCCGACTGGATGGAGCGCAATCTCGACAAGCGCGTCGAGACTTGCTTCCCGGTGGAAGGCAAGAAACTGCTGACCCGGGTGAAGAAAGAGCTGGAGCTGTACCTGACCGACAACACCCACAGCTGGAGCCTGCAATCGGATGGCCGTTACATCCGCAACACGCCAACCGGCAACCAGAACCCGCGCAGTGCGCAGGCGACGTTGCTGGAGCGGTTGGGCAGCCCGATTTTGCCGGTGAGCAGCTGATCTTCAGCCCAATAAAAAAGGCGATCCCACGGGATCGCCTTTTTTGTACCTGATACACCGACCTGTGTAGGGGCTGCCGCAGGCCGCGATCTTTTGATCTGCTTTCAAAATCAAAAGATCGCGGCCTGCGGCAGCTCCTACAGGGCGATTTGCGGTGTATTAGTGGACGGTTAGAACAATGCCAACCCGCGTCAGCCAATCCGCCTCAAGCCCGAAATCCGCCTGAGTCAGTTGGTTCTCATCCAGCCAGTTTTCCGGAAATTCCACATCCAAAGTGTTGCCCTTGGCGTGCAGCACCACCTGCGGCATCGCCTGGGTGCCACGGATGTGGTGGAACAGGATCGCAAAGCGCAGCAACACACACAGGCGGATCAGCTTGTCGCCGTCCTCGCCAAAATCGGCGAATTTGTCCTTGGGAATGTTGCGGCGGTGGCCACGTACCAGCAGGGCGAGCATTTGCTGGTCTTCGCGGGAGAAGCCGGCCAGATCCGAGTGCTCGATCAGGTAGGCGCCATGCTTGTGGTAGTGATAGTGGGCGATATCGAGACCGACTTCGTGCACTTTCGCTGCCCAGCCAAGGAGTTCGCGCCAGATGCCGTCATCCAGCTCCCAGTCCGCAGCGACTTGGTCAAAGGCATGCAGGGCTTTGCGTTCAACCCGCGCGGCCTGTTCCAGATCGACGTGGTAACGCTCCATCAACGAGGTCAGGGTGCGTTCGCGCACATCTTCATGGTGATGGCGGCCGAGCAGGTCGTACAGCACGCCTTCACGCAGCGCACCGTCGCAGTGGTCCATGCGTTGCAGTTCGAGGGCGTCGAAGATGGCTTCGAGAATCGCCAGACCCGCCGGGAAAATCGTCCGGCGGTCAGGTTTGATGCCGTCGAAATCGATCTTGTCGACGTCGCCGAGCTTGAACAGTCGACGCTTGAGCCAGGCCAGGCCTTCGGCGTTCACTTCACCGGTGCCGTGGCCGCCGGCCTTCAGCGCCAGACCGATGGCGCGGATGGTGCCCGAAGAGCCGATGGCCTCATCCCAGGTCAGGCGATGCAGGGCGTGTTCGATGCTCATGATTTCCAGCCGCGCCGCGGTGTACGCCTGGGCGTAACGGGCCGGGGTGATCTTGCCGTCCTTGAAGTAGCGCTGGGTGAAGCTGACGCAGCCCATTTGCAGGCTTTCGCGCAGCAACGGCTCGAAGCGCTGGCCGATGATGAACTCGGTACTGCCGCCGCCGATGTCGGCGACCAGGCGTTTGCCCGGGGTGTCGGCGAGGGTGTGCGACACGCCCAGATAAATCAGACGGGCCTCTTCGCGGCCGGAAATGACTTCCACCGGGTGGCCGAGGATTTCTTCGGCGCGATGGATGAACTCCAGACGATTGCGCGCTTCACGCAGGGCGTTGGTGCCGACGATGCGCACCGCGCCCAGCGGCATACCGTTGATCAGTTGGGCAAAACGCTTGAGGCAATCAAGGCCACGTTGCATCGATTCTTCGTTGAGCTGGCGCGCGTCGTCGATGCCGGCGGCCAGTTGTACCTTCTCGCCGAGGCGCTCGAGAATGCGGATTTCGCCGTTCTGGGCCTTGGCCACGACCATGTGAAAGCTGTTCGAGCCCAGGTCGATTGCGGCGATCAGGGACAGATTCTTGGCTTGGGATTGCGGCATGGTCAGGGGGTCTCGGTCGATAACCCCGACATCGTGCCACGATCAAACGCTGGCGCCAACGCGCATGGTTCAAACCGTTGATTCAGCGCAGAAAGTCTGGAGATCGCGGCGTGGCCATTCGCGAGCAGGCTCGCTCCCACATTGGAATGCGCATCCCCTGTGGGAGCGAGCCTGCTCGCGAAGGCGTCCGCCCCGTCACTACGGCAATTTCAGGCTGTCGCTTCAACTGTGCCAATAAAGTTCGCCAGTTCCGCCGTCTGCGGATTGGCAAACAACACCTTCGGATCCCCCACCTCATGCACTTTGCCATGGTGCATGAACACCAATTTATCCCCGACTTCGCGGGCAAAACGCATTTCGTGGGTGACCATGATCAGCGTCATGCCTTCCTTGGCCAATTGCCGCACCACGCTGAGCACTTCATTGACCAGTTCCGGGTCGAGCGCCGAGGTGATCTCGTCGCAGAGTAAAACCTTCGGCGACATCGCCAGCGCTCGGGCAATCGCCACGCGCTGCTGTTGACCACCGGACAACCGATCCGGGAACGCATCAAACTTTTCCCCCAGGCCTACGCGTTCGAGCATCTTGCGCGCCAGCTCCGCCGCCTTGGCTTTCGGCACTTTCTGCACCACTTGCGGCGCGAGCATCACGTTTTCGCCCACGGTCAGGTGCGGGAACAGGTTGAACTGCTGGAACACCATGCCGACCTTCTGCCGCAGACTGCGCAAGTCGGCGCGGGCGGCATCAAGGTATTCGCCGTCGACTTCGATCACGCCGTCGTTGATCGACTCCAGACCATTGAGAGTACGCAGCAGGGTCGATTTGCCCGAACCGCTGCGCCCGATGATTGCCACGACCTGGCCTTCCTCGACACTGAGATCGATGCCTTTAAGCACGTGGTGATCGCCGTAGTATTTATGCAGGGCGGAAATTCTAAGCAGAGGCATGCAGTCTCCTTTCCAGGTAGCGCGCACTGAGGGACAAGGGGTAGCAGAGCAGGAAATAGCCGAGGGCGACGAGGCCGTAGACCATGAACGGTTCAAACGTGGCGTTGGCGAGCATGCCGCCGGTCTTGGTCAGCTCGGTGAAGCCGATGATCGAGGTCACGGCGGTGCCTTTGACCACTTGCACCGAGAAGCCCACGGTTGGCGCCACGGCGATGCGCAGGGCCTGCGGCAGGATCACGTAGCGCAATTGCTCCAAAGGATTGAGCGCCAGGCTCGACGAAGCTTCCCACTGACCGTTGGGTATCGCCTCGACGCAGCCGCGCCAGATCTCCGCCAGATAAGCGCTGGTGAACAGCGTCAGGGCAATCGCTGCGGCCATCCACGGCGAGATTTCGATTCCGGCCAACGCCACGCCGAAGAACACCAGAAACAACTGCATCAACAGCGGCGTGCCTTGGAACAGCTCGATCCAGGTGCGGGCGATGTTGCTCGACAGAGGGTTTTTCGAAATGCGCATGATCAGGATCAGCAGCCCGACGAGCCCGCCGCCGATAAATGCCACCAGCGATAGTGCCAGTGTCCATTGCAGGCCGATCAGCAGGTTGCGCAGGATGTCCCAGAACGTGAAGTCGCTCATTGGCTGCTCCTGGACATGTAGCGGCGCCCGAACCAGTTGAGCAGTTGGCGGATCAGCAGCGCCATGCACAGGTAGATCAGCGTGGTCAGCGCGTAGGTTTCAAAGGCGCGGAAGTTGCGCGACTGAATGAAGTTGGCGGCAAAGCTCAACTCTTCGGTGGCAATTTGCGAGCACACCGCCGAGCCGAGCATGACGATGATGATCTGGCTGCTCAGGGCCGGCCAGACCTTGCCCAGTGCCGGCAGCAACACCACGTGGCGGAACGCCTCGAAGCGACTCATCGCCAGCGCCGCAGCGGCCTCCAGTTGCCCTTTTGGAATCGCCTGAATGCCGGCGCGGATGATCTCGGTCGAATACGCGCCGAGATTGATCACCATCGCCAGCACCGCCGCCTGCCACTCGGAAATCTGCACGCCAAGCGACGGCAGACCGAAGAAGATGAAGAACAACTGCACCAGAAACGGTGTGTTGCGGATCAACTCGACGTAGACGCCGAAGATCGCCGAGAACGGACGGATGTTCCACGCCCGCACTAACGCCCCGACGATCCCCACGCCCACCCCGAGCACCGCGCCGATGGCTGTCAGCTCAAGGGTGAACAGCGCCCCGCGCAACAGCAGGTCGGTGTTCTGCACCACCGGCATGAAATCGAACTGATAAGCCATGAAGGTCTCCCGCGCAGTCGATCAGAGATCGGCCGGCAGCGGCTCTTTCAGCCAGGTCTGCGAGTTCTTTTCCAGTGCGCCGTCAGCCTTGGCGGTGGTCAGGATGTCGTTGACCTTGGCCAGCAGCGCCGCTTCGTTCTTGTTCACGCCGACGTAGACTGGCGAATCCTTGAGCTTCACTTTCAGCGCCGGCACACGCTTCGGGTTCTTCTCGCTGATCGCAACCATGACCACGTTGCCGCTGGCGATCAGGTCAACCTGGCCGGCGAGATAGGCGGCAATGGTCGAGTTGTTGTCTTCGAAGCGCTTGATGGTCACGCCTTCGGGGGCGACTTTGCTCAGCTCGATGTCTTCGATGGCGCCACGGGTGACGCTGATGGTTTTGCCCTTGAGGTCATCAAGGCTTGTGATCGCCGCGTCAGGCGGGCCGAACACAGCCAGATAGAAAGGCGCGTAGGCGCGGGAGAAGTCGATGACCTTCTCGCGCTCGGGGTTTTTGCCGAGGCTGGAAATCACCAGGTCGACCTTGCCGGTGGTCAGGAACGGGATGCGGTTGGTGCTGTTGACCGGGGTCAGTTCGAGTTTGACCTTCAATTGATCAGCCAGCAGTTTCGCCGTATCGATGTCCAGGCCACGGGGCTTCATGTCCGGGCCGACCGAGCCGAACGGCGGGAAGTCCTGAGGCACGGCGACTTTCAGCGTGCCGCGTTTGACCACGTCGTCCAGACCGTCGGCGTGGGCGGGGGCCTGGCACAACAGCAGGCCGGCAAACAGGGAAGCGAGGAGGGCGCTGTAACGCTGGGTCATGGACAATCTCCGGATCGGCGGGAAGTGATTTCTGCGATCGGACAGAGCATGGGCCGTGCCAATACCCGGGTTTTGCCTCGGCAGGCCGCGGTTTCAGTGGTTTTGTTCGGTCTTACTGGTCTGAACAGTCAGGTTGTTTTTCGCACTGCGATGGCGCATCGCAAGGGAACATCGAACCCCGCTGGGGCACGACTTGCCGGACTCGGCGAATAGCTTTACAACTAGGCGCACATTGGCCTGGCGCGTCTGAAAAAACATGAATTCGATTTCCCGCGCGGTACCCGAAGTGGCACTGCAAGCGATCCGCAAACTGATCACCGAACAGGGTTTCGGCGCGGGCGATGCCTTGCCGTCGCAACGGGATCTGGCGTTGCAGCTGGGCGTCAGCCGGGCTTCATTGCGTGAAGCGCTGTCGTCGCTGAGTGCGCTTGGGGTGGTCAGCATTCAGCCGGGCAAGGGTGTTTTCGTGCAGTCGCCTGTGGAGTTGTCGCGCGGCGATCAGGCTCTGGGCTGGCCGTTCGCGGCACAGGCGTCGCCACTGGATATCTTTCAGTTGCGCTATGCGCTGGAGGGCTTTGCGGCGGGGCTGGCGGCGGTCACGTTGAGCACGTTCGATCTGGATGCGCTGGAAGACAACGTCGCGGCGATGCGCGAGCAACTGAAGACCGGCGACTTCGAGGCGGCGGCGAAGCTGGACTTCGACTTCCACCGGCGAATCCTGCTGGCCAGCGGCAATCAGGCGATGCTGAGCATCCTCACCGCCAGTGCCGAGATCTTTCTCGAGAGCCAGAAACTACCGTTCATCCGTGCCGAGCGGGCCATGGAAACCTGGCAGGAACACCGCAAGATCCTCCGTGCGCTGGCTCGCCGCGCTTCGGGTGCCGCGCAAAAAGCCATGCAGGAGCATGTGCGCAACGCCGCGCTGCGCACCGGGATTGCCTTCATCGCCCCCGCCACGGCGTGACTTGAGCTATACCCAGACTCATGGGGCACCATAGCAAGACTCAATCATCTGCAGCTTCCTGAACCGGGGCAGGGCGGATATGATGGGCCACGTTTTTTTGCTTACAACCTGGAGAATTCCATGAGCAGCGATCTTATCAAACACGTTAGCGACGCTAGCTTCGAAGCCGACGTACTCAAGGCCGAAGGCGCTGTACTGGTCGACTACTGGGCTGAATGGTGCGGCCCTTGCAAAATGATCGCTCCGGTTCTGGACGAGATTGCCGAGACCTACAAAGGCAAGCTGACCGTTGCCAAACTGAACATCGACGAGAACCAGGAAACCCCGGCCAAGCACGGCGTGCGTGGTATTCCGACGCTGATGCTGTTCAAGAACGGCAACGTTGAAGCGACCAAAGTCGGCGCGCTGTCGAAGTCGCAACTGGCTGCTTTCCTCGACGCCAACATCTAAGCGTCGCAGTAAAGTGCCTGAAAAAAAGCCCCGCAATTAGCGGGGCTTTTTGCGTATTCAGGGCTAGACGCTCCGAAACTCAGGTGGTACATTCGGCCCCGCACTGGTTTCTCCATTGCCCCCTGCTAGCCGTCGCCGACGCACTCCTTTTCGAATTAGTTCGCGATCCTGTCGCCTTCTCCGCGGCGCGGCCTCATTAAGCCAAAAGCTTAATTTCCCCCCCTCCATAAATGATTACGTCATTCCTATATGAATCTGACTGAACTCAAGCAAAAGCCGATTACCGAACTGCTCGAATTGGCCGAACAGATGGGCATAGAAAATATGGCCCGTTCGCGCAAGCAGGACGTGATTTTCTCCCTGCTCAAAAAGCACGCCAAAAGCGGCGAGGAAATCTCCGGTGATGGCGTGCTGGAGATTCTCCAGGACGGCTTCGGCTTCCTGCGCTCCGCTGACGCTTCCTACCTGGCCGGCCCGGACGATATCTACGTCTCGCCAAGCCAGATCCGCCGTTTCAACTTGCGCACCGGTGACACCATCGTTGGCAAGATCCGCCCTCCAAAGGAAGGCGAGCGGTATTTCGCCCTGCTCAAGGTCGACACGATCAACTTCGATCGTCCTGAGAACGCGAAAAACAAGATTCTCTTCGAGAACCTGACCCCGCTGTTCCCGACTGTGCGCATGAAGATGGAAGCCGGTAACGGTTCCACCGAAGACTTGACCGGTCGTGTGATCGACCTGTGCGCCCCGATCGGCAAAGGCCAGCGTGGTCTGATCGTTGCTCCGCCGAAAGCCGGTAAAACGATCATGCTGCAAAACATCGCAGCGAACATCGCCCGTAACAACCCTGAAGTTCACCTGATCGTATTGCTGATCGACGAACGTCCGGAAGAAGTGACCGAAATGCAGCGCACCGTGCGCGGCGAAGTGGTTGCCTCGACCTTCGACGAGCCGCCGACCCGTCACGTCCAGGTGGCCGAAATGGTGATCGAGAAGGCCAAGCGCCTGGTCGAACACAAGAAAGACGTGGTGATCCTGCTCGACTCCATCACCCGTCTGGCCCGTGCCTACAACACCGTGATCCCGAGCTCCGGCAAGGTGCTGACCGGTGGTGTTGACGCCCACGCCCTGGAGAAACCAAAGCGTTTCTTCGGTGCTGCGCGCAACATCGAAGAGGGCGGCTCGCTGACCATTATCGCCACCGCGCTGGTTGAAACCGGCTCGAAAATGGACGAAGTGATCTACGAAGAGTTCAAGGGTACCGGCAACATGGAGCTGCCTCTGGATCGCAAGATCGCCGAGAAGCGTGTGTTCCCGGCCATCAACATCAACCGTTCCGGCACCCGCCGCGAAGAGTTGCTGACTGCCGACGACGAACTGCAGCGTATGTGGATTCTGCGCAAGCTGCTGCACCCGATGGACGAAGTTGCCGCCATCGAGTTCCTGATCGACAAGCTGAAAACGACCAAGACCAACGACGAGTTCTTCCTGTCGATGAAACGCAAGTAACATCGCCAGTTGAGCTCAGAGAAATGGCGTCCCGTCAGGGGCGCCATTTTTTTTGCCGGTTTTTCGTGCGAAGAATGGGAGATTCGCGATCTGGTAAGGTCTGTGAGTTGGCAAAACAACAGGCAGCGTTCGTGAGCCTCGCATCAAACGCGGCGACGCTGTACAAAAAACAACCTAATGATTTGGCACTAACGATTTATGAGCACACTTGCTTATCGAAGGGATATCGACGGCTTGCGAGCAGTCGCGGTCATTGCCGTGGTGCTGTTCCACTTCGGTGTCCCGGGGTTCACCGGCGGTTTTGTCGGCGTGGACGTGTTCTTCGTGATCTCCGGCTACCTCATCACTTCGATCATCTGGAACCAGCGTCAGGCCGGCCGTTTCAGTTTCGTCGAGTTCTGGGCGCGGCGTGCACGGCGAATTCTGCCGGCGCTGTTTGTGATGATCATCGCGGTGCTGGCGGTGGGCTGGTTCCTGCTGGCACCGAAGGATTACGAAGAGCTCGGCCGCTCGGTGCGCTACCAGGTGCTGTTCGTCTCGAACATCCTGTTCATGCGCCAGGACGGCTATTTTGACGTCGCGTCTGATCTTAAACCGATGTTGCATACCTGGTCGCTGGCGGTTGAAGAGCAGTTCTACATCATCTTCCCGTTGCTGCTGACATTGTTGTCGAGCCGCCTGAAACACTGGCGGATGGCGCTGTTCGGCGTCTTGCTGGTGTCTTTCGGTCTGAGCGTGTGGGCAGTCAGTCACCACCCGGAAAAAGCATTCTTCCTGCTGCCAATGCGTGCCTGGGAGTTACTGGCCGGCGCGATGTTGGCGGTCGCGCCCAAGCAGGCCTGGCGCTTGAAGCCGATGGCCGCGCAACTGCTCAGCCTGCTCGGCATGGGAATGATCCTGCTCGCGGTGTTCGGCTACAACAAATCCACGCCATTCCCCGGTGCGGCGGCGCTGCTGCCGGTGCTCGGTGTGGTGTTGCTGATTTTCGCCAACGGCCATCGCGAGACCGTTGTTGGTCAATTTTTGAGCAGTCGGCTCATGGTCGGTTTCGGCCTGATCTCTTATTCGTGGTACCTGTGGCACTGGCCAGTGTTCGTGTTTTCCAGCTACGCCCGCGTCGAAGAGCCGAGTGCGCTCGACAGTGCCGGGCTGATTCTGCTGACGCTGGTGCTGGGTTATCTGTCGTGGAAATTCGTCGAAACGCCGTTGCGCGAGCGTCGTCTGCTCGCCGGTCGTCGGCCGATTTTGCTGGCCGGGGCCTTGGGTGTGCTGGTGCTGGCGCTGGCCGGACAAACCCTGCGCTGGACCGATGGCTTGCCGTGGCGCTTGTCCGATCAGGCACTGCAATACGCCAAGGGCCGCGAGTGGCGTCCCGAGCTGATGGCATGTCTGGCCGATGACAAGACACCGGACGACAAACTGTTCTGCCATTACGGCGTGGAAAAAATGCCCCGCCAGGCAATGGTCTGGGGTGACAGCCACGCTACAGCATTGATCCCGGTGTTCGATGACGGTGCCAAAGCCCACGGCGTCAGCGTGATCCTCGCCAGTTCTCCCGGTTGCATACCGGTCGAAGGTCTGGAACATGATGCGCGCTGTGCACGCTTCAATCGGCGGGTCGAGGCGGGTCTTGGCGAGCAATCGGTCAGCGATGTGGTGCTGGTCGCGCGCTGGAGTTTGTACCTGTATGGCGACGTCAAAGGTGATCTGGGCCATGTATTGAGAACGCCAGACGGGCAATACGACCGTGCTGCCGCCGAACAGCGTCTTGCCGAGGGCTTGCGCGCCCGTGTTGCGCAACTGCGTGCCGGCGGGCATCGCGTGTGGTTGGTGAAAGAGGTGCCGCTGCAAACCTTTAGTCCGCCGTATCGCCTGACGCGTCTGGCGATGCTTGACCGTCCGGTCGACGATGTCGGATTGGCGGTCGCCGAACACCACAAGCGTCAGGTCTTCATTAGCCAGTTGCTCGCGCAATTGGCCAAAGACCCGGCGGTGCGGGTAGTCGATCCGGCGCCGAAACTCTGTGATGAAAACGGTTTTTGCCGCGCTGAACTGGGCGGCTACTCGCTCTACACGGACGACAATCACCTCTCGGAAGTCGGTGCGCGTTTTGTGGCGCCGATCCTCGAACTCCTGTTTATTGGTCTGCAAGACCGGCAAAACTCTGGGAAAGGCCAGACGAATGCAGCCAAGTAAGCCGCGACGTGCTGCCACAGGCCTGCATAGCAGGTAGGATGTACGCCTATTTTGAGGGTGCCATCGTCAATGAAATTCAAGGATCTTCGGGATTTCGTGCAGCAGCTTGAGCAGCGCGGAGAGTTGAAACGCATCCAGATTCCCGTCTCGCCGGTGCTGGAGATGACCGAGGTGTGCGACCGCACGCTGCGGGCCAAGGGCCCCGCGCTGCTGTTCGAGAAGCCGACCGGCTACGACATCCCGGTGCTCGGTAACCTGTTCGGCACCCCTGAGCGGGTGGCGATGGGCATGGGCGCCGAGTCGGTCAGCGAACTGCGCGAAATCGGCAAGCTGCTGGCCTTCCTCAAGGAGCCGGAGCCGCCGAAGGGCTTGAAAGACGCGTGGTCGAAGCTGCCGATCTTCCGCAAGATCATCTCGATGGCGCCGAAAGTCGTCAAAGACGCGGTGTGCCAGGAAGTGGTCATCGAAGGCGACGACGTCGACCTGGCCATGCTGCCCGTGCAGACCTGCTGGCCCGGCGACGTCGGCCCGCTGATCACCTGGGGCCTGACCGTCACCAAAGGCCCGAACAAGGACCGCCAGAACCTCGGTATCTACCGCCAGCAAGTGATCGGCCGCAACAAGGTGATCATGCGCTGGCTTAGCCACCGTGGCGGCGCGCTCGACTTCCGTGAGTGGTGCGAGAAGCACCCGGGTCAACCGTTCCCTGTTTCTGTAGCCCTCGGCGCCGACCCGGCGACCATCCTCGGCGCCGTAACGCCAGTCCCGGACAGCCTCTCCGAATACGCTTTCGCCGGTCTCTTGCGCGGTAACCGCACCGAACTGGTGAAGTGCCGCGGCAACGACCTGCAAGTGCCGGCCACCGCCGAGATCATCCTCGAAGGCGTAATCCATCCGGGCGAAATGGCCGATGAAGGCCCGTACGGCGACCACACCGGTTACTACAACGAAGTCGACAGCTTCCCGGTGTTCACCGTCGAGCGCATCACCCATCGGATCAAACCGATCTACCACAGCACCTACACCGGCCGTCCGCCGGATGAGCCGGCGATCCTCGGCGTGGCGCTGAACGAAGTGTTCGTGCCGATTCTGCAGAAGCAGTTCCCGGAGATCACCGACTTCTACCTGCCGCCGGAAGGCTGCTCGTATCGCATGGCCATCGTGACCATGAAAAAGTCGTATCCGGGGCACGCCAAGCGCGTGATGCTGGGTGTCTGGTCGTTTTTGCGACAGTTCATGTACACCAAGTTCGTTATCGTCTGTGACGACGATATCAACGCCCGCGACTGGAACGACGTGATCTGGGCCATCACCACGCGCATGGACCCCAAGCGCGACACGGTGATGATCGATAACACGCCGATCGACTACCTCGACTTCGCCTCGCCGGTCTCCGGCCTGGGGTCGAAAATGGGCCTGGATGCCACCCACAAGTGGCCGGGCGAAACCACTCGCGAGTGGGGCCGCGTGATCGTCAAGGACGACGCCGTCACCCAGCGGATCGATGCCATCTGGAATCAGTTAGGAATAGATTGATGCGTGTAACCCTGCAGCCCTCCGGAGCGGTGCTCGAGATACAGCCCGGTGAGCGGATTCTCGATGGTGCGCGGCGCCTGGGCTACGACTGCCCGCAAAGCTGCCGCAATGGCAACTGCCACGTGTGTGCGGCGTTGCTGGTGGAAGGCCGGGTTGAGCAGGCCGGCACGGTGCGCGACCACGGCGAGTTCTACACTTGCATAGCCGAGCCGCTGGAAGACTGCATCCTGCTGTGGGATGGCGTGCTCGCGTTGGGAGAACTGCCGGTGCGCAGCCTGTCGTGTCAGGTCATCGAATGCCGGGACGTCGGCGGCGACACCTGGCGTGTGCGTTTGCGTGCTCCGGCTGGCAAGCCGCCGCGCTATCACGCCGGGCAGTATTTGATGATCGAACGCGAGAGCGGCGAAAAATCGGCGTTCTCCATGGCCTCGGCCCCGCACGGTGGGCGTGACCTGGAAATCCATGTTTTGGCGCGCGAAGCCAGTGCGTTGAGCCTGATCGAACAGCTGCAACGCAACGCGATGGTGCGCGTCGAACTGCCGTTCGGCGACACCCACCTTGCCGAATTGCCTGACGGACCGCTGGTGCTGATCGCCGCCGGCACCGGTATGGGCCAGATTCACAGCCTGATCGAGCATTGCCGTGCCAACGGCTTCAAACACCCGGTGCATCTGTATTGGGGGGTGCGCCGTCCCGAAGATTTCTATGACATCGAACACTGGGACGAATGGTTGAAACTGCCCAATCTGTTCCTGCACAAAGTCGTCAGCGACCAATGCGGCTGGGAAGGGCGTTGCGGGATGCTGCACGAGGCGGTCTGCGAAGACTTCCCTGATCTCAAGCCCCTGCATGTCTACGCCAGCGGTTCACCGGCCATGGTCTACGGCACGCTGGACGCGCTGGTGGAATCGGGGATGGATGCTCATCAAATGCGGGCGGATGTATTCGCTTACGCCCCCCGTTCCTGAATTCGTTATAACTCTCTATATAGCCGATCGGTATTTATGTAACGGCATAAATATCGGTAGGTTATATATCCAGCAGGCAATTAAATTAAGAACTGTGCCATGGCACTTAAATTGCCTTAAAACATATGTGCCTTATTGTTACAGCGGTGCGTTCTATTAAGTAATTCTTTACCCGCGGGGAGCTGAACGCTATTCGCCATGAGCGCCATTGAAAACGCTTTTCTGAATTTGAATTACCCTCCGCGGCTCGATCTTGGGCCGCAGCTGACGCACGAACAACTTCTCGCCTCCATGCAATCGACCATGGCGCGCCACAAGGGCGGGCCGGTGTGGCTGTTTGCCTACGGTTCGTTGATCTGGCGCCCGGAATGCTCGGCGGTGGAGCGAGTACGTGGACGTGTGCATGGCTACCATCGCGGTTTGTACCTGTGGTCGCACGAGCACCGGGGTACGCCGGAATTGCCGGGGCTGGTGTTTGGTCTGGATCGTGGCGGTTCGTGCAGCGGCTTCGCCTACCGGTTACCGGAAGACAATCTCGATAGCGCGCTGTATGCCCTGTGGAAACGCGAGATGCCGGTGCCGTCGTATCGGCCGCACTGGCTCAACTGCCGGCTTGAAGATGGCACTCAGGTGCAGGCGTTGGGATTTGTTCTGGAGCGACACCTGCCCAGCTATGCCGGCAACCTGCCGGATCATGTGCTGAGCCAGGTGTTCGAAAGCGCCTGCGGGCGTTACGGCACCACTCGCGATTATGTCGAGCAGACCGCCCACGCCCTGCGTAGCCACGCCATGCCAGATCGAAATCTGGAGGCGCGGCTCAAGCGCTGCCAATCAAAAGCCGATCAGGCGATGGCTTCGCGGCTCTGACTGATGGCTTTCTTGTGCCACAAGGTGGGAGCCAGGCAAACCATTGCCATGATGCAGCCGCCCACCAGCAGCACGAAACCACCGTCCCAACCGAAATGGTCCACGGTGTAGCCCATCGCTGCACTGGCTGCGACCGAACCACCCAGATAACCAAACAGACCGGTGAAACCTGCCGCAGTGCCGGCGGCTTTCTTCGGAGCCAGTTCCAGCGCCTGCAAGCCGGTCAGCATGACCGGCCCATAGATCAGAAAGCCGATGGAAAACAGCGCGATCATGTCGATGGTCGGGTTGCCAGGCGGGTTGAGCCAGTAGACCAGCGTCGCCACGGTGACAAGCGCCATGAACACCATGCCGGTCAGGCCACGGTTGCCACGGAAGAGCTTGTCCGACATCCAGCCGCACAGCAGCGTGCCTGGAATACCGGCCCACTCGTAGAAGAAGTACGCCCACGACGTGGTGTCCACGGTGAAGTGTTTAGCTTCTTTCAGATACGTCGGAGCCCAGTCCAGTACGCCATAACGCAGCAGGTAGACGAAGACGTTCGCCATGGCGACGTACCAGAGCATTTTGTTGCGCAGCACGTACTTGACGAAAATCTCCTTGGCGCTGAATTCGTCTTCGTGGCTGGCGTCGTAGCCTTCCGGGTAATCATTCTTGTATTGCTCGATCGGTGGCAGACCAACCGACTGCGGGGTGTCGCGCATGGTGATGAAAGCAAACGCCGCCACACCCAAAGCCACTGCCGCGGGCACGTAGAAGGCCGCGTGCCAATCGTTGAACAGCCCCATACCGAGCAGGAACAACGGGCCGATCAGGCCGCCGCCAACGTTATGCGCCACGTTCCACACCGACACCACGCCGCCACGTTCCTTCTGCGACCACCAGTGCACCATGGTCCGGCCGCTTGGCGGCCAGCCCATGCCCTGAGCCCAGCCGTTGATGAACAGCAGGATGAACATCATCGTCACGCTGGACGTCGCCCACGGCGCGAAGCCGAAAACGAACATCACGCCCGCTGAAATCAGCAAGCCGAACGGCAAGAAGTAACGCGGGTTGGATCGATCGGACACCAGGCCCATCAAGAACTTCGACAAACCATAAGCGATCGCGATTGCCGACATTGCCAGGCCCAACTGACCGCGGGTATATCCCTCGTCGATCAGATACGGCATGGCCAGGGAGAAGTTTTTGCGCAGCAGGTAGTAACCCGCGTAGCCAAAGAAGATACCGGCGAAGATCTGCCAACGCAGGCGCCGATAAGTGCTGTCTATTTTTTCTTCAGGCAATGGAGCCTGATGTGTGGCAGGACGAAAGAAAGCAAACATTCAAGAGCTCCAAATTTCTTGTTTTGACTGCGGATGCGAATGTTACAGTTTCGTTACCGAAAATAGCACCGGTTCTCATCGGCCAAATAGCGGAAAATGTTGGAATTCGCGTGTTCTTTTACGAACCTGTCGCTCAGCTGTAAGAACAGGGCGTTTTCAACACTTATGAACAGGGGGTGACTTAGACTCGCGGCCACTAGTCCAGACTGATTGCGCAGAGTTGAATGATGACCCTGAAAGTTCGCAGGTTGGTGCCCAGATTGGTGGTGGCGATCGTATTGACCGTTTCAGTGATGGCGCTGAGTGTTGCGCAGAGCAATACCGGGCAGGGATTGCGCAATGTCACCGTGCTGATCATTCGCCACGCGGAAAAGCCTGATGTCGGTAGAGAGCTCAACGCCCGCGGAGAGCAGCGTGCCGTGGCCTACGCCGATTATTTCGACCCGTTGAAGCTGGCGGGCCAGACACTCACTCCCCAGCGCCTGATTGCCGCTGGCGACAGCCCTGAGAGTGTTCGTTCGCGGTTGACCCTGACCCCGCTGGCCGAGCGTCTGCGCTTGCCCATCGAGCAGCCCTACGACAATGGCGACTTCCAGCAAGTCGTCAAAACACTGCGCAGGAGCAATCAGGCGCAAACGGTGCTGATCGCCTGGCACCACAGTCACATCAACAAGCTGATCACGGCGTTCGGTGGCGATGGCCCAGCGCTCACCGGCCAGCAGAAGTGGCCGGATAACGTCTATGACTGGCTCATCGTGCTGCGTTTCGATGGCAAGGGGCGACTGATCCAGTCGCACAGTCAGAAGGTTCAGGAGCACCTGCTGCCGGGTGATGTGGCCGACACCAGCGGTGGCTAAGAGTCCGTCAGAAAAGTTACCTCTGGACATTCGCCCAGTGCTTTTGACTGGTTTCCGTCTCGGTTTGGGAAATGTCCTGCATCCAAAGGCGAAGCGGCGCCATTCAGTTCAAAGCCATTGTTCCGTAACCTTTGTGCTGTTGCCGGGAAGGGCGAATCACTAAGGAAGGGGGGATCATGCGCTGGTTTTTTGCTTGGCTTTTGTTGGTGTTCGTAGGTTCTACGCTGGCCTCCGAGAAGTTTTTGATCCCGGAAAACAATCCCAAACCTGTCTATCCTCGAATGCTGCAACGGGCGGGCATCACGGGGGAGGTGAAGGTCAGTTTTATCGCCAGGGCGGATGGCTCGGTCAGCGACATCAGAATTCGGGAAAGCACTCACCCTGACTTGGCCGAAGCGGTTCGAGTCGCGATAGCGCAGTGGCGGTTCAAACCTTGGGTGGTTGAAGGGGATAAACCTGAAGAGCAGGAAATCGTCGCGCCAATGATTTTTCGCCTCGAAGACCACCCGCTTCATCAACCAATGGCTGAAAACAGTTAAATGCCGGGCCGTTAACGAAAACCTTCGAAATATGAGTGAGTTCGATTGGGTCGACTCAAGCGTATTTGCGTATACGCGGGCCTATCTTTCAAATTCACTCACCAGGCATCAATTATCGGATGAACAGCGTTTGGCGATGATTGCGAAGATTAACAGAAAAGTCCCGGCAATTGTCAGGAACTGCCGGGACAATCCGACACGTAAATATATGAGTTTTTTGCCCTTGGAGATTCGGGAGTTGCTTTGATCTGAAACTAAACAGCGCCACAGTTTGTGACGCTGTTTCATTGTATTACTCTGGTTTAAAGCCAGGTTTACCGTTTGCTTTGCGCCATTCTTTAATTTCTTCGAGCGCCCCTTCTGGACTATCTTCGCGCCCTATTGGACGAGTTAAAACAAGCCGTTTCCTTGGATGTTCTGTTACTTTCTCAAAATGCCGCATCCGCTTAGAGGAGTATTCGCTATAGGCTTCGCCCGAAAGACCACTGTCATTCTCGAAAAAACCTTTTAAAAAAGTTAAGAATTCTGCCTCTGTGTAATCCTCTAACCTGTCTTTTAGATTCATTGTTGAGTGCCTTTTTTATGCAGTTCTATATGGGCCTTTGGCGTTAGGATACTCAGGTTTTCCAGATCGTATACATCTCCGCCATCAGCGATTCGTTGCTTGTGGTGTATTTCAATTTTCTCTCTGCCGCCAACGGTGTCCAAAGGCTCCGCATAAGGTGCTGCGCCATTGGCCATCTGCTCTAAATCGACCTTACCAAACTGCCGCCGTAGCGATCCATCCACAGCTACCGCTTTCCAGAAACTTTCCCTGAATCTATCAAAGTTTCTGAAATCCTGACCACGCAACTGATCCGCAATCTGTGCAGGAACCGGCGAGCCACTTGGTTGTGTCGCGCTACCCAACCAATTTTCGCCAACCACCTGCCCTGTGCCTGCCACCGTACCCGGTTCATAACGCGGGCCGCCGCGAGTGGCCATCATGTAGATGGATTCGATCCCCGACTCTATCGGAAACTCCAGGATGTAATCATCAGGAT
Source organism: Pseudomonas sp. Irchel 3E19 (assembly GCF_900187585.1). Lineage (NCBI taxonomy): Bacteria > Pseudomonadati > Pseudomonadota > Gammaproteobacteria > Pseudomonadales > Pseudomonadaceae > Pseudomonas > Pseudomonas sp. Irchel 3E19. The sequence goes on from NZ_FYDT01000001.1 coordinate 30,972, forward strand.
TGTCAAAGTCGCAGGAGGGGTGTTCGTCTACTCGCCCCTCGATTAGTGTGACTCTCGCTCCGGGATAAATTCGGATACCGGGGTCGGTAGCCGGCAGGTCGGTGCTGTTCAATAATTCACCACCTGGCGGTGAATCAGGAGTCCAGGTCAGCGTAATCGGGATCAAGCCTTCGGTAGTGAACGTGTAAAGTTTTGTTTGGGGGTCAAAACGGGCTTGCCTGACCATCACGCCAAAGCTGTTTTTGGGCGACTCAAGATAAAGTCGTGTGTGTCCTTCTCGGGCGGATGCCACTACGCGGTGCCGCAGCCAGTAGAGGAGAACAGGTGTTCGAGATGGGGAGTATTTACGCTCTGGGTAAAACTGAGACAGCGGTATCGTGACTACCACGGGATTGCGCTGTAGCTCGCCGTTTCCAAGTGTCGGAGTGTAGAAAATTGAAGCTAGAAAGACGCCGATTGGCCCACTGGTGAGGGTTGTGCGAAGGTCATTCAGGGAACCGAGTGCTTTAGCGAGTGAGAAAGGTGAGTCTTCATACCCGGAAATCAAGCCGTCTGCGGTGACGACAAGTGGTCGAACGGCAGTAATTGTGCCGTCAATCAAGGGTATTTGTACTTTATCAATTTTGTATTTCTGGCGAGTTAACGCCTTGATTTCGTCTTGAGCATTATTCAATACGCTCCAACGCTTTTCGCTTCCCGCAGTTTTGTAGCCGCCACCGACCTCTCTTTCCGCTTTGGACACTGCGAGGTATCCGGCATAGAGCGCTTGATAGTGGTCTTTTATCCAACGCAGTTTCTCATCGATACCCTCTGGTTGGTTCTGAGAGAATTGACGCAGCTTCGAATCAAACTCGGTGGCAACGATCGAAGCTACGATCTGTTTTCTTCTCCGCTTGGCTTGTTGTGCTGCTTTACGTTGCCTGGCTTCCTTTTGTCTCGCTTCCCACAGTGCGTCTTCTCTAGCATCCCGTTCAGCTTGCGCGATCTGTGCTGCGACCTTGGCCGCATGCTCGGCTTCGGCCTTTGCTTGCGCAATCTGCGCCGCGACTTTCGCCACATGCTCAGCTTCAGCCTTTGCTCTCGCAGCCTGAGCTTCCTGCTGAGCTGCAATCTGTGCTTGTCGCTGAGCCTCTTGCTGCGCCGCAACACGCGCCCGCTCCTGAGCTTGCAGACTCACGAGATTGGCATCGAGGCTGTTGGATCTGTGGTTCAAAATCTGGATAGCAGTCGTGAGCAGTCGAGCCTTATAAGCCGCTTGGACAGAGTTTGCGTATGTTTTTAATTGGTGGGCTGCCGATTTCTCAAATTGAGCTGGATCTTTTGCAAAGCGGCGTGTTGTAACGTTTATAAGTTCCTGGTGGTTTAACGTCAGCGGCTCACCCCCTGAAAAATTAGTGGCTTGTTGCTGGACTGCTAGCAGTTGTGCATATCTATTCTGGATGAAATGGGTGACGATGGCTTTGTCTCGATTTAACGTTTGAATCGTTTTTGCGATGCCTTCGTTTGAGTGCCCAGCAACTATCAGCTCTGATTTAATGTCCGTTTCGATAGTTTGTAATGTGTTTTTATATTTAGCGTCGAGGTGGTCGCGGACTTTGTCGTATTGAGTCGGTAATGCATTTATCATCATGCGTTTGAAAGTGTTCGCCATGGCGAGGTCCGCATTATCAATGGGGCGGAAAGTGCCTGTTTCTCGATATCCTCCTCCATTGCCAAACTCGGAATAAGTTTGTTTTTCATGCGGGTTCACTTCAGTGAGGGCTATTGGAAGAGGCTGGCCGGGGCGCCAGCTTTGATTGCTCATACAGTTACTCCTTGTGTCTGTATGTGCTCAAGCTAACGTAGTTTTCTTTTGGTATTGCGGTAGATAGTTACCGCCACAACTTGGAAAGTTGTGACTGAAGGGAAGCAGTAAATGTAGGAATAAAAAACGCCAGAATCGATTCTCAGCGATTCTGGCGTATTGAACGTCGTCAAAAAACTCAGCGCACCTGCACCACAACCTTCCCGACAGCCTTGCGCTGCCCAAGATCATTGATCGCCTGCGCGGCATTGCTCAGCGGATACACCTGCGACACCAGCGGTTTCAGCTTGCCTTCGGCAAACCAGCCGAACAATTGCTGGAAGTTCGCTGCATTGTCTTGCGGTTCACGCTGGGCGAAGGAGCCCCAGAACACGCCGACCACTGCTGCGCCTTTGAGCAGGGCGAGGTTGACCGGCAGTTCGGGAATACGTCCGCTGGCGAAGCCGACGACCAGCAAGCGGCCGTTCCAGGCGATGGCGCGGATGGCTTGATCAAAGAGGTCGCCACCAACCGGATCGTAGATCACGTCGGCGCCCTGGCCATCGGTGAGTCGTTTGATTTCGTCCTTGAGGCTGGACTCGCTGTAGTTGATCAGCTCATCGGCGCCGGCCGCCTTGGCCACGGCGAGTTTTTCCGCGCTGCTGGCAGCGGCGATGACCCGCGCGCCCATGGCTTTGCCGATTTCCACGGCTGCCAGACCGACACCGCCGGAGGCACCGAGCACCAGCAGGGTTTCACCCGGTTGCAGGTTGCCGCGTTGCTTGAGCGCGTGCATCGAGGTGCCGTAGGTCATGCTGAACGCGGCGGCAGTGTTGAAGTCCATCGATGGCGGAATCGGCAGGACGTTATAGCCCGGCACTGCGACTTGTTCGGCGAAGCTGCCCCAGCCGGTCAGGGCCATGACCCGGTCGCCGACTTTCAGATGGCTGACTTTCTCGCCCACGGCGCTGACCACACCAGACGCTTCTCCCCCCGGAGAGAACGGGAAGGGCGGCTTGAACTGGTATTTGCCCTCGATGATCAGCGTGTCCGGGAAGTTGACCCCGGCGGCGTGCACGTCCAGCAAGATTTCGTTTTTCTTCGCGACAGGACTGGCGACGTCTTCCAGCACCAGCGATTCGGCAGGGCCGAAGGCTTTGCACAGCACGGCTTTCATCAGGGCTATTCCTTTGGGAGTGATGGCCGATAAGTGTAGGTGTGTCAGTCAACGGGTCAACGAGCATGCCCGACCCTGATAGTCAGCCATAAGCTTGTGCTTGCGCGGCGGGTCGTTATGCTAGGCCGCAAACCGGATAAGGAGCGAATTGTGAAAGCGTGGATCATGTTGTTGCTGGCCCTGTCTCTGCCTGTGGCAGCGCAGGCCGAAGAAGCCAAAGAGGGCGAGGCGCCGAAGGTCAACTACATCACCCTGAGCCCGCCGTTCGTGGGCAATTACGGGTTGGACGGCACGCCGAAACTGAAGGTCTACAAGGCCGACGTGGCGCTGCGTGTGACGGGCGATGAGGCGACCAAACTGGTCAAGGCCAACGAGCCGTTGATCCGCAATCAACTGGTGGCGTTGTTTACCCAGCAGACCACCGAGGCGATGGGCAGCATCGAGGGCAAGGAAAAGCTGCGTCAGGAAGCCTTGAAGCAGACCCAGCAAGTGATGAATGACGAGACCGGCAAGCCGGTGGTTGAAGATCTGTTGTTCAACAACCTGATCATTCAGTAAGCACGCTTGTTGCTGTTCAGGACGCCAGGCTTTTGCGAAAGCGCGCCAGCGCGATGATAAAGAACAGCAGGCCGATGGCCGTCAGCGCCAGCAAGTCCGGCCAGACCACGCTCAGCCCGGCGTCGCGAAACAGAATCGCGGCGCTGAGGCTGACGAAGTGCGTGGAGGGCGAGCCCTGCATGACCCACTGCAGCCACTGCGGCATGCTGTCCAATGGCGTGCTGCCGCCGGACAGCAGCAGCATCGGGATGATCACCGGGATCGCCAGCAGGCCGAACTGTGGTGTCGAGCGCGCCAGCGTCGCCAGAAAAATCCCCAGCGCGGTACTGGCAAACAGATAAACCGCAGTCACCAGCAAAAACAGGCTCATCGAGCCAGACAGTGGCACCCCGAGTGCGCCTTTGACCACCACTTCCAGCGACAGCCAGGTGCACAGCACCACCACCAGCAGGTTGCTCCAGATTTTCGCCAGCATGATTTCCAGCGCCGTCAGTGGCAGCACCAGCAAATGGTCGAGGGTGCCGTGTTCGCGTTCGCGCAGCAGGGCCGTGCCAGTGAGGATGATCGCCAGAATGGTGATGTTGTTGACGATCTGAATCACCGCCAGAAACCAGCCTCCCTCCAGATTGGTGTTGAACAGGGCGCGGGTAGTCAGTTGCACGGGCGCTTTGGCCGCGGGATCGCCCTGGCCGGCATAGTCCTGCAGTTCACGTTGGAAGATCCGGCCGATATAGCCGGCCCCCATGAACGCCTGGCTCATGGCCGTGGCATCGACGTTGACTTGAATAGCCGGTTGCCGCGCAGCGAGCAGGTCGGTTTGAAAGCGTGCCGGGATGTTGATGACGAAGGTGTACTGGCCGTTGTCCATGACCTGATCGAGTTGCGCATAAGGCAACAGCACCGGCGTCTGAAACTCCGGCGGTTGCAGGGCCTGGGCCAACTGGCGGGAGAGGGCGCTGTGGTCTTCGTCGACGATCGCCACGCTGGCGTTGTGCACGCCGATCACCGAGCCGGCGGCGGGCATATAGATCGCCACGGTGAAGGCGTAGAACAGGAACAGCAGCAACACGCTGTCATGGCGCAGGCTGGTCAGTTCCTTGAGTCCCAGGCGCAGGATGTGCGCGAACTTGTGCATCAGGCCTCCTGCTTTTTCAGCATGACCAGGCTCAACCCGGTGAACCCGACAAAGAACCCGAACAGCGCCAGGCACTGCGGCCACAGCTGCCGCACGTCCAGCGCTTTGGTGAACGTGCCTACGGCAATGTCGAGGAAGTGCCCCGCCGGAAACAGCATGCCCATCACCGCTGCGGCGCCTTCCAAAGAGGAGCGCGGCACGATCAGTCCGGAGAACTGGATGGTTGGCAGGCTGGTGATGATCATCGTGCCGAGGATCGCGGCGATTTGCGTACGAGTGAAGGCCGAGATCAGCAAGCCCATGCTGGTGGTCGCCAACACATACAGCGTACCGCCGAACGCCAGCGTCAGCAGGCTGCCCTTGAACGGTACGCCGAACAGCCAGCGGTTCATCGCCACCAGCAGCGCAAGGTTGATCAGACTGACCAGCAGGTAAGGCGCCTGCTTACCCAGCAGAAACTCCAGGCGGGTCAGGGGCGTGGCGTAGAAGTTGGTGATCGAGCCCAATTCCTTTTCGCGCACGATGCCGAGCGCCGTGAGCATCGCCGGAATGAAGGCGAGGATCAGTGCCATGACCCCAGGACCGATGGCGTTAACGCTGACGACATCCTGGTTGTAGCGAAAACGGGTTTCCAGGCTGGCGGCCGCCGGGGGGGCCAGTGCAGGGCTGCTCTGCTCGGCCAACTGTTGAAGATTGGCCAAATGGACGGCTTCAACATAGTTGCGACTGGTTTCGGCGCGAAACGGCATGCCGCCATCGAGCCACGCCGCCACGGCGGGTTGGCGCCCGGCGTACAGATCGCGGCCGAATCCGGGGGGAATTTCCAGCGCCAGTTTGATTTCCGAGCGCTGCAGGCGCCGGTGCAGTTCCTGTGCGTCATTAATGGCCGGCTGTTCGTCGAAGTATCGCGAGCCGCGAAAGGCCTCCAGATAAGCCCGGCTCTGCGGCGTCTGATCCTGGTCGTACACGGCGAACGCGAGGTTTTCCACATCCAGGGAAATCCCGTAGCCGAAAATCACCATCATGAAAATCGCCCCGGCCAAGGCAAACGCCATGCGCACTTTGTCGCGCAACAGCTCCTTGCCTTCGCGACTGGCCACGGCCAACAGGCGACCGAGGCTGAAACCGTGACGGGGCACCGGTGTTGTCGGTGCAGTCGGCGATGCCATCTGCGGCTCGGCCACAGCAGTTGCCTGTTGAGTGCCCTGAGCCTGTTCCAGGCATGTCACGAAAGCCGCTTCCAGCGTCTCTCCGGCGAACTGGCGTTGCAGCGTCGCCGGTGTATCGCACGCCAACACTTTGCCGGCGTGCATCAGCGAGATGCGATCGCAGCGCTGGGCCTCGTTCATGAAATGCGTGGAGAGGAAAATCGTCACGCCTTGTTCGCGGGACAGTTCGATCAACAGCCGCCAGAAGTCATCGCGGGCTGCCGGGTCGACGCCGGAAGTCGGCTCATCAAGGATCAGCACCTCCGGGCGATGCAAGACCGCCACTGCCAGCGACAGGCGTTGGCGCAGCCCGAGAGGCAGGGCACCGGAAGGCTGAGCGGCGACGCTGAGCAGGTTGAAGCGCTGGATCAATGCATCGATCCGGTGCGCGCTTTCGGCCTTGGGTAAGTCGAACAGTCGGGCGTGCAGCTCAAGGTTCTGCCGCACACTGAGTTCGCCATACAGCGAAAAACTCTGCGACATGAAACCGACCCGCTTGCGCGTGGCCAGATCCTTGGCGTTTACCGGGTTACCCAGCAGCGTCGCACTGCCTTCGCTGGCTGGCATCAGCCCGGTCAGGACTTTCATGGTGGTGGTTTTGCCGCAGCCGTTGGAACCGAGAAAGCCGAAAATCTCGCCGCGCCCGATGGCAAAACTGACGTGATCCACTGCGGTGAAATCGCCGAAGCGCAGCGTCAGGTCGTGGGCTTCGATGGCAATGTCGCTGCTGTTGCCGGTGCGGGGTGGAATCACCAGCGGTTGAGCGTTGTGAAGACTGTCCCCCTGGAAATGGGTGAAGGCGTCATCGAGTTTGCCGCTGGGGGTGATGGCCGCCAGCTCGCGGCTCAGGCCGCTGGCAATCAACTTGCCGGTGTCGAGCATCAAGCAATGCTCGAACTGTTCGGCTTCCTCCATATACGCCGTGGCAACCAGCAGCGTCAGTTGCGGGCGCTGGCGCCGCACGTCGTCGATCAACTCCCAGAAGCGGCGGCGCGAGAGCGGGTCGACGCCGGTGGTCGGTTCATCGAGGATCAGCAGATCCGGTTCATGGATCAGCGCGCAGCACAGCCCCAGTTTCTGCTTCATGCCGCCGGACAACTTGCCGGCGGGGCGCTCGGCGAACTTCAGCAGATCCGTGGCGAGCAGCAGGTTGTGCATCCGTTGCTCGCTTTCAGCCTTTGACAGGCCGAACAGCGTCGAAAAGAACTGGATGTTCTCGCGGATCGACAGTTCGGGGTACAGGTTGCCGCCCAGTCCCTGTGGCATGAAGGCGATGCGCGCATAGAGTGTGTCGCGATGACGGCGATCCTGGATCGCGCCACCCAGCACGTCCAGTTGCCCTTGCTGCAGGGTCTTCACGCCGGCAATCAACCCCAGCAGGCTGGACTTGCCCGCGCCATCGGGGCCAATCAGCCCGCAGCGGGTGCCGGCGGGCAGGCTGAAAGCGATCTCGCTCAGCGCTTGCTGCTTGCCGTAGCGGTGCGCGATACCCTTCGCCTGAACCGCGAGGCTGCTCATTGCAGATTGGCCGGCCATTCGACAGGCGCAATCCGCACATAACCGGCCCCCGGCATGCCGGGCTTGGCTTGTGGTACGGCGCTGGGTTGCAGCAGGCGCAGCTTGACGCGGAACACCAGTTTTTGCCGCTCGTCGCGGGTCTCGACCTCTTTGGGGGTGAACTGCGATTTGGCCGCGACGAAGCTGATTTTTGCCGGCAGCGGTTTATCGGGCAAAGCATCAAGCAGGACTCGCGCCTCGTCGCCTACCGCCAGACGCCCGGCCACCGAGGCTGACAGATAGAGGTTCATGTACTGGTCATTGGGGTCGATCAACAGCAATACCCGGCCACCGGCACCCAGCACTTCGCCGGGTTCGGCCATGCGCAACTGGATCACGCCATCGATGGGTGCGCGCAACAGGCTGTCGTCGATTTCGCTGGTCAGCTGCGCCACCTGCGCCTGTGCCGCGCCGATCGCCGCGCTGACGGCGGACACTTGTGCCCGGGCGGCCGCCACGGCCGCGTTACCGGTGCCGATACGTGACTGCAATTGATCGATCACCTGGGCGCTGACGAAGCCGTGCTTGAACAGCGATTGCGAGCGGCCCAGTTCCTGCTGGGCCAGCAATAGTTCACTCTGGCGCAATTGCACATTGGCCTGGGCGGCATTGAGATTTTCCCGGGTGCGCAAGACTTCGGCTTCGGCCTGGTTGCGCTGGGCTTCAAGGGTGCGGGTGTCCATGCGCGCCAGCAGTTGCCCTTTGCTGACCTTGTCGCCTTCATCGACCAGCACCTCGGCGAGGCGCCCGGGTGTTTTGCTGGCGATCTGCACTTCGGTGGCTTCAAGGCGTCCGTTGCCCATCGACAGCCCTTCGACCAGACGGCTGCTGATCGACATCCAGTAACCCAATCCGCCAGCGGCGGCGAGTAACACCAGGAGCGAACCGGCGTATAAAAGTGAAGAGCGGCTGTGCGTCGACATGGGGGGGCATCCTGCGGCTGTGGCGTCCAGTCTGACGGTTCAAGCGTTCGAGTCGCTTGATGTCAATCAAATGAGCGCCAAGCCTAGCCCCTTTTGCCGGTAAAAAATCGTGACCGGGGAGTTCTCAGCGCAATCCGAGCACGACGGCCCACTGTTCGGCTGTCACGGGCATGACTGAAAGGCGGCTGCCTTTTTGCACCAGCGGCATCTCGGCCAGTGCGGTCTGCTGTTTCAGGTAGTCCAGCTTCAATACCCGGGCAAACGTCTCGACATGCGCAACATCGATCGCACTCCAGGCGTTTTTCTCAGCAGTGGCCTTCGGATCGAAGTAGTGGCTTTCTGGATCCAGTGCGGTGGGATCCGGGTACGCCGCTTCGATTATTTTTCCAATCCCGGCAATTCCCGGCTCCGGGCAGCTGGAATGGTAGAAAAATAACTCATCCCCGACCGCCATCGCTCGCAGGAAGTTGCGCGCCTGATAGTTGCGAACCCCGTCCCAGCGCGCTCTGCCGAGTTTCTCCAAGCCTTTGATCGAGAGTTCGTCGGGCTCGGATTTCATCAGCCAATAGGCCATGGTTTTTGCTCCTGAAACGTTCTTTGGGCAAGTTGTCGGGCAATTTTATGACAAACCGACAGTCGGTTGACGTCAGCGTTTGCGCGCAGGTTCACGTTGTCGCAAAATGCCGGCCTTTAAAGCTTGACGCTGCTGCACGGCCTACGAACGGAAACCGCTGCTGTCATCGTGATGATGTGCCTTGAGGGGGGCAATCGATGAAACGCAAACCGGATTTGCTATGGACTTTGGTTATTTTGTTTGGCCTTGGCGTCGTGACCACGGGTTATGCGCAAAGCCTGTGGTCCAACAAGACCGACGCACCGATTGAAGTGGCGCAACAGGTTCAACAGTCGACAGCCTTCAAGCGCTGAAACTGCCTTTTCGACGCCGCTGATCTGCGCGGCGTCTATCCCGCGAAATACCAGGCCTTGTCAGTGACCGTGCCTTGTAACGGTACATCCCAGCTCGCCTGCGCCAAGCGTTCGACCTTCTGACATTCATGGGCAAGACCCAATAGCGTCGGCTTGCGCCAGTTCTTGCGCCGCGCCAGATACGCCAGGCTGCGATCATAGAATCCACCGCCCATCCCCAGCCGTCCGCCGACGTCGTCAAAACCCACCAACGGCAACAACACCAGATCCAGCGTCCAGATCTTGCGCTGGCGGGCCAGACTGGCGCGCGGCTCAAGAATGCGAAAACGGTTGGGTTTGAGTTTTTCGCCGGGACGAAGGCGCTGAAAGACCATTTTGGTTCGCGGCCAGGCGCTCAGCACCGGCAGGTACGTGGCCTTGCCTCGGCGCTGCGCTTCACGCAGCAGCAGGCGCGGATCGATTTCACCGTCGGTGGGCAGGTACAGGGAAATATGTTTTGCCCGGCGAAAGTGCGGGTCTTGCGCCAATTGCCGGAACAGCCCTTTGGCGGCCTGGCGTTGCTCACCGGGAGTCAGTGAACGGCGCGCCTTGCGCAGCAGGCGGCGGAGTTGCGGGCGGGGTAGCAGCGCGGGTTCGGTCATGGTTCGGCTTCGGCAGGATGGGTGCAAAAACGTACGCATAAAAAATCCGATGGCGGTTTTCACCGCCATCGGATTCGAATCAGGCTCCCCGGATGAACCGCTGTCAACTTAGCCCTTGAACCCGAAAGTTCAAGGTGGAAGATGCAGTAGACTTTAAGGCTTTCCGTCTGGCGGACATGCACACCAGCCCAACGTGCAACTTCCAGGGTAGTGCGAATCGGCTCAGGGACATCGTCAACTGGCAAGCACCCCAGGGAGTGCCGCGAGTATACCTCAAGCGACCTGGCGAATCAGCCCTTGCTGATGTCCGGATCGTCGGCGAGGACCAGATCGACACGATCGAGCAAGTCGCGCACCTGTTCACGGGTCGAGCCGCTGGCCTGGACGTCCGGGCGCTCTTCTTTGTGCAAGAGGTCGTGGGTGATGTTCAGCGCGGCCATTACGGCAATCCGGTCGGCGCCGATGACTTTGCCGCTGCTGCGGATCTCGCGCATCTTGCCGTCCAGGTAGCGCGCGGCACTGACCAGATTGCTGCGTTCTTCCTGCGGGCAGATGATCGAATATTCTTTGTCGAGGATCTGCACGGTAACGCTATTGCTTGAACTCATGAGTCTTGCTCCAGGGCCTTGAGGCGCGAAATCATCGATTCGACCTTACGCCGGGCGATTTCGTTTTTTTCAATGAGGTGCGCGCGTTCCTCGCGCCAGGTCTTTTCCTGAGCTAGTAAGAGTGCGTTTTGACTCTTTAGTTGCTCGACTCGACCAATCAGCAGTTCGAGTCTGGCCATCAGCGCTTGCAGGTCGTTGTCTTCCATTGGGTTCACTGTCTGATGGGTTAGCTGGCGGACAGCCTTTAATAGTCTTGGCGAGTCTGTCGATGTAGGATACAAGGCCTTCATTCTAGACATAGCGCCGTCTGGCGCCTAGCTGCCCATGACCATTGCGAATTCCCCGTACCAAGCCTTTGCCACCCTGCTGACTTCCAGCGGCCACAACGTCTCGCCTGCCGAACTGCATGGCCAGTTGCTCGGACGCAGTTGCGCCGGTGCCGGCTTCGATAACGAAGGCTGGTTGATCGACGCCGCCGAACTGCTCGAAGGCGACATCCAGGACAACGTCCGCAACGCCCTGATCGGCCTGCAAGAGATGGTCAAAGGCGAGCTGACCGGTGACGACGTCACCGTCGTTCTGCTGCTGCCGACCGATGACGCGCCACTGACCGAACGCGCTGCTGCGTTGGGCCAATGGTGCCAGGGCTTCCTCAGCGGGTTCGGCCTGAACTGCCGTGACAGCAGCATGCTCAGCACTGAAGCCACCGAAGTGTTGCAGGATCTGGCCGCCATTTCTCAGGTGCAAGATGCCCTGGAAGAATCCGAAGACGGCGAAACCGACTACATGGAAGTCATGGAATACCTGCGCGTCGCGCCGCTGCTGCTGTTCTCGGAAACCAAGAAAGCCGACGTGCCGCCAGCCGCCAAGCCGTCGCTGCATTAATCGCGACCCAGGGAAAGCCATCTGCCCATGACCCATATCCCGAAAGCGGAATACAGCCGTCGCCGCAAGGCCCTGATGGCGCAGATGGAACCCAACAGCATCGCGATCCTGCCCGCCGCCGCGGTTGCCATCCGCAACCGCGACGTCGAGCACGTCTACCGTCAGGACAGCGATTTTCAGTACCTTTCCGGATTCCCCGAGCCGCAAGCCGTCATCGTCTTGATGCCCGGCCGCGAGCATGGCGAATACGTGCTGTTCTGCCGTGAACGCAATGCCGAACGCGAATTGTGGGACGGCTTGCGTGCCGGCCAGGAAGGCGCGATCCGCGACTTCGGCGCCGACGACGCCTTCCCCATCACCGACATCGACGACATCCTCCCGGGCCTGATCGAAGGCCGCGACCGGGTGTATTCGGCGATGGGCAGTAACCCGGAATTCGATCGGCACCTGATGGACTGGATCAACGTGATCCGCTCCAAGGCGCACCTCGGCGCCCAGCCGCCGAATGAATTCGTTGCTTTGGATCATCTGCTGCACGACATGCGCCTGTATAAATCGGCGGCAGAAGTGAAGGTGATGCGCGAAGCCGCACGGATCTCGGCCCAGGCCCATATTCGCGCGATGCAGGCCAGTCGCGCCGGACTCTACGAATACAGTCTGGAAGCGGAGCTCGACTATGAGTTCCGCAAGGGCGGCGCGAAAATGCCGGCCTACGGCTCGATCGTCGCTGCCGGGCGCAACAGCTGCATCCTGCATTACCAGCAGAATGACGCGTTGCTCAAGGACGGTGATCTGGTGCTGATCGATGCTGGCTGTGAGATCGACTGCTACGCCAGCGACATCACTCGCACCTGGCCGGTCAACGGCAAGTTTTCACCCGAGCAGAAAGCGATTTACGAATTGGTACTCGCCTCGCAGGAAGCCGCGTTTGCTGAAATCGCCCCGAACAAGCACTGGAATCAGGCGCACGAAGCCACGGTTCGAGTCATCACCGCAGGTTTGGTGAAGCTGGGTCTGTTGCAGGGCGACGTCGACGAATTGATCGCGACTGAGGCTTATAAAGCCTTTTACATGCACCGCGCCGGCCACTGGCTGGGCATGGATGTACACGACGTCGGCGAGTACAAGGTCGGCGGCGAATGGCGTGTGCTCGAAGTCGGCATGGCGCTGACCGTGGAGCCGGGCATCTACATTGCCCCGGACAATCAGAACGTAGCGAAAAAATGGCGCGGCATTGGCGTGCGCATCGAGGACGACGTGGTAGTGACCAAGACCGGCTGTGAAATCCTCACCACCGGCGTACCGAAAACCGTCGCTGACATCGAGGCGCTGATGGCGCAAGCACGGACACACGCAGCATGAGTCGAGTCAATCTGGCAATCATCGGTGGCGGTCTGGTTGGCGCGAGTTTGGCGTTGGCCCTGCAGGCCGGGGCCAAGGCCCGTGGCTGGAAAATCGTCCTGATCGAACCGTTCGCCCCCGGCGACAGTTGGCAGCCGAGCTATGACGCTCGCTCGTCGGCGCTGTCCTTTGGCTCGCGACAGATCTACCAACGGCTGGGCGTGTGGCAGGAAATCTCCCGCCGTGCCGAGCCGATCAAACAGATTCATGTGTCTGACCGTGGCCGCTTCTCCACCGCGCGTTTGTCGGCGATGGAAGAGGGCGTGCCGGCACTGGGTTACGTGGTGGAAAACGCCTGGCTCGGCCAGTGCCTGTGGCAGCACATCGACAAAGACGTGATCAGTTGGCGGTGCCCGGCAGAAGTCACGCGTATGGAGCCACTGCCCGACGGCTACCGCCTGACGCTTAATGACGAAGCCACGATTGAATGCGACCTTGCGGTGCTCGCCGATGGTGGCCGTTCGGGGCTGCGCGAGCAGTTGGGCATCAACGTGCGCAAGCGTCCGTACAACCAGAGCGCGCTGATCGCCAATATCACCCCGAGCGAAGCGCACAACGGCATGGCTTTCGAGCGCTTCACCGACGAAGGCCCGATGGCCCTGCTGCCGCTGCCGGAAAACCGTTGCGCGCTGGTCTGGACCCGTTTGGGCATGGACGCGCAGCGTCTGGCCGACTTGAGTGAGCGCGATTTCCTCAGCGAATTGCAGGGCGTGTTCGGTTACCGTCTCGGCACGCTGAAACAGGTCGGTGCGCGACATCTGTATCCGTTGACGCTGGTCGAAGCCGAAGAACAGGTGCGTTCGCATCTGGCCGTGCTCGGCAACGCGGCGCACAGCCTGCACCCGATTGCCGGGCAGGGGTTCAACCTGTCCCTGCGCGATGCCGATGCCCTCGCCGCTGCGCTGCTCGCCAGCGACAAGCCGCTGGGCGACTTTGCCACGTTGCAGGCTTATCGCGAGCGTCAGCGCCTTGATCAAGACCTCACCGTGGGCTTCTCCGATCAGGTGACGCGCCTGTTCGGCAGCACCCAGCCGCTGGTTTCGCTGGGGCGCAACATCGGCCTGCTCGGTCTTGATCTGCTGCCACCGGCCAAGCGCTGGTTTGCCCGTCAGGCCATGGGCCTGGGAACGCGCCCGGATGCGTAACTGGCTGATCCGTTCGTTCGGCAAGGCGCGGTTGATGCGCTGGGTGATGACGTTCTACCCGCCGTACCTCGGCGCCGGTGTTCGGGTGCGGCACATCAGCGACGACTTTCGCGATGTTCAGGTGTCGATGGGACTGGGCTGGTACAACCGCAATTACGTTGGCACGCAGTTCGGTGGCAGTCTGTACTCGATGGTCGATCCGTTCTTCATGCTGATGCTCATGGAGAACCTCGGCTCGAAGTACATTGTGTGGGACAAAGCCGCCGACATCGATTTCATTGCGCCGGGCAAAGGCCCGGTGTTCGCCCGGTTCAGCATCGACGAGACTTTGCTCGCCGAGGTCCGCCGGCAGACCGCCACTGGCGAGAAATACCTGCCGCAGTTGCAGGTCGACATTCATGACGGCGCCGGCAACCTTGTCGCGCGGGTCGGTAAAACCCTTTACGTGCGGCTCAAGCCGCAAGCGAGACAGGCTTAAAGCATGGAAATGCGCGCAGATCTGCTGATTGTCGGAGCCGGAATGGTCGGCAGCGCCCTGGCGCTGGCGTTGCAGGACAGCGGGCTGGAAGTCCTGCTGCTCGACGGCAGCCCGCTGAGCGTCAAACCGTTCGATGCTCAAGCGCCGTTTGAGCCGCGTGTCAGTGCGCTGTCGGCCGCCAGCCAACGAATTCTCGAACGCCTCGGCGTGTGGGACGGCATCGCCCAGCGGCGCAGCAGTCCTTACACCGATATGCACGTCTGGGACGGCAGCGGCACCGGGCAGATTCACTTCTCGGCGGGCAGTGTGCATGCCGAAGTCCTCGGCCATATCGTCGAAAACCGCGTGGTGCAGGATGCCTTACTCGAACGTTTGCATGATTGCGATCTGGGCATGCTGGCCAACGCGCGACTGGAGCAGATGCGCCGTTCCGGTGACGACTGGCTGCTGACCCTGGCCGATGGTCGCCAATTGCGCGCGCCGCTGGTGATCGCGGCGGATGGCGCCAACTCGGCAGTGCGTCGCCTGACCGGCGTGGCGACCCGTGAGTGGGATTACCTGCATCACGCCATCGTCACCAGCGTGCGCAGCAGCAAGCCGCACCAGTCGACCGCATGGCAGCGCTTTACCGATCACGGGCCGTTGGCGTTTTTGCCGCTGGAGCGTGACGGGCAGCAGGACTGGTGTTCGATCGTCTGGTCGACCACCCCGAGCGAAGCCGAGCGTTTGATGAAGCTGGATGAGGCGGACTTCTGCCGCGAGCTGGAGCGTGCCTTTGAGGGTCGCCTCGGCGAAGTAATTAGTGCTGATCCGCGCCTGTGCGTGCCGCTGCGTCAGCGCCACGCCAAGCGTTATGTCGCCGAGGGTTTGGCGCTGATTGGCGATGCCGCGCACACCATTCACCCACTGGCCGGGCAGGGCGTGAACCTTGGTTTCCTTGATGCCGCCGTGTTGGCTGAAGTGTTGCTGCAAGCCGCTGAACGCGGCGAGCGGCTGGCGGATGTGAAAGTGCTGAGTCGGTACGAGCGTCGACGCATGCCGCACAATCTGGCGTTGATGGCCGCGATGGAGGGCTTCGAGCGTTTGTTCCAGGCTAACCCGTTGCCGGTGCGCTGGTTGCGCAATGCCGGTTTGAAGCTGGTGGAGCAGATGCCGGAGGCGAAGGCTTTGTTTGTGCGGGAGGCCCTCGGGTTGACGGGTGATCTTCCGGCTCTCGCCAAAGCCTGACATCTTCATTAAGGCTGATGCCCTCTTCGCGAGCAGGCTCGCTCCCACATTTGAAATGCATTCCAATGTGGGAGCGAGCCTGCTCGCGAAGGGGCCAGAACAGCCACCACAAATTTCAGGCTGTGCAACATCTGGTAACTCCTTCAAAAAGAGTTCGATTGAGGTGGTAAATGTGAGTCCTTATCATTTGGCCTACATTTCCCGACCGAGAGACCACTCCCATGTTGGCACCCAAGCGTCTTCTGACCGCACTGGCCTTGACCCTGATCGGCAGCACCACTGCCCAGGCCGCCGATGAGGTGGTGGTTTACTCGTCGCGTATCGATGAACTGATCAAACCGGTATTCGATGCCTACACCGCGAAAACCGGGGTGAAGATCAAGTTCATCACCGACAAGGAAGCGCCGCTGATGCAGCGCATCAAGGCCGAAGGCGAAAACGCCACGGCCGACCTGCTGCTGACCGTCGATGCCGGCAACCTCTGGCAGGCCGAGCAGATGGGCATTCTTCAGCCGTTCACCTCGAAAACCATCGATACCAATATTCCTGCGCAATACCGCTCGTCCACTCACGCCTGGACTGGCTTGAGCCTGCGCGCGCGGACCATCGCCTATTCCACAGACCGGGTGAAGCCGGGCGAGTTGACCACCTACGAAGCGCTGGCCGACAAGAACTGGGAAGGGCGTCTGTGCCTGCGCACGGCGAAGAAGGTCTATAACCAGTCGCTGACCGCGACCATGATTGAAGTGCATGGCGCCGAGAAGACCGAAAAGATCCTCAAAGGCTGGGTCAACAACCTGTCCACCGACGTATTCTCCGACGACGTCGCGGTGCTGGAAGCGATCAACGCCGGGCAATGCGACGTCGGCATCGTCAACACGTACTACTACGGTCGCCTGCACAAGCAGAAGCCGGATCTGCCGGTGAAACTGTTCTGGCCGAATCAGGCCGATCGCGGCGTACACGTCAACCTGTCGGGCATCGGCCTGACCCAACATGCACCACACCCGGAAGCGGCCAAGGCCTTGGTCGAGTGGATGACCACGCCTGAGGCGCAGAAGATTTTTGCTGACGTGAACCAGGAATTCCCGGCCAACCCGGCGGTGGCGCCTTCGGAAGAAGTGGCGGCGTGGGGCAAGTTCATTGCCGACACCTTGCCGGTGGAAGTGGCGGGCAAGCGTCAGGCTGAAGCGATCCGGATGATGGATCGGGCGGGTTGGAACTGAGGCTTTTCTGAGTGTTTTGATCGTTCCCACGCTCCGCGTGGGAATGCATCCCTCGACGCTCCGCGTCGATTCGCTGAAACCGTGACGCAGAGCGTCATTTAGTCCCCCCAGAGACCCAAAAGTGGCCCACCCCGCCCAACGCCGCTGGTACCCCATCGTCTTCGCCATCGCCGCGCTGGTGCTGTTGCCCCTGAGCGTTCTGCTGCTCTCATGGCAGACCATCGATCAACAGATCTGGTCGCACCTGTGGGAAACCCAGATGCCGCGCCTATTGGGCAACACTCTGACGCTGGTACTCGGCGTCGGCATCGGTGTGACGCTGCTCGGTGTCAGCCTCGCCTGGCTCACCAGCCTCTGCGAATTCCCCGGCCGGCGCTGGCTCGACTGGGCGCTGATGCTGCCGTTCGCCATCCCCGCTTACGTGCTGGCGTTTGTCTTCGTCGGCCTGCTGGATTTCGCCGGCCCGGTGCAAACCCTGCTGCGTGAATGGTTTGGCACCGGCCTGCGCCTGCCGCGCGTGCGCTCCACCGGTGGGGTGATTGTGGTACTGGTGCTGGTTTTCTATCCCTACGTCTACCTGCTGGCGCGCACTGCATTTCTTGCTCAGGGCAAAGGCCTGATGGAAGCCGCGCGGGTGCTCGGCCAGTCACCGTGGCAAGCGTTCTGGCGCGTGGCGTTGCCGATGGCGCGGCCGGCGATCGGGGCCGGTGTAGCGCTGGCGCTGATGGAAACCCTCGCGGATTTCGGTGCGGTCTCGGTGTTCAACTTCGACACCTTCACCACGGCGATCTACAAGACCTGGTACGGCTTTTTCAGCCTGTCGAGCGCCGCGCAACTGGCCAGCCTGTTGCTGCTGGTGGTGATGCTGGTGCTCTACGGCGAGCGCCGCGCCCGTGGCGCCAATCGGGCAAGCAACGAGCGGCCGCGGGTCAAGGCGCTGTATCACCTGCGCGGGCTCAAGGCGTTCGCGGCAATGAGCTGGTGCGGATTGGTGTTCGCCTGCGCCTTCGTCATTCCGCTGCTGCAACTGATCGTCTGGTTCTGGCAGCGCGGGCGCTTTGATCTGGATGAGCGTTACGCCGGGCTGATCCTCCACACGCTGTACCTGGGCGCAATGGTGGCGTTGATCACCGTCAGCGTCGCGTTGCTGCTGGCATTCGCCCGACGGTTGGCGCCGACCCGGGCGATCCGCTCGGGCGTCAGTCTGGCCAACCTTGGCTACGCCTTGCCCGGCTCGGTGCTGGCAGTGTCGATCATGTTGGCGTTCAGTTATCTGGATCGCGAGCTGGTCATCCCGCTCTCCGGCTGGCTCGGGGGCGCAGGCAAGCCGCTGCTGCTCGGCAGTCTGGCGGCATTGCTGATGGCGTATCTGGTGCGCTTTATCGCCGTCGCTTATGGCCCGCTGGAAAACAGTCTGGCGCGTATACGGCCCTCTTTGCCCGAAGCAGCACGTAGCCTGGGTGTCAGTGGGCCGCGACTGTTTTTCAAAGTGTATCTTCCGCTGTTGCTGCCCGGCACCTTGAGCGCGGCGTTGCTGGTGTTCGTCGATGTGCTCAAGGAAATGCCCGCGACACTGCTGATGCGCCCGTTTGGCTGGGACACGCTGGCCGTGCGCATCTTTGAAATGACCAGCGAAGGTGAGTGGGCAAGGGCTTCGCTGCCGGCATTGACGCTGGTATTGGTCGGGCTATTGCCGGTCATTGGCCTGATCCGTCGTTCCGCGCACAGAAACACTTAGTCGTCAGTCCTGAATCATGCGGCTACAATGCGCGGCATTCGGTGCGGTTCGTCTGACAGATCTGTTCGCTGAGATTGGCTGAAAGCCTTCTATTACAGGGCTTTCACGCTGTACAGCGGCTGTCCGCACCTTCGCCACGCCCGGAAGGAGAAACCCATGGGACAGCGTACGCCTCTGTATGACCTGCATCTCGCCCTTGGCGCGAAGATGGTCGATTTTGGCGGTTGGGACATGCCACTGCATTACGGCTCGCAGGTCGAGGAGCACCACGAAGTGCGCCGCGATTGCGGGGTGTTCGATGTTTCCCATATGACCGTTATCGACGTTGATGGCCCTCAGGCCAAAGCCTGGCTCCAGCATTTGCTGGCCAACGACGTCGAACGCCTGCACCGCCCCGGCCGTGCTCTGTACAGCACCATGCTCAACGAGCGCGGCGGCATCGTCGACGACATGATCGTCTACCGCCTCGACGACGGTTATCGCCTGGTGGTCAACGCCTCCACCCGCGATCAGGATCTGGCCTGGATGCAGGCACAGCTCGGCGGTTTCGAGGTGCGATTGCACGAGCGCTCGGAGCTGGCGATGCTCGCCATCCAGGGTCCGCAGGCCCGGCACAAGATTGCCGAACTGGTGACCCAGTCCCGCGCCACGCTGATCCAGCACCTCAAACCTTTCGAAGCCTACGTCGACGGCGACTGGTTCATTGCCCGTACCGGTTACACCGGTGAAGACGGTCTGGAAATCGCCCTGCCGGCGGATCAGGCCCCGGCCTTCTTCAACGATCTGGTAGGGGCCGGCATTTCCCCGATCGGCCTCGGCGCTCGCGATACGCTGCGGGTTGAAGCCGGCATGAACCTTTACGGTCAGGACATTCATCAAGACGTTTCGCCGCTGGCTTCGAACATGGCCTGGAGCATTGCCTGGGAGCCGACTACGCGTCAGTTCATCGGCCGCGCGGCACTTGAGGCTGAAAAAACCGCTGGTGTGGCGCACAAACTGGTCGGTCTGGTGCTGGAAGAACGCGGCGTTTTACGCGCTCATCAGGTGGTTCGCATCGCCGATGTTGGCGAAGGGGAGATCACCAGTGGTAGTTTCTCTCCTACGCTAAGCAAATCGATTGCTCTGGCGCGTGTTCCGATGGCCACCGCCGACCGCGCCGAAGTGGAAATCCGTGGCAAGTGGTATCCAGTGCGAGTGGTCAAACCGACCTTCGTACGCCATGGCAAAACTTTGATCTAACCTTTTCCGGCGGGCAGACCGCTGACAATTTCTCGAGGACACCGAAGATGAGCGATATCCCTGCCGAACTGCGCTTTGCCGAAAGTCACGAATGGGCACGTCTGGAAGCTGACGGCACCGTCACTGTGGGCATCAGCGATCACGCGCAGGAAGCGCTGGGTGATGTCGTGTTCGTCGAGCTGACCGAAGCGGGCAAAGTGTTTGCTGCGCAAGATCAGGCCGGTGTGGTCGAGTCGGTGAAAGCCGCTTCCGATATCTACTCGCCAATCGCTGGTGAAGTCATTGCCGTCAATGAAGAGCTGAGCGGCTCGCCGGAACTGCTGAACTCCGACCCATACGGTGCGTGGATCTTCAAACTGAAGCCAAGCAACACCACTGATCTGGAAAAACTGCTCGACGCCGCTGCCTACAAGGCTGCCATCGGCGAGTAAGCTTCAAGCAATACCCCCAAAGCCCCGACTCGTCGGGGCTTTTTCATGGGCGATGATTTTCCCCTGTGGGAGCGAGCCTGCTCGCGAATGCGGTCTGTCAGAACCATTTGAATTGACTGACTCACCGCATTCGCGAGCAGGCTCGCTCCCACAAGGGGAAAGGGGTTGCTCTGAAAATTGGCGGCGATGTGGGCTGCTATGCTGGTTTGACCGTGTTGCATTGACGCCGAGCGCCAGCCAAGAGAGAGCCCGTCATGTCCCAATTGCCGTCCCTGAGCCAGTTACGCGATCCCGATGCTTTCCTGCGCCGCCACTTGGGCCCTGATGCTGCCGAACAACAGGCGATGCTCGACAGTCTCGGCCTCGGCAGCCGGGCCGAGCTGATTGAACAGACGGTGCCGCCGGGCATCCGCCTCAATCGCGCACTGGATCTGCCGCCAGCGCTGGACGAGCAAGCCGCACTGGCGAAACTGCGCGGGTATGCCGAGCAGAATCAGGTCTGGACCAGCCTGATCGGCATGGGCTACCACGGCACCCTCACGCCGACCGTTATCCTGCGCAACGTGCTGGAAAATCCCGGTTGGTACACCGCGTACACGCCGTATCAACCGGAAATCGCCCAGGGCCGGCTCGAAGCGTTGCTCAATTTCCAGCAACTGACCATCGACCTCACCGGCCTCGAACTGGCCAATGCCTCGCTGCTCGACGAAGCCACTGCCGCTGCAGAGGCCATGGCGTTGGCCAAGCGCGTGGCGAAGTCGAAGAGCAATCTGTTTTTCGTCGACGAGAACTGCCATCCACAGACCATTTCCGTGGTGCAGACCCGCGCTGAAGGCTTCGGTTTCGAGGTGATCGTCGACGCTGTGGATAACTTGAGGCAGCACCCGGTGTTCGGCGCGCTGTTGCAATACCCCGACAGCCATGGCGAGATCCGCGATTTGCGGCCCGTGATCGATCATCTGCATGCGCAGCAGGCGCTGGCCTGCGTCGCCACCGATTTACTGAGTTTGCTGTTGCTGACGCCACCGGGCGAACTGGGCGCCGATGTGGTGTTCGGTTCATCCCAGCGTTTTGGTGTGCCGATGGGTTACGGCGGCCCGCATGCGGCGTTTTTTGCCAGTCGCGAGGAATACAAACGGGCAATTCCGGGGCGGATCATCGGCGTGTCGAAAGACGCTCGCGGCAACGTGGCGCTGCGTATGGCGCTGCAAACCCGCGAGCAACATATCCGCCGCGAGAAGGCCAATTCGAACATCTGCACCGCGCAGGTTTTGCTGGCCAATATCGCCAGTTTCTACGCGGTGTATCACGGGCCGGAAGGTTTGAAGCGGATCGCCCAGCGCGTGCATCGGCTGACCTGCATTCTGGCGGCCGGCCTTGAGCGCCATGGCATCAAGCGGGTCAACGAGCAGTTTTTCGATACGCTGACGCTGGAGGTTGGCGGTGCGCAAACCGCGATCATCGAAAGTGCCCAAGCCGCGCAGATCAATCTGAGGATTCTCGGTCGTGGTCGAGTCGGCCTGAGCCTCGATGAAGCCTGTGATGAAAGCACTGTGGCGAAACTCTTTGATGTGCTGCTCGGTGCCGATCATGGGTTGATTGTCGATGATCTTGACGCTGAAGTGCTGGTTTCAGGCATTCCCGCCAATCTCCAGCGCAAGACTCCTTATCTGCGTCATCCGGTATTCAACGCTCATCACAGCGAAACCGAGATGCTGCGTTACCTCAAGCAACTGGAGAACAAGGATCTGGCACTCAACCAGTCGATGATCCCGCTGGGCTCTTGCACCATGAAACTCAATGCCACCAGCGAGATGATCCCGATCACCTGGCCGCAGTTCGCCAATCTGCATCCGTTTGCGCCGCGAGAGCAGGCGGTCGGTTACACCTTGATGATCGAAGAACTGGAGCGCTGGCTGTGCGCGATCACCGGGTTCGATGCGATTTGCATGCAGCCCAACTCCGGCGCGCAGGGTGAGTACGCCGGGCTGCTGGCGATCCGCAAATATCACGAGAGTCGCCAACAGGGCGCGCGGGATATCTGCCTGATTCCATCGTCAGCGCACGGCACCAATCCGGCCTCGGCGCAGATGGCCGGGATGCGTGTGGTGATCGTCGAGTGCGATGACGCGGGCAACGTTGATCTGGCGGATTTGAAGGCGAAAGCCGCTGAGGCCGGTGCCAGGTTGTCGTGCCTGATGGCGACCTATCCATCGACCCACGGCGTGTACGAGGAGGGCATCAGCGAAATCTGCGAGGTTATCCACAAGCACGGCGGTCAGGTCTACATGGACGGCGCCAACCTTAACGCGCAGGTCGGGCTGGCGCGGCCGGCGGACATCGGCGCCGACGTATCGCACATGAACCTGCACAAGACTTTCTGCATCCCCCATGGCGGGGGTGGGCCGGGCATGGGGCCGATCGGCATTCGCGCGCATCTCGCACCGTTCGTCGCTAATCATCCGGTGGTGCCGATCGATGGACCGCTGGCGCAGAACGGCGCGGTCAGCGCAGCGCCCTGGGGCAGCGCAAGTATTCTGCCGATCAGTTGGATGTACATCGCCATGATGGGCCCGCAACTGGCGGACGCCAGCGAAGTGGCCATTCTGGCGGCGAACTACCTGGCGCAGCATTTATCCGGCGCGTTTCCCGTGTTGTATACCGGGCGCAACGGGCGGGTGGCGCATGAATGCATTCTTGATCTGCGGCCACTGAAGGCGCAGACCGGCATCAGCGAAGAGGACGTCGCCAAGCGTCTGATGGATTACGGCTTCCATGCGCCGACCATGTCCTTCCCGGTGCCGGGGACATTGATGGTCGAACCGACCGAGAGCGAATCCAAGGCTGAGCTGGACCGGTTTATCGGCGCGATGCTGAGTATTCGTGCGGAAATCACCGAGGTGCAGAACGGCAACTGGCCGGCGGAAGACAATCCGCTAAAACGCGCGCCGCATACGTTGGCGGATGTCACTGGGGTTTGGGAGCGGCCATACAGCATCGAACAGGGCATTACCCCGGATGCGCACACCAAGGCGCACAAGTATTGGCCGGCGGTGAATCGGGTGGATAACGTTTACGGGGATCGCAATCTGTTTTGCGCTTGTGTGCCGGTGGACGATTACCGCTGATTTCCCTGGATACACACAGTCCAAATGTGGGAGCGGGCTTGCTCGCGAAGGCGGTGTGTCAGATACATTGATGTTGGCTGATACGACGCCTTCGCGAGCAAGCCCGCTCCCACAGGGGTTAGGTGTTGAGGCGGAAATCCGGGCAAAAAAATGCCGCTCGTTTGAGCGGCATTTTTTGTTACTCGGAAGCCACGGCGTTCTTCGCCAGAATCGCGTTCGCCAGTTCCATATCCGTGGCTTGCAGGCCCGGGTTGTCGGCGCGGACTTTCTGCATAGCTGCTTCCAGATACGGCCCACGAATGCCGCCATCGCTGGCCACGAAGCTGCCGGCATCATCCTGCGCAGCGACGATCAGCTTGTGATCCTTGAAGGTCAGGTAAGTCGAGCCAGTGGTAGCGCCGGACGAAATGACGTTACGCCAAAAGCTGTCGGCCATCGCTGAACCAACAGGAAGGGACAGCAAGGCCAGGGTGGCGACAGCAAGTTTGAGACGCATGATTTAGGTGACTCCTGGGGGTTAACTACGGCGTTGGATCGTCATTTAGCGATCCGGTTCCATGCACACTAATCAGCACGCTCCACCAGGAATATCACGCCTTGTTGTTCCGTTACGCGAACGCGCTCGCCGACCGGTGTGTCAGGCCCCCGGGCAATCCAGACGCCATCTGCAACCTTGATTTTGCCGCGGCCGTCGATGATCGCCTCGCTGACCACGAACACTTTGCCGATCAACTCCTGGCCCCGCACATTCAGATTTGGTTGATCGCTACGGCGCACCGCGGTGCGCTGGCGTCGCCACCAGTACAGCGCGCAGAGGATCGAAAACAGCGCAAACAGCACCAGCTGGATTTCCCACGGCAGACTCGGCAAGACAAACGTCGTCACGCCAACTGCAGCGGCGGCCATGCCGATCCACAACAGGTAACCGCCAGCCCCGAACACTTCAAGAATGAGCAACACAGTGCCCAGCCCCAGCCAGCTCCAGAAGGTGAACAGTTCAACTGGCATGGCTCAGGCCTTCTTGCCGTCGAAGGTCGCTTTGACGATCTCGCCGATGCCACCCACTGCACCGATCATCGAGCTCGCTTCCAGCGGCATCAGAATGACTTTGCTGTTGTTGGCCGAAGCCAGCTTGCCCAGCGCGTCGATGTATTTCTGCGCGACGAAATAGTTGACCGCCTGCACGTTGCCGCCAGCAATGGCTTCGGACACCACTTTGGTCGCCTGGGCTTCGGCTTCGGCCTGACGCTCCCGTGCTTCGGATTCAAGAAACGCGGCCTGCCGGCTACCTTCGGCTTCCAGAATCTGTGCCTGCTTTTTGCCCTCTGCGGTGAGAATCGCCGAGGCTCGCAGGCCTTCGGCTTCAAGGATCTGCGCACGCTTGATTCGTTCGGCTTTCATCTGACCGGACATGGCGGCCATCAGGTCGGCAGGCGGGCTGATGTCCTTGATTTCGATCCGGGTGATCTTGATGCCCCACGGTGCGGTGGCTTCGTCAACGGTGCGCAGTAATCTCTCGTTGATGTTGTCCCGCTGGCTGAGCATGGCGTCGAGCTCCATGGAGCCGAGCACGGTGCGGATGTTGGTTTGCAGCAAGTTGCGAATGGCGTGTTCGAGGTTGTTTACCTCGTAGGCGGCCTGGGCCGTGTTCACCACCTGGAAGAAGCACACGGCATCAATTTGTACCGTGGCGTTGTCGGCGGTGATGACTTCCTGCGGCGGGATATCCAGCACGCTTTCCATCACGTTGATCTTGCGACCGATGCGATCCATCACTGGAATGATGATGTTCAGGCCCGGTTTAAGGGTGTTGGTGTAGCGACCGAAGCGCTCGACCGTCCACTCGAAACCCTGTGGCACGACTTTGAAGCCCATGAACAGAATGGCGATTGCCAGGGCCACAAACAGTAAAAGCACACTTCCGGTCTGCATAACGATTCCTTGTTGGATGGATCAATAGAGGTTGCGATGGCGCAAGTGTAACGGCCTGGAGCGGGGTTACGAACAGATTGATGGCAATCTGCTCATTTCTGCTCACTCTGCGGCGTCACCCGCAGCACCTCCTCAACAGTCGTCAGCCCCGCCGCGACTTTCTGCGCGCCGGACAGACGCAGGCTGCGCATGCCTTCCTTGAACGCCTGACGCCGAATCGCCGTGAGGTCGGTGTCCGGGGTGATGAAGGCCTTGAGGCTGTCGCTCAATTGCATGATTTCGTAGACCCCGGCGCGGCCGTGATAACCCGTGTCGCGACACTCCAGGCAGCCAATGGCCCGTTGCGCGTTACTCGGCAGGGGCGCTTGCCAGGGGCGGGTCAGAGTCTGCCAGTCCTCTTCATCGAGGGTCAGGGGCGCCTTGCAATGCGGGCATAAGGTACGCACCAGACGCTGGGCCATGACCCCGAGTACGGTGGCCTTGATCAGATAATGCGGGACCCCGAGCTCCAGCAGACGGCTGATCGCGCTCGGCGCATCGTTGGTGTGCAAGGTTGACAGCACCAGGTGCCCGGTCAACGCGGCCTGAATCGCCATTTCGGCGGTTTCGAGGTCGCGGATCTCGCCGATCATGATGATGTCCGGGTCTTGCCGCATCAGCGCGCGGACTCCGGCAGCAAAGCTCAGCTCGATGTTGTGCTGGACCTGCATCTGGTTGAAGGCCGGCTCGACCATCTCGATCGGATCTTCGATGGTGCAGAGATTGACCTCCGGCGTGGCGAGTTTTTTCAGCGTGGTGTAGAGCGTGGTGGTCTTGCCCGAACCGGTCGGCCCGGTGACCAGGATGATGCCGTTGGGCTGGCGCGTCATGTCCTGCCAGCGGCGCAGGTCGTCGGCGGAAAAGCCAAGCTGATCGAAGTCCTTGAGCAGTACTTCCGGGTCGAAAATCCGCATGACCATTTTTTCGCCGAACGCAGTGGGCAGCGTTGATAGCCGCAACTCGACTTCGCCGCCGTCCGGGGTCTTGGTCTTGACCCGGCCGTCCTGGGGTTTGCGTTTTTCGGCGACGTTCATCCGCCCCAGGCTTTTCAGGCGACTGACGATGGCCATGGTCACCTGCGGCGGGAATTGATAGACGTTGTGCAGCACGCCGTCGATGCGAAAACGCACGGTGCCTTGCTCGCGACGCGGTTCGATGTGGATATCGCTGGCACGCTGCTGGAAGGCGTACTGGAACAGCCAGTCGACGATGTTGACGATGTGCGCGTCGTTGGCGTCCGGCTCCTGATCACTGGCGCCGAGGTTGAGCAACTGTTCGAAGTTGCCGAGATTGCTGTTTTGCTGGTCGGCATTGCTCGCGCCACTGACCGATTTGGCCAGACGGAAAAACTCGACGCTCAAGCGCTGGATGTCCGTCGGGTTGGCCACCACCCGTTTGATCGGCAGCTTCAAGACGTGGGTCAGGTCGGCTTCCCAGCCGTTGACATAGGGCTGGGCGCTGGCCACGGTCACCGAGTCACGGTCGACCGCCACGGCGAGAATCTTGTGCCGTTGGGCAAAGGCGTAGGACATCAGCGGGGTAATGGCGGCGACGTTGATCTTCAGCGGGTCAATACGCAGGTAAGGCTGGCCGGCCTGTTGCGCCAGCCACAGGGTCAGGCTTTCCAGGTCGAGGTGTTTGCCCGGACGACTGAGGTCGTCCAGTTGCTGGCTGGCGATGAATTCCAGCGGGTGCATCTGGCCATGGGCGGCATTGCGACGACGAGCATTCAGCGCCTGCTCGGCCGAGTCCTGGCAGATAAAGCCTTGGGCGACCAGTTCACGCAACACATCGTTGAGTTCCAGCCAGCGGTCCTGAGTGGCAAGTTGAACGGACATGCGGGCTTCCTTTTGAGCGACAGTGCGAAAAAGGATAGTCGTGGCCCTGCAGACCGTTGGGCCACTACCCGACGAAGCCGTTGCCGGATTTTTCAGCCAGTCGCCTGTGCCCGCGCATCCCACGCGCTGTCGGCGTTTTGCAGATTCACCGAACAGACGCTGATCAGGTTACGAAGTTTTTCCGCAATCACCTGCGCGCGATGCCAGCTCAAGCCGCCCATGACGAGGTCGATCGACAACAGATCGTCCATTCGCTGCACGTTCACTTGCTCAGGCGTAAGAAACTGCAGCGCGAACAGGTTGAGCACGCGCACCAGCAGATCCGGTTCGGCCTCGGCGAGAATCTGATACTGCGCCAGGCAGTGGGCGTTACTGACGTTCCAGACATCGGCGCGGGTCGGGGGCGTGTTGACGGCTTCAAGGTGCGGCATGGCAGGGCTCCAAAATCACTGGAGGAATTTTTACATTCGCTGGCGGGTATTTCTTATCTAAGATGGGCGTTATTGGCGTTTGATCAACTGGATCAATTCGCAGAATGTTCTGTTTGAGGTTTTTCTATGCACAGCGAGCTGGACAGCTACGACCGCAAGATTCTCGCCTTGCTGCAAGAGGACGCTTCGCTTTCGAGCGCGCAGATCGCCGAGCAGGTGGGCTTGTCGCAATCGCCCTGCTGGCGGCGGATTCAGCGGATGAAGGAGGAGGGGATCATTCGCGGGCAGGTAACGTTGCTGGATCGCAAGAAAATCGGCCTGAACACGCAGATCTTTGCCGAAATCAAACTCAACGCGCACGGCCGATCGAACTTCACCGAATTCACCGAGGCGATTCGCGGTTTTCCGGAGGTGCTGGAGTGCTATGTGCTGATGGGCGCGGTGGATTTTCTGCTGCGCATTGTTGCGGCGGACATCGAGGCGTATGAGCGGTTCTTCTTCGAGAAGCTGTCGCTGGTGCCGGGGATTCAGGAAGTGAATTCGATTGTGGCGTTGTCGGAGATCAAATCCACCACCAGCCTGCCGGTTTGAGGCAAGGCAGCTGGCCTCTTCGCGAGCAGGCTCGCTCCCACAGGGGAGTGCATTCCGATGTGGGCGCGAGCCTGCTCGCGAAAGCGGTGTTACATGCGCAGCAGCATTTTCCACGCGCGATTCTGGTAAACCGCAATCGCCTGCTGCTTGCGCGCATCGAGCAATTCGTCAGTGATCGTCGGCTCGTTGGCCAGTTGCGCCAATTTGTTCAGCTCGCCGTACAGGCGATCCATTTCCGCAATATCCAGCACGTTACGTGCGTGGTGCAGCCAGACCTGAATGCGCTCGATGCGCGGTAGCTGTTCGGCGAGATCTTCCGGCTGCTGCTGGTAGCGCTGCAGTTGCAGGGCTGTGGCTTCTTCGCCCAACAGGCGCGGCAACCAGCTGTGTAGTTGCGCGGCGCCCTGACGGTTGCCACGAACGTTGCGCTCAGCGGTCCAGTTGCGTGCCAGCAACCAACGCGAAGCGTTCAGCGAGAACAGGCCCCAGCGCGGGTCTTCCAGTTCCTCGAGGAACTGCTCCGGCGCGGCTTTGCGCACGTCTTCATCTTCGATACCGACCTGAACCAGAGGGCGCCAGTCTTCCAGCAAAGCGTCGAGTGCCACGCGCAGATCATGGGTCGATGGACGCGGTGCGGCCTGGCCGAGGCTGCTGAGCAGGGCGCGCATTTCGGCGAGGTTCTCGACCCAGTCCAGCAACAGGCGCCAGTGACCGTTGAAACGGTACTGTTCGGCCAGACGCTGACTGCTGCCGAGCAAGTGCCAGCCCAGCGCGGCAAAAGCGTCGTCGAGTTGGGTTTCCGGGGTCAGCTCCGGTGCCGGCAGGCTCAGCGAGTAGCTGTTGGCGTCGTACAGCCGATAGCCGCGCTCGGCCTTGCTGATGTCACATGGCATCAGGGCCAGGGTCTCGGCCAGTTCGGCAGCCAGTTCCAGCAGCGCGGCAGGTTCGCCTTCGCGCAGTTCCAGTTCCAGTTCGCAGATTTCTTCTTTCTGCTTGCCGACCACCACGTGGCCCAGATCCAGAGCGGCTTCGATGACCACTTTGGCCTTGCCGCGACCCCAGGCGATTTCGGCGCGCTCGCGGACGAAATCGGTGGTGAAGATCGGTTTCAGGGTTTTCTTGTCCAGCTCGGCCAGCGACTCGGGCCAGCATTCGCCGTCGAGTTTCTTCACGTCGAGCTTGGCTTTGGGCAGTTTCCAGTCGTACTCGTTACGCTCGGACAGGCCGGCGACGCTCTGGCCGCGGGTCTTGAGGGTCTGAATCACCTCATCGCCATCCTTGCGCAGGCGCAGGGCGACTTTGGCCTGGGCCAGATCGCGCTCTGGAGTGTCGAAGTATTGGTTCATCAACTCACGGCGTTCCCAGCCATTTTTGTTGCGCTTTTTCAGTAACGGGTGCTCGCGCAGGGCAGCGAGGGTTTCGCGGCTGACGCGGAGTTTGATTTCGGTTTCTTTCTGCATGGCCGGAAAATCCAGGATCGGGAGCGCAGCCGGGGGAATGTGTGGCTGCCAAGGCCGTGCAGTGTACAGGACTGAACCTTCCTACGCTTTGCGGCGGTTTATTCCTGGCGCCGGATGGTTCTATGATGGACCTCAATTCGGGAGTTGGAGTCAGCGATGCCTTTGCCATCCATGAAAGACCAGTTCGCTGCGCTGATTGCCGCGCCATCGGTCAGCTGCACCCAACCGAACCTTGATCAGTCCAACCGTGCGGTGATCGATTTGCTCGCCGGATGGCTCGGTGATCTGGGCTTCAGCTGCGATATCCAGCAGGTCAGCCCCGGCAAATTCAACCTGCTCGCCAGTTTCGGCAGCGGCCCCGGCGGGCTGGTGCTGGCCGGGCACAGCGACACGGTGCCGTATGACGATGCGCTGTGGCAGACCGATCCGCTGAAACTCACCGAAGTCGATGGCCGTTGGGTGGGTCTGGGCAGTTGCGACATGAAGGGTTTCTTCGCCCTGATCATCGAAGCGGTGCAGCCATTGCTCGACCAGCCGTTCAAGCAGCCTCTGCTGATCCTCGCCACCTGCGATGAAGAAAGTTCGATGTCCGGCGCCCGCGCGCTGGCCGAGGCCGGGCGTCCGCTGGGCCGTGCGGCCGTGATCGGCGAGCCGACCGGGCTCAAGCCGATCCGCATGCACAAAGGCATCATGATGGAGCGCATCGACATTCTCGGGCAGAGCGGCCATTCGTCGGATCCGCGCCTGGGCCACAGCGCTCTCGAGGCGATGCACGATGCCATCGGCGAACTACGTGGTCTGCGCCTGTTGTGGCAGCGTGAATTCAACAATCCGCAATTCAGCGTGCCGCAACCGACGATGAACTTTGGCTGCATCCATGGCGGCGACAATCCCAACCGCATCTGCGGCCAGTGTTCGCTGGAGTTTGACCTGCGACCGCTGCCGGGCATGGACCCGAAAGTGCTGCGTGCCGAGATTCTGCGCAAGCTCAACCCGGTTGCCGAACGGCATCAGGTGAAGATCGACTACAAACCATTGTTCCCCGAAGTGCCGTCGTTCGAGCAGTCTGAAGACGCCGAATTGGTGCGCATCGCCGAAAAGCTCACCGGCCACAACGCCGAAGCAGTAGCGTTCGGCACCGAAGCGCCTTATCTTCAGCGCCTTGGCTGCGAAACCATCGTACTCGGCCCCGGCGACATCGCCTGTGCGCATCAGCCCGGCGAGTACCTCGAAATGTCACGTTTGCAGCCTACCGTGCATCTATTACGACAGTTGATTGAACATTACTGCCTGACCCCGGACAAACCCTGATTACCCCTTGTGGGAGCGGGCTTGCTCGCGAAAGCGGTGTGTCAGTCGATATTGATGTACCTGCTACACCGCTTTCGCGAGCAAGCCCGCTCCCACAGGGGAATGTATTTTGTTCGGGCAAACGCTGTAAATTGCCAGCATTCCAACCCGTATTCATGAGGAGAGCGCGCGTGTCGCCAAGCCTGTTCCGACGATAACCATCAGCCCGCTGTGCGTTTTCCGTTTCGCCCCATTTTTCGGCTGCTATTTATTACAGGCCCAGGTTCATGCCCGAATACGTTAATTGGCTTCGTCACGCGTCTCCTTACATCAACGCCCACCGCGACTGCACCTTCGTCGTCATGCTGCCCGGTGACGGCGTTGAGCATCCGAATTTCGGCAATATCGTCCACGACATCGTGCTGCTGCACAGCCTCGGCGTGCGTCTGGTGCTGGTGCACGGTTCGCGCCCGCAGATCGAAACCCGCCTCGCCGCTCGCGGCCTGACCCCGCATTATCACCACGGCATGCGCATCACCGATGCCGCGACCCTTGAGTGTGTGATCGACGCGGTTGGCCAGTTGCGCATTGCCATCGAAGCGCGGCTGTCGATGGACATGGCTTCATCGCCGATGCAGGGCTCGCGTCTGCGCGTGGCCAGCGGCAACCTGGTCACCGCGCGGCCGATTGGCGTGCTTGAAGGTGTCGACTATCACCACACCGGCGAAGTGCGCCGTGTCGATCGCAAGGGCATCAACCGCCTGCTCGACGAGCGCTCCATCGTGCTGCTGTCGCCACTGGGCTATTCGCCGACCGGGGAGATCTTCAACCTTGCCTGCGAAGACGTCGCCACCCGCGCGGCCATTGATCTGGGCGCTGACAAGCTGCTGCTGTTTGGCGCTGACCTCGGTCTGATCGACGAGAACGGCAGGCTGGTGCGCGAACTGCGTCCGCAACAAGTGCCGGCGCATCTGCAGCGTCTGGGCAGTAGCAACTATCAGGCGGAACTGCTGGATGCCGCCGCTGAGGCATGTCGTGGCGGCGTGGCGCGTAGCCACATCGTCAGCTATGCCGAGGACGGCGCGCTGCTGACCGAACTGTTCACCCGTGACGGCGGCGGTACGTTGGTGGCGCAAGAGCAATTCGAGCTGGTGCGCGAAGCGGCGATTGAAGACGTCGGCGGTTTGCTCGACCTGATCAGTCCGCTCGAGGAGCAGGGAATTCTGGTGCGTCGTTCGCGTGAAGTGCTGGAGCGCGAGATCGAGCAATTCAGCGTGGTTGAACGTGAAGGCATGATCATCGCCTGTGCGGCGCTGTATCAGATTGCCGATTCGGATGCCGGCGAGCTGGCGTGTCTGGCGGTGAACCCGGAGTATCGCCATGGCGGCCGTGGTGATGAGTTGCTGGAACGTATCGAAACCCGCGCTCGGGCGCAGGGTTTAAAGACGCTGTTCGTCCTCACCACCCGTACCGCGCACTGGTTCCGTGAGCGTGGGTTCGAGCCGAGCAGTGTTGAGCGTCTGCCAGCGGCGCGGGCGTCGCTGTACAACTATCAGCGTAATTCGAAGATCTTCGAAAAGACCCTTTAACCGAGTTGCTCCATTCGCGAGCAGGCTCGCTCCCACATTTGGAACGCGGCTTCCTGTGGGAGCGAGCCTGCTCGCGAAGCTTTCATTGCGCCACGAACTTCGCACTGACATACGGCGAATAGTCCGGCAGCACCGTTTCAACCTTGCCCTGTTCCTTCAAAAATTTCGCCGTCTCCCCAATTGCTTTCGCCGTGCCGCCATCCAGCAGCGCGGTGATTTGCTGCGCCTTGGCATCCGGGAAGGCTGAACCGGCCAGTAATTCCGGGACATCGGCGGCATTGGCACCAGTCAGTTTGGCGATTTTTTGCACGGGCTCCGACTCGGCAGTCCAGCTGTCTTTATGCGCCGCATAATCCGCGAACGAGTCCAGTGTGACCTTGGCAAATTTGGCCACGACCTCAGGATGCTTCTCGGCGAAGTCCTTGCGCGCGACCCAGACTTCGAAAGTTGGCGCGCCCCATTGGCCGACCTGCGCGGCGTCGGTCAGGGTCTTGCCGGTCTTGCGGATTTCCCCCAGTGCCGGCGACCAGACAAAAGCGCCATCAATATCCCCACGCTTCCAGGCAGCCGCGATTTCCGCTGGTTGCAGGTTCACCACTTTGACTTTCGAGGTGTCCAGACCCCAGTGCTTGAGGGCGCCGAGCAGGCTGTAGTGGGAGGTAGAGACGAAAGGCGTGGCGATGGTTTTGCCGATCAGATCCTGTGGGCTATTGATACCGCTGCCATTGCGTACCACCAAGGCTTCGGCGGCGTTGATCTGTGCCGAAACGATGAACGCAACAATGGGCAGGTTGCGCGAAGCGGCTGCAGCCAACGGGCTGGAACCGAGATTACCGATCTGTACATCGCCGGAGGCAATGGCTGTCACAACTTCCGGGCCACTGTTGAAGCGGCGCCAGTCGATTTTCTCGCCAATGGTTTTCTCGTAGACGCCGTCGGCCTGGGGGACTTTGCTTGGATCGATCCCGGTTTGATAGCCAACCGTAATGTTGGCTGCTTGGGCTGAAAAAGAAATCAGCGCTGACACACAAACTGTAACAAATTGACTAGATAGTGCGCGTTTGGCCATCATGGCGTCGCCTTTTCGATAGGGTTTGACGATTCGGGGTTGCGCCAAAGCTAATCGATCTAAAAAAAGGCCAACAAATACCATTTAGGAATGAGCTTGGGCGCCGATACGCTGTATCCCGGCGGCGATGGCCAGATAATGGCCATATTCCGAAATGATATGAAAAAGAATGAATAAATTCTTTTTGGGTTTATCAGGAAATCTTTACTCTGCACGGACCAAATCACTGCGATTAGACCTTGGTCGTAGACACACAAGGTTACGATTGACTTGTCAGTCACAGTCTGGCGCTAATCGCGCATCTTAGGACCCAGGGGCGTCAGATCCCGGGCCAGGAACACAAGAATTAGAAACGAGAGGAGCTTTACATGAACAAGTCCACCTTGGCCCTGGCTGTGGCCGTAGGGGTTATGGCGCAGCAGGCAGGCGCCGCCGGTTTCATCGAAGACAGCAAAGCGACTTTGGGGCTGCGTAACTTCTACATCAACAACGATAACCGTGACTCCGGTGCTCACTCTACCCAGAGCAAAGCTGAAGAATGGGGCCAAGGCTTCGATCTGCGCTTCATCTCCGGTTATACCCAAGGCACCGTCGGTTTTGGTATCGATGCGATCGGCCTGTTGGGCGTGCGTCTGGATACTGGCGGCGGCACCAACGGTGCAACCAGCGCCACTTCGTACGGTGGCACGGTTTTTCCGAGCAAATCCAATGGCGAAGCTGTTGATAACTTCTCCAGCCTGGGCCTGACTGCCAAAGCCAAAATTTCTCAAACCGAATTGAAGCTGGGTACGCTGCAGCCAAAACTGCCAGTTATCGTCACCAACGATGGCCGTCTGTTGCCACAAACCTGGCAGGGTGGCCAGATCACTTCCGGCGAGATCAAAGACCTGACTCTGGTCGGCGGTCAGATCGAAGCAGTGAAAGGTCGTAACTCCAGCAACAACGAGAACCTGTCTATCAATGGCGCGGCACCGCGTACCGTTAACAGCAACAAGTTCATCTACGCCGGTGGTGACTACAAAATCACCAAAGACCTGACTGCCCAGTACTACTACGGCAACCTGGAAGATTTCTACAAGCAACACTTCCTGGGTCTGGTTCACAACTGGGCAATCGGTCCGGGCGTGCTGAAGTCTGACTTCCGTTACTTCAACAGCTCCGACGACGGCGCCAACGGCAATACGCCTGCTTACTTCAGCACCGGTAGCTACGCCGGTTTCGCCAACGGTCGCGGCAAAGTCGACAACAACCTGTACAGCGGCTTGTTCCTTTACACCGTTGCCGGTCACACCTTTGGTGGCGGCTATCAGGTAAGTAACGGTAGCAGCGATTTCCCTTGGCTGAACCAGGGCGACGGTTCGTCGAACTACACCATCACCGACATGCAAATCCAGAAGTTCGGCCGTGCCGGCGAGCGCACCTGGCAAGCACGCTACTCCTATGACTTCGCCAAGGTCGGCGTGCCTGGCCTGACCGCTGGCATGGTTTACCTGCGTGGCGACAACATCGATACCTACAACGCCGGTCGTGCGCAAACCTCGAATGGCGCTTCCGAGTGGGAACGCGATTTGACCGTGGCGTACGTTGTTCCGGAAGGCCCGTTGAAGAACGTTGGCTTCATGTGGAAAAACGCTACGTGGCGCAACGACATTGCCGGTCAGCGCGACCAGGATGAAAACCGCCTGATCGTCAGCTACTCGATCCCGCTGCTGTAATAGCGCGTCTCGATTCGCGGATGTAAAAAAGCCCCGTCCGGCATCGCGCCGGACGGGGCTTTTGCGTTTTCGAGTCAGGCCCACCCCCGTAAGCCCTCCCCGACATTTCCCTCTTTACAGCAACTCAAGGCCTTCTCGAACCTTGCGACCGATGTTCGTCTGGATGCCCTCAAGCGTCCAGTGAACAGATGTTTAATATTCTCGAATGATCTAGATATCTCATTATTTATTCTTTTTCATGATGGCAAAACCCAAGCTACAGTTGAGGTCTCCAACCACTCATCAGGAGCAGCACCATGAGCCTCAGACTCGGCGACATCGCCCCCGATTTCGAACAAGACTCCAGCGCCGGCAAGATTCGTTTCCACGAATGGCTGGGCGATAGCTGGGGCGTGCTGTTCTCCCACCCGGCGGACTTCACACCGGTGTGCACCACCGAGCTGGGCTTTACCGCCAAGCTCAAGGATGAGTTCAGCAAGCGCGGCGTCAAAGCGATCGCGCTGTCGGTCGACCCGGTGGACTCGCACCACAAGTGGATCGAAGACATCAACGAAACCCAGAACACCCTCGTCAACTTCCCGATCCTGGCTGATGCCGATCGCAAAGTCTCCGATCTCTATGACCTGATCCACCCGAACGCCAACGACACCCTGACCGTGCGTTCGCTGTTCGTGATCGATCCGAACAAAAAGATCCGCCTGACCATCACCTACCCGGCAAGCACCGGGCGCAACTTCCACGAGATCCTGCGGGTGATCGACTCGCTGCAACTCACCGACAACTACAAGGTGGCCACGCCGGCCAACTGGCAGGACGGTGATGAGGTGGTGATCGTGCCGTCGCTCAAAGACGAGGAAGAGATCAAGAAGCGCTTTCCGAAGGGCTATCGGGCGGTGAAACCGTACCTGCGTCTGACGCCGCAGCCGAACAAATGAATCAGTGAGATATTTGTTGTAGCCGTCACCGCTTTCGCGAGCAAGCCCGCTCCCACAGGGGTAACGCATTCCAAAATGTGGGAGCGGGCTTGCTCGCGAAGGCGTCAGTCCGGTCAACAGAGAATTAAGAAACACTAAGCAGGGGATTTCAGGCCGTTTCGACGGCCTTTTTTTTCGCCCGAAACAAAGCAATCTACATATCTCTAAAACGCATAACCAAATGAATAAATATGATTTATGGATATATAAATCAACTGGTAAGGTCACTCCCATCGAAGCGAGATCGCAATCCGCGAATCGCCTGTAACGCGCAAGGAATCGTCTGAATGCTGGTCGTCTCACTCGGTGGCAGTCCCAGCCAACGCTCCCGTTCCGGGGTGTTGCTGGAGCGCTCGCAACGCTGGTTGCAGGAGCAAGGGGTGGAAGTGGTGAGCTATCAGGTGCGGGACTTCCCGGCCGAGGATCTGCTCCATGCCCGCTTCGACAGCCCCAAGGTGCTCGACCTGCTGGTGCAGATTGAAAACGCCGACGGCCTGCTCATCGCCACCCCGGTGTACAAGGCTTCCTTCTCCGGTGCGTTGAAGACCGTGCTGGATTTGCTGCCGGAACGCGCTCTGAACCACAAGATTGTTCTGCCGATGGCCACCGGCGGCAGCATCGCCCACATGCTGGTGGTCGACTACGCCCTCAAGCCAGTGCTGTCGGCATTGAAAGCTCAGGAAATGCTCCAGGGGATTTTTGCCGAGGACAGCCAGATCGCTTACGGCGAAGGCAGTGCCCAGGCGCAGTTGGCACCGGCGCTGGAGCAGCGTCTGCATGAAGCGCTGGACCAGTTTGTCAGTGCCATGGCCCGCCGGCCGAAACCGCTGGAGCCGGGCTTGTTGAACGAACGTTTGTTGAGTGCTCGCTGGAGCATTTAAGCCTTATCGAAACTTGAAGTACTGGCCTTACTCGCCCGCCAACGGGCAAGCAGGTGCAGCCAAAACCCAACAGCAAAAAGGAGAGCGCTATGCGCACTGTATTTTTGCGTCGCGGTCTGGTCGCTCTGTTTGCTGCGGCTGTGTCCTTCGGCGCCATCACTCAAGCTCAGGCCGATACGTTAAGAATCGGTTATCAGAAGTACGGCACGCTGGTGCTGCTCAAAGCCAAGGGCACGCTGGAAAAACGTCTCGCCGCCCAAGGCGTCGACGTGCAATGGACGGAATTTCCCGGTGGCCCGCAACTGCTTGAAGGCCTGAACGTCGGCTCGATCGACTTCGGCGTCACTGGCGAAACTCCACCCGTATTCGCCCAGGCTGCCGGCGCCGATCTGCTCTACGTCGCCTACGAACCGCCAGCGCCAAACAGCGAAGCGATCCTCGTGCCGAAAGACTCGCCGATCAAATCGGTGGCCGATCTCAAAGGCAAGAAAGTCGCGCTGAACAAAGGCTCCAACGTCCACTACTTGCTGGTGCGCGCACTGCAAGACGCCGGCCTCAAATACACCGACATCCAGACTGTATTCCTGCCGCCGGCCGATGCCCGCGCCGCGTTTGAACGTGGCAGCGTCGACGCCTGGGTGATCTGGGATCCGTACCAGGCGGCCGCTGAGAAACAACTGCAAGCGCACACCCTGCGCGACGGCAAAGGCATCGTCGACAACCATCAGTTCTATCTGGCGACCAAGCCTTACGCGCAGAAAAATCCCGAGGTGATCAAGACCCTCGTCGAAGAAGTGCGCGCCGTTGGCGAGTGGTCCAAAGCCAATCCTGAAGACGTGACCCAACAGGTCGCGCCCCTGCTCGGCCTGCCGGCGGACATCACCCTGACCTCGGTCAAACGCCAGGGCTACGGCGCGCTGTTCCTGACCCCGGAAGTGATCGCCGCGCAACAGAAAATCGCTGACACGTTCTTCCAGCTCAAGCTGATACCCAAGCCGTTGAGCATCAAGGATGTGATCTGGACCCCACCGGCCGCTGTGGCCAACGCGCAGTAATTCGAATCCCCAAGGAGACCACTCCATGAGCCTCAATATTTTCTGGTTCCTGCCTACCCACGGCGACGGCCATTACCTTGGCACCTCCGAAGGCGCCCGCGCTGTTGACCACGGCTATTTGCAACAGGTCGCGCAAGCGGCGGATCGTCTGGGTTTTGGCGGTGTGCTGATCCCTACCGGTCGTTCTTGCGAAGACTCCTGGCTGGTGGCGGCGTCGCTGATCCCGGTGACCCAGCGTCTGAAGTTTCTAGTCGCCCTGCGCCCCGGGATCATTTCCCCTACGGTGGCTGCGCGTCAGGCTGCGACGCTGGATCGTCTCTCTGGCGGGCGGGCGCTGTTCAATCTGGTAACCGGTGGTGATCCGGAAGAATTGGCCGGTGACGGTCTGTTCCTCAGTCACGAGGAGCGCTATCAAGCCTCGGTGGAATTCACCCGCATCTGGCGCCGTGTGCTGGAAGGCGAAACCGTTGATTACGACGGTCAGCACATCAGTGTGAAGGGCGCCAAATTGCTCTATCCGCCGATCCAGCAACCGCGTCCGCCGCTGTACTTCGGTGGCTCGTCGGAAGCGGCGCAGGATCTCGCTGCTGAACAGGTCGAGATGGTCCTGACCTGGGGCGAGCCGCCAGCAGCCGTCGCCGAGAAGATCGAACAGGTGCGCGCCAAAGCCGCCAAGCTCGGCCGCACCGTGCGCTTCGGCATTCGCCTGCATGTGATCGTCCGCGAAACCAATGCAGAAGCCTGGCAAGCGGCGGATCGGCTGATCTCGCATCTGGATGACGACACCATCGCCCGCGCTCAAGCCTCGCTGGCCCGATTCGATTCGGTCGGCCAGCAACGCATGGCCGCACTGCACGGCGGCAGTCGCGACAACCTCGAAGTCAGCCCGAACCTGTGGGCCGGTGTCGGTCTGGTGCGCGGTGGTGCGGGGACCGCGCTGGTCGGTGACGGTCCAACCGTGGCGGCGCGGGTGAAGGAATACGCCGATCTGGGCATCGACACCTTCATCTTCTCCGGTTATCCACACCTCGAAGAGTCGTACCGCGTCGCCGAATTGCTGTTCCCGCACCTCGACATCGAGCGCCCGGAACTGCCGAAAAGCGCCGGTTATGTCAGCCCGTTCGGCGAGATGGTCGCCAACGACATTCTTCCCAAAGCCGCGTCGCAGAGCTGAGGCGCGCCATGAAGAAAATCATCCACAGCCTCGCGCCCTGGGCGTTGCCGGTTTTGCTGCTGGCGGTGTGGCAGCTATCGGTGTCGGCGGGTTGGTTGTCGACACGGATCTTGCCAGCACCGGTGGCGGTGATCGAAGCCGGGGTGAGCCTGGTGCGCAGCGGCGAAATCTGGACGCACCTGGCGATCAGCGGCTGGCGCGCGGCGCTGGGCTTTACCATCGGCGGCAGCATCGGCCTGGCGCTGGGCTTTATTACCGGCCTGTCGAAGTGGGGCGAACGCCTGCTCGACAGCTCGGTGCAGATGATCCGCAACGTGCCGCATCTGGCGCTGATTCCGCTGGTGATTCTGTGGTTTGGTATCGACGAGTCGGCGAAGATTTTTCTGGTGGCGCTGGGTACGTTGTTCCCGATCTACCTCAACACCTATCACGGCATCCGCAACGTCGACCCGGCGCTGGTGGAGATGGCGCGCAGTTATGGTTTGAGCGGTTTGAGCCTGTTCTGGCAGGTGATTCTGCCGGGCGCGCTGCCTTCGATTCTGGTCGGCGTGCGCTTCGCCCTGGGCTTTATGTGGCTGACGTTGATCGTGGCGGAAACCATCTCGGCCAGCTCCGGCATCGGCTATCTGGCGATGAACGCCCGGGAGTTCTTGCAGACCGACGTGGTGGTGCTGGCGATCCTGCTTTACGCGGTGCTCGGCAAACTCGCCGACCTCGCAGCCCGTGGACTTGAACGTGTGTGGCTGCGCTGGCATCCGGCCTATCAGGTTGCCAAGGGAGGTGCGGTATGACTGCTCAACAACCTCCACGCCTGCTGCGCGGGATACCGCTGGTGGTGCGCAATCTGCAAAAGACTTTCGGTTCGCGCCAGGTTTTGCGTGACATCGATCTGCACATTCCGGCGGGGCAGTTCGTCGCCGTGGTCGGGCGCAGTGGTTGTGGCAAAAGTACCTTGCTGCGCCTGCTCGCCGGGCTTGATCAGCCGACTGGCGGCGACCTGCTTGCGGGCTCTGCGCCGCTCAGCGATGCGCGGGAAGACACCCGTCTGATGTTCCAGGAAGCACGCCTGCTGCCGTGGAAAAAGATCATCGACAACGTCGGTCTCGGCCTCAAGGGCAACTGGCGTCCGCAAGCACTGGACGCACTGGAAGCGGTGGGGCTGGCGGATCGCGCCAATGAATGGCCGGCCGCCTTGTCCGGCGGGCAGAAGCAGCGTGTCGCGCTGGCCCGGGCGCTGATCCACCAACCGCGTCTGTTGTTGCTCGACGAGCCACTCGGCGCGCTGGATGCACTGACCCGGATCGAGATGCAGCAACTGATCGAGCGGCTCTGGCAGCAGCATGGTTTCACTGTGTTGCTGGTGACCCACGACGTCAGCGAAGCGGTGGCGATTGCCGACCGCGTGATTCTGATCGAGGACGGCGAAGTCGGTCTCGATCTGCCTGTAGAACTGCCGCGGCCGCGAGTGCGTGGTTCGCACCGATTGGCGGCACTGGAAACCGAAGTGCTTAACCGCGTTCTCTCCCTGCCCGGCGAACCGCCGGCGCCGGAACCTGTTTCACCACTGCCTACGCAACTGCGTTGGGCTCAATAACTCAAGCAAACGACAGGAATCATTGCCATGACTATCAAAGCCATCAACGTGCGCAACCAGTTCAAAGGCTCGATCAAGGAAATCGTCCTCGGTGACGTGCTGTCGGAAATCGACGTGCAGACCGCTTCCGGCATCGTCACTTCGGTGATCACCACGCGCTCGGTCAAAGAGCTGGAACTGGTGGTGGGCAGCGAAGTGATCGCCTTTGTGAAATCCACCGAGGTATCCATCGCCAAGTTGTAAGGCTGTGGATAAAAAACAACCCCGGAGGGTGTGAGCCCTTCGGGGTTTTTTCATTGCTTGGTATTGGTGGTACTGCCTTCGCGAGCAGGCTCGCTCCCACAGGGGATCGCGTTCCAAATGTGGGAGCGAGCCTGCTCGCGAAGACGCCAGCGAAAGCGCTAGAGATTGCGCTTGGGCAGATACGTCGGCAGGTACAGCCCGATATAAGCATCAAACACGCGCATCCCTTCTTCCGCCATGCGCGGCGTGATTTGCCCATGCTGCTGTACAGAACGCGCATACACCCGGTCGCCCAACTCCATCGCCAGGGCAAACACATCGACATCCTCCGGCAGCCTCGGCAGCTCGAAGTGATGGTCGAACAACTTGTGCATCAGGTCGCCCAGTTCGATGTCGTGCTGACGGTCAGCCTGTGTGACCTCAGTCAGACCATGCTGGGCCAGGATCAACTGGCGAGCCGCCGCGTCTTCGTCGTAGATCTCCAGCATCCGTTGCTCAACCAGTCGTGACAGATCACGCCAGTCGCGCAGGTCCTCATGATCAATCGGCGCTTGCAGGCAGGCGCGAAAGGCTGCGTGTACGTCTGCGGTGAGAGCTTCGAGCAGCGCCGGAACGCTGGCGAAGAAGTGGTAGACGGAGGAGGGCGGAATCTGTGCGCGCTCGGCCACGCTGTAGATCGATAGACTCGCCACGCCCTCGGCAGCCAGCAGCGTGCGCGCGGCGTCGAGTATCGAATCGATGCGCGCCTGACTGCGGGCACGGGGTTTGCGAACGGGGGCGGGTCGCGTCATGGAAGTCTCCTGCGGGGCAGCGGGCATTGTACGAGCCGGTTTGTGTGTTGTCTGCCAGTACGCCTTCGGGAGCAAGCCCCCTCCCACAGGGATCTCCAGTGAGATGAAATTTTTGTGTGCACAGTAAACCCCTGTGGGAGGGGGCTTGCTCCCGAACCGCCGCAGGCGGCCATAAAAAAAACGCCGCTGGCTGCGAGAGCCGGCGGCGTTGTGTTTGGCACTACAACCGCTTAAACGGTATGCAGATACCAGTTGTACTCGAGGTCGGAGATGGAGTGTTCGAACTCCTCCAGCTCGCTCTCTTTGCAGGCGACGAAGATATCGATGTATTTCGGATCGATGTACTTGGCCATCACTTCGCTGTCGTCCAGCTCACGCAGGGCATCGCGCAAGTTGTTCGGCAGGCTTTGTTCGTTCTGCTCGTAGCTGTTGCCTTCGACGGGCGCGCCCGGCTCGATCTTGTTGGTCAGACCGTGATGCACGCCGGCCAGCACCGAAGCCATCAGCAGGTACGGGTTGGCGTCGGCGCCGGCTACACGGTGTTCGATACGCACGGCATCGGACGAGCCGGTCGGTACGCGAATCGCCACGGTGCGGTTGTCCAGGCCCCAGCACGGCGAGTTCGGCACGTAGAACTGTGCGCCGAAACGACGGTACGAGTTGACGTTAGGGCACAGGAACGCCATTTGGGCGGGCAGGGTCTCGAGCACACCGCCGATTGCGTGACGCAATGCGGCGTTCTGCTCGGGATCCTCGCTGGCAAAGATGTTCTTGCCTTCTTTGTCCAGAATCGAAATGTGCACGTGCAAACCGTTGCCTGCCTGGCCCGGGTAAGGCTTGGCCATGAAGGTGGTGTCCATTTCATGGTCGTAGGCGATGTTCTTGATCAGACGCTTGAGCAGTACCGCGTAATCGCACGCCTTGATCGGGTCGGCGACGTGGTGCAGGTTCACTTCGAACTGCGCCGGGGCACTTTCCTTGACGATGGCATCGGCCGGGATGCCTTGCTCTTTGGCACCTTCCAGAATGTCCTGGAGGCAGTCGACGTATTCGTCGAGGTCGTCGATCAGGTAGACCTGAGTCGAGTGCGGGCGTTTGCCGGAGATCGGCGAGCGTGGCGGCTGTGGACGGCCGTTCACGTTTTCCTGGTCGATCAGGTAGAACTCGAGTTCGAAAGCGGCGCAGATGGTCAAGCCCAGCTCGTCAAACTTTGCAACAACTTGACGGAGCACTTCGCGCGGATCCGCAAAGAACGGGTCGCCTTCGAGTTCGTGCATGGTCATCAACAGTTGCGCGGTAGGGCGCTTCTGCCATGGCTCGTTGCACAGGGTGTCGGGGATTGGATAGCAGATACGATCGGCGTCGCCGATGTCCAGGCCCAGGCCGGTGCTTTCCACCGTAGAGCCATTGATATCCAGAGCAAATAGAGAGGCCGGCAGGTTGATGCCTTTCTCGTAAACCTTGTGGAGGCTGGTGCGTTCAATGCGCTTGCCGCGCACCACACCATTCATATCCGCAATCAGAAGGTCAACGTACAGAACCTCAGGATGTTCCTTAAGGAACGCGTTCGCTTCGTTGAGCTGAACGGCACGCGGGGGTACCGACATGATGCAACACCTTTGTTGTTAAAAATATCAATCATTGATCTTTTCTGGTTTCAGTCAACCCGAACGGCCTGCCGAAGTCAAGCGAGGCCTTTTTTGCCCTAAAAAAGCGCTGTGAGGGCGTTTATGGGGCAATTTTGGGCGTTTTTTTGTCCTTGGGCGACTGGGCACCCGCAGGCTTGAGCAGGCCGTGTTGTATTTTTTACGGGGGTGTTGTGTAAAAAAATGAACAAGGCTAAGCTCCGATCAAACCCATAACAGCAATAATACCGGGGTGCTTCATGTCTCGCCTGCCGTTAATCGGCATCACCGACTGCTCGCAACAGTCCGGTCTGCATGCTCATCACATCAGTGGCGACAAATCCGTCAGTAGCGCAGCCAGCATGGCGCGCAGCCTGTTGACGCTGCTCTCGTCTGCAGCAGCCCGGACGGCACCGTCCGATATTCTGGACGTACGGGCAAGCATCCGCTTTATGGCGTCTCCTTCCAATATAGATCTCTTTCTCTCCCAAAGCCCGTGCCGCTCTCCTCGTCGTGCTCATGATTGTGCACGTCATGAGTTTGCACAGGAAATGCAACGCCAGCGTAAAGGGCAGGTAAGCTCCTCTTTCATTGTCTATGCGCGGTGCCAGGCGTAAGCCGGCACTGCGCGCAAGCAAGCCCCCTTTAACGCGACGCCCAGGCGTCAAACTTTGCCTGACATCACGTCAGGAGACTCAGCCCAGAGGCATTTATGAGTAACAACCTCGACCAGCTCACCGATTGGTTGAAAGACCACAAGATCACAGAAGTCGAATGCATGATCGCCGACTTGACCGGTATCAC
Organism: Pseudomonas sp. Irchel 3E19; assembly: GCF_900187585.1. Taxonomy (NCBI): domain Bacteria; kingdom Pseudomonadati; phylum Pseudomonadota; class Gammaproteobacteria; order Pseudomonadales; family Pseudomonadaceae; genus Pseudomonas; species Pseudomonas sp. Irchel 3E19. The sequence goes on from NZ_FYDT01000001.1 coordinate 75,482, forward strand.
CCGGGGCAAGATCTCGCCGACCAACAAGTTCATCGCCGAAAAAGGCATGCGCCTGCCAGAGAGCGTGCTGTTGCAGACCGTGACCGGCGACTACGTCGAAGACGACATCTATTACGAACTGCTCGACCCGGCCGACATCGACATGATCTGCCGCCCCGACCAGAGCGCCGTGTATCTGGTGCCATGGGCCATCGAGCCGACGGCCCAGGTGATCCACGACACCTATGACAAGCAAGGCAACCCGATCGAGCTGTCGCCGCGCAACGTCCTCAAGAAAGTCCTGAAACTCTATGCCGACAAGGGCTGGCAGCCGATCGTGGCGCCGGAAATGGAGTTCTACCTGACCAAACGCAGTGACGATCCTGACTATCCGTTGCAACCGCCAATCGGCCGTTCCGGGCGTCCGGAAATCGGTCGTCAGTCGTTCTCTATCGAAGCCGCCAACGAATTCGACCCGCTGTTCGAGGACGTTTACGACTGGTGCGAACTGCAGGAACTGGACCTCGACACGCTGATCCACGAAGACGGCACGGCGCAGATGGAAATCAACTTCCGTCACGGCGACGCCCTGTCGCTGGCCGACCAGATTCTGGTGTTCAAACGCACCATGCGTGAAGCCGCGCTCAAGCACGACGTGGCTGCCACTTTCATGGCCAAGCCGATGACCGGCGAGCCGGGCAGCGCGATGCACTTGCACCAGAGCATCATCGACATCGAGACCGGCAAGAATGTCTTCTCCAATGAAGACGGAACCATGAGCCAGCTGTTCCTGCACCACATCGGTGGCCTGCAGAAACTGATCCCCGAGCTGTTGCCGCTGTTCGCGCCGAACGTCAACTCGTTCCGCCGCTTCCTTCCGGACACCTCGGCGCCGGTAAACGTGGAGTGGGGCGAAGAAAACCGCACCGTGGGTCTGCGCGTCCCGGATGCCGGCCCGCAGAATCGTCGTGTGGAAAACCGCCTGCCGGGCGCCGACGCCAACCCGTACCTGGCGATTGCCGCGAGCCTGCTCTGCGGCTACATCGGCATGGTCGAGGGCCTCAACCCGAGCGCGCCTGTGGTCGGTCGTGGCTATGAACGCCGCAACCTGCGCCTGCCGCTGACCATCGAAGACGCGCTGGAGCGTATGGAAAACAGCGCGACCATCGAGAAGTACCTGGGCAAAACTTTCATCACGGGCTACGTCGCGGTCAAGCGGGCCGAGCATGAAAACTTCAAGCGCGTGATCAGTTCGTGGGAGCGTGAGTACCTGCTCTTCGCCGTCTGATACGCCGGGTGCGGTGCTCAGGCGCCGCGCCTTCACCGATAACAAGGAGAATTGGCATGACCAGCAACAACCCGCAAACCCGTGAGTGGCAAGCGCTGAGCAGCGATCACCACCTGGCCCCGTTCAGTGACTTCAAGCAATTGAAAGAGAAGGGCCCACGGATCATCACCAACGCCAAAGGCGTTTACCTGTGGGACAGCGAAGGCAACAAGATCCTCGACGGCATGGCCGGCCTGTGGTGCGTGGCCATCGGCTACGGTCGCGATGAACTGGCCGACGCCGCCGCCAAGCAAATGCGCGAACTGCCTTACTACAACCTGTTCTTCCAGACCGCACACCCGCCGGCACTGGAACTGGCCAAGGCGATCGCCGACGTCGCGCCAGAAGGCATGAACCACGTGTTCTTCACTGGTTCCGGCTCCGAAGGCAACGACACCATGCTGCGTATGGTTCGCCACTACTGGGCGATCAAGGGCCAGCCGAACAAGAAAGTCATCATCAGCCGCAAGAACGGTTATCACGGTTCCACCGTGGCCGGCGCGAGCCTGGGCGGCATGACCTATATGCATGAGCAGGGCGACTTGCCGATCCCGGGCATCGTCCACATCGGCCAGCCGTACTGGTTCGCTGAAGGCGGCGACATGTCCCCGGAAGAGTTCGGGATCTGGGCGGCCAATCAGCTGGAAGAGAAAATTCTCGAAGTCGGCGTCGACAACGTCGGTGCCTTTATTGCCGAGCCGATCCAGGGTGCCGGCGGCGTGATCATCCCGCCCGACAGCTACTGGCCGCGCATCAAGGAAATCCTCGCCAAGTACGACATCCTCTTCGTGGCGGACGAAGTGATCTGCGGTTTCGGCCGTACCGGTGAGTGGTTCGGTAGCGATTTCTACGACCTTGCGCCCGACATGATGACCATCGCCAAAGGCCTGACCTCCGGCTACATCCCGATGGGTGGCCTGATCGTCCGTGACTCGGTGGTGGCGGTGCTCAACGAGGGCGGCGATTTCAACCACGGCTTCACTTACTCCGGTCACCCGGTGGCGGCGGCGGTGGGTCTGGAAAACATCCGCATCCTGCGCGACGAAAAAATTATCGAGAACGTCCACAACGAAACGGCACCGTATTTGCAGAAACGTCTGCGGGAACTGAACGATCACCCATTGGTGGGTGAAGTTCGCGGGGTCGGGCTGCTGGGGGCGATCGAGCTGGTGCAGGACAAGGCCACTCGCAAGCGTTACGAAGGCAAGGGCGTCGGCATGATCTGCCGGCAGTTCTGCTTCGACAACGGGCTGATCATGCGCGCCGTGGGCGACACCATGATCATCGCGCCGCCGCTGGTGATCAGCAAAGCCGAGATTGATGAGCTGGTTACAAAGGCACGCAAGTGCCTGGACCTGACCCTCAGTGCATTGCAGGGCTAGGTGCTAGGCTTCGAGCGGGGGAGCTGCGGCGCACTCGCTCGAAGCTGTCAGAAAAGCGGGTCTTTTCTTGAAAGACCGCCTCGGATCTTGCCAGACTAGCCGCGGTTCCAGTTGTCCGGGTTCGGCCGCTGAACAAAGTGGTTCAAAAAAGAAAAATTTGGAGCATGACGCATGAAGGCATTAGGTAAAAAGCTTGCTGGCAAGACACTTCTCGCGCTGTCCATGGCGGGCTTGATGGCGGGTGCGGTTCAGGCGGACGACAAGGTATTGCACGTCTATAACTGGTCCGACTACATCGCGCCGGACACGGTCGCCAATTTCGAGAAGGCCACCGGGATCAAGGTCGTCTACGACGTATTCGACAGTAACGAAACCCTGGAAGCCAAGCTGCTGGCCGGTAAATCCGGTTACGACATTGTGGTGCCTTCCAACAACTTCCTCGCCAAGCAGATCAAGGCCGGTGTTTACCAGGAGCTGGACAAGTCCAAGCTGCCGAACTGGAAGAACCTCGACGAAGACCTGCTCAAGGCCGTTGGCGATGCCAGCGACCAGGGCAACAAACACGCGTTCCCGTACATGTGGGGCTCCATCGGGATCGGTTACAACCCGGAGAAGGTCAAGGCTGCGCTGGGCATCGACAAGATCGATTCCTGGGACATCGTGTTCAAGCCTGAGAACATCGAGAAACTCAAAAGCTGCGGTGTAAGCTTCCTCGATGCCCCGACCGAAATGATTCCGGCGGCTCTGCACTATCTGGGCAAACCGACCAACAGCAAGGACAAGGCTGATCTGAAAGCCGCCGAAGACCTGTTCCTCAAGGTTCGTCCTTCGGTTGCCTATTTCCACTCCTCCAAATACATCTCCGATCTGGCCAACGGCAACATCTGCGTGGCGGTCGGCTATTCGGGTGACCTGGAGCAATCCAAGACCCGCGCCAAGGAAGCCGGTGACAAGGTCAAACTGGCCTACACCATTCCGAAAGAAGGCGCCGGTACTTTCTACGACATGGTCGCCATTCCCAAGGATGCCGAAAACGTCGAAGCCGCTTACAAATTCATGAACTACCTGCTTGAGCCCGAAGTGATGGCCGGGATCACCAATGCCGTGCGTTTCCCGAACGGCAACAAGGCGGCCACGCCGCTGGTGGACAAAGACATCACCAGCGATCCGAGCATCTATCCGTCGGCTGAAGTGAAGAAACAGCTCTACGCGATCAGCGATCTGGATGCCGCCACGCTGCGCCTGATCACCCGTAGCTGGACCAAGATCAAATCCGGTAAATAAGCCGGTTTGACGCAGCAACCGCTGGCCGTCGTCCCCGCGAGGGCGGCCAGCGGGATAATTAAATGACAGAAAGTTTTGCTGGAACGGTTTTTCGAGGGTAAGTTGCGCGCCGGTTTTGTTGCCGGGCAGCCATGGCCGTCATGTAACGCGGGGCAACTTGGGCCCAACTAATTTAGAGGACCTCCACTTGCCTATTTTTTCTTCTTTGCGCAATGCCCTGCTGGCCACTGCCGGTCTGACGATGGCTGTCGGTGCCCAGGCCGCCGGTACGGTGCATATTTATAACTGGTCGGACTACATCGGCGAGACCACCCTGGCCGACTTCCAGAAAGACACCGGGATCAAACCGGTTTACGACGTGTTCGATTCCAACGAGACTCTGGAAGGCAAGCTGCTGGCCGGGCGTACCGGGTACGACGTGGTCGTGCCGTCGAACCACTTCCTCGGCAAGCAGATCAAGGCCGGTGCGTTCCAGAAACTCGACAAGTCGCAGCTGCCCAATTATTCCAATCTCGACCCGGCGCTGCTCAAGCGTCTGGAGCAGAACGATCCGGGCAACCTGTACGCCGTGCCGTACCTGTGGGGTACCAACGGCATCGGTTACAACGTCGATAAAGTGAAGGCCGGGCTCGGTGTCGACAAGATCGACTCCTGGGGCGTGCTGTTCGAGCCTGAGAACATCAAGAAGCTGCAAAGCTGCGGCGTGGCGTTCCTCGATTCGGCTGATGAAATGATGCCGACCGTGCTCAACTATCTGGGCCTGAATGCCAACAGCACCAATCCCGAGGACTACGCAAAGGCCACCGACAAATTGCTCGCGGTGCGTCCTTACGTGACCTACTTCCACTCCTCGAAATACATCGGCGATCTGGCCAACGGCGACATCTGTGTGGCGATCGGTTTTTCCGGCGATATCTTCCAGGCGAAGAACCGCGCGGCAGAAGCCAAGAAAGGCGTGAACATCGCCTACACCGTCCCGAAAGAGGGCGGCGCTTTGTGGTTCGACATGCTGGCGATTCCCAAGGATTCGTCGAACGTCAAGCAGGCCCATGCCTTCATCAACTATCTGCTGAAACCTGAGGTGATCGCCCAGGTCAGTGATTACGTCGGTTACGCCAACCCCAACCCGGGGGCGGACAAACTGATGGAGCAATCCATCCGTACCGATGCATCGGTTTATCCACCGCAGGCTGTGATCGACAAGGCTTACGTGTCGATCGAGTTGCCACCGAACATTCAACGTCTGATGACCCGCAGCTGGACCAAGGTCAAGTCGGGTATGTAAGGCACACACTATCCAGGGTTCGTCCACATTGGGCGAACTGCACTGTTTTTTTCTGGGAGTTTCGTAAATGGCAGTTGCCTCCGGCGCCTATAAGAAAGCCCTCGAGGGCGACCAGACACCGAAACAGGTGTTGGTCAAAATCGACCGGGTCACGAAGAAATTCGACGAGACGATTGCCGTGGACGATGTGTCCCTGGAAATCAAGAAGGGCGAAATTTTTGCCCTGCTCGGCGGTTCGGGATCGGGCAAATCCACTTTGCTGCGGATGCTGGCAGGGTTCGAACGGCCCACGGAGGGGCGCATTTTTCTCGACGGCATCGACATCACCGACATGCCGCCGTACGAACGTCCGATCAACATGATGTTCCAGTCCTATGCCTTGTTCCCGCACATGACCGTGGCGCAGAACATCGCCTTCGGCTTGCAGCAGGACAAGATCCCCAAGGCCGAGGTCGAAGCCCGTGTGGCCGAGATGCTCAAACTGGTGCAGATGAGCCAGTACGCCAAGCGCAAGCCGCATCAACTGTCGGGCGGTCAGCGTCAGCGTGTGGCGCTGGCGCGTTCGCTGGCCAAGCGGCCGAAGCTGCTGCTGCTCGATGAGCCGATGGGCGCACTGGACAAGAAACTGCGTTCGCAGATGCAGCTGGAGCTGGTAGAGATCATCGAGCGTGTCGGTGTGACCTGCGTGATGGTCACCCACGACCAGGAAGAGGCCATGACCATGGCCGAGCGCATCGCGATCATGCACCTGGGCTGGATCGCCCAGATCGGCAGCCCGATCGACATCTACGAAACCCCGACCAGCCGTCTGGTCTGCGAATTCATCGGCAACGTGAACATCTTCGAAGGCGAAGTGATCGACGACGCCGAAGGCCACGCGACCATCACCTGCAAGGATCTCGACCGGCAGATCTACGTCGGCCACGGCATCAGCACTTCGGTGCAGGACAAGTCGGTCACCTACGCGATCCGTCCGGAGAAACTGCTGGTCACCGCCGACCAACCGACCTGCGAATACAACTGGTCGAGCGGCAAGGTGCACGACATCGCCTACCTGGGTGGTCACTCGGTGTTCTACGTCGAATTGCCGAGCGGCAAACTGGTGCAGTCGTTCGTCGCCAACGCCGAGCGCCGTGGCGCACGTCCAACCTGGGGCGATCAGGTTTACGTGTGGTGGGAAGACGACAGCGGCGTGGTACTTCGCTCATGAACATGCGCAAGTTCAAACGACGGCTCAACCGAATAATTCCCAATGGCCGCCAACTGGTCATCGGGGTTCCGTTCATCTGGCTGTTTCTGTTTTTCATGTTGCCGTTCTTCATCGTCCTGAAGATCAGCTTCGCCGAAGCCGACGTGGCGATCCCGCCGTACACCGAGATCTACACCTACGCCGAGCAGAAGCTGCAACTGCTGCTGAACCTGGGCAACTACGCGATGCTGGCGGGCGACGAGTTGTACATCGCCGCCTACCTCGGCTCGCTGAAGATGGCGCTGATCAGCACCGTGCTGTGCCTGCTGATCGGCTACCCGATGGCCTACGCCATCGCCAGCGCCCGTAAAGAGCTGCAAACGGTGCTGGTGCTGCTGATCATGATGCCGACCTGGACCGCGATTCTGATCCGCGTTTACGCGTGGATGGGCATCCTCAGCAACAACGGCTTGCTCAACGGTTTCCTGATGAGCATGGGCCTGATCGACGAGCCGCTGCAGATCCTCAACACCAACCTTGCGGTGTATATCGGCGTGGTCTATTCGTACCTGCCGTTCATGATCCTGCCGCTGTATGCCAACCTGGTGAAGCACGACAACAGCCTGCTGGAAGCCGCATCTGACCTCGGTTCGAGCACCTTCAACAGCTTCTGGAAAATCACCATTCCACTGTCCAAGAACGGGATCATTGCCGGCTGCATGCTGGTGTTCATCCCGGTGGTCGGCGAGTTCGTGATCCCGGAACTGCTGGGCGGCCCGGAAACCCTGATGATCGGTAAAGTGCTCTGGCAAGAGTTCTTCAACAACCGTGACTGGCCGGTGGCGTCTGCCCTGGCGGTGGTGATGCTGGCGATCCTGATTGTGCCAATCATTCTGTTCAACCGCAGTCAGGCCAAGGAAATGGAGGGTAAAGAATGAAGCGCATCCGTTTCTCCAGCCTGATGCTGGTCGTGGGTTTGTTGTTCATCTATCTGCCGATGCTGATCCTGGTGATCTACTCGTTCAACGCCTCGAAACTGGTAACGGTGTGGGGTGGCTGGTCGATCAAGTGGTACGTCGGCCTGCTCGACAACAGCCAACTGATGGGTTCGGTGCTGCGCTCGCTGGAAATCGCCTGCTACACGGCGATTGCCGCAGTGGCGCTGGGCACGCTGGCCGCGTTCGTGCTGACCCGCATCACCCACTTCAAGGGCCGCACGCTGTTCGGCGGTTTGGTCACTGCGCCGTTGGTGATGCCGGAAGTGATCACCGGTCTGTCGCTGTTGCTGCTGTTCGTGGCCATGGCGCAGATGATCGGCTGGCCGCAGGAACGTGGCATCGTCACCATCTGGATCGCTCACACGACGTTCTGTGCGGCGTATGTGGCGGTGGTGGTGTCGGCACGCCTGCGTGAGCTGGACCTGTCGATCGAAGAAGCGGCGATGGACCTGGGCGCGCGGCCGTGGAAGGTGTTCTTCCTGATCACCATCCCGATGATCGCGCCATCGCTGGCGGCGGGCGGCATGATGTCGTTCGCCCTGTCGCTGGACGACCTGGTACTGGCGAGCTTCGTCTCCGGCCCGGGTTCGACGACCCTGCCGATGGAAGTGTTCTCGGCGGTGCGTCTGGGTGTGAAGCCTGAGATCAACGCCGTGGCCAGCCTGATTCTGCTGGCGGTGTCGATCGTGACCTTTCTGGTCTGGTTCTTCAGCCGCCGTGCCGAAGAAGCGCGCAAGAAAGCCATCCAGCAAGCCATCGAAGAAAGCGCTGCCGATTCGTGGAAACAGCCGGACGTGCGCCGCGCGCCTGCGCCGGAAGCAGCGTAAGCACTACAGGGTTGGCCTAGGTCTTGAGGCCAGCCACAAATCGAAATGTGGGAGCGAGCCTGCTCGCGAAGATGGAGTATCAGTCGACTCAAATATTGACTGATACACCGCTTTCGCGAGCAGGCTCGCTCCCACCTTTCGTTTTATGCAGTCCAGGGAGATTGACGGATGACCTCGACAAAGTTCATCGGCTTGAACCCCGGCTCCTGATCTTTCAGCACATCAGTCTTCACATTGCCGAACGTGGTCTGCGGACGATGGCGCAAGCCGTCGGCAAACGCGCAGATGATGCATGCCTTGAAACCTTCCCCGCGTGGATGCGCATGCACCACCGCTTCGCGCTGCACGCTGCTGAACGCCGCGTAATCCATGCCCAGCACATCCATTTCCACGCCTGCTGTCACCAGCGCCACGGTCGGGCGCAAATGCCTGGGCACGCCCGGCGTGGTGTGCAGGGCAATCGACAGCCAGACCTGTTCGATGTCGTCATCGCTCAACCCGTAAGGCTTGAGAAACGCCGCGGCGGCGTTGGCGCCATCCACCTCGAAGCGCTCGTCATCGCTGCGGTGACCTTCGACCAGGCCGAGGTCGTGGAACATCGCGCCGACGTACAGAAGTTCCGGATCGTAGGCCAACTGCTGACGCTCGCCGCTCAATGCACCGAACAGAAACACCCGGCGCGAGTGGTGATAGAGCAGGTCGGATTCGATGTCGCGGATGTACTCGGTGGTGGCGCGGGCCAGGGCGCTGTCAGGGATTTTGATGCCGGCAATGGTGGTGTTCATGAGCGGTTTCCTCGTCGAAAACGCCGGGGCGGCGCTGATGGGGAAAGTCTGTTCCCGCGCTGCAACGCGAACAATCAATGCATGGCTGCGATCCTTGCCAATCGACCTGCAAATCGTGCCAACTCACTGCTGACTTCTGCGAGGCCTCAACAGCCATGAACAAAACCGTCGCCATCGTCGTGTTCCCGGGCGTGCAATCGCTGGACGTCAGCGGGCCCATGGATGTGTTTGCCGAGGCTAACCGGTTCCTCGCGCCAGAGGATTACTATCACCTCGACGTGATCGGTCTCGAACACGGGCCGATGGCCTGCTCCAACGGCCTGACCCTGAATGCCCATCGACATTTCAGCGCAGCCCTTGAGGCTTATGACTTGCTGCTGGTCGCGGGCGGGCCGACGCTGCCGTTCATGGAGTTCGGCAAAACCTTCGATGCCTGGCTGCGTGACGCCTGTGCGCGGGCGCAGCGGTTCGGCTCGATCTGCAATGGCGCGTTCATGCTGGCGCGGGCCGGGTTACTGGAAGGGCGCACGGTGACCACTCACTGGAACGATGCCCAGGCGCTGGCGCAGTTGTGTCCGTCGACGCAGGTCGAGGCGGACCGCCTGTATGTCGAAGACGGCGCGCTCTACACCTCGGCCGGGGTGACGGCGGGGATTGATCTGTCGCTGTACCTGCTGGCCCGCGATCACGGCGCCGAGGTGGCGCTGAGCGTGGCCAAGCGGTTGGTGGTATTCACCCAGCGCTCCGGCGGGCAGTCGCAGTTCAGCCCGTTCCTGACACCGCACGCGGAGCCGACGTCGGCGGTGGCGATGGTGCAGTTGTATGTGCTGGCCAATCTCACCGGGGATCTGACCATTGCCGATCTGGCGCAGGCGGCGAACATGAGTGCGCGCAATTTCTCCCGAGTGTTTGCGCGGGAGGCGAAGGTCACGCCGACGGAGTTCGTCGAGCGGGCGCGGGTGGATGCGGCGCGGGTGATGCTCGAAAGCACCACGGCGCCGCTGAAGACCGTGGCCTATCAGTGCGGGTTTCGCGATGCGCAGCATATGCGCAGTGTGTTCAATCGAAGGCTGGGCGTGACGCCGCAGCAGTTTCGGTTGAATTTTGCGGTGCTGCTCTGAAGGTTTCGGTGTTGCTGATGGCCCTTTCGCGAGCAAGCCCGCTCCCACAGGAGACCGCATTCCAACGGTGGGAGCGGGCTTGCTCGCGAAAGCGTCCGCCTGAACAGCACAAGATTATTGGGGCGCCCGCGCCGGCAGCAGCTTCAGGGTACTGCGCGTATTCGCCGTCACTTCCTCATCGCTGAAGTGCGCCTGCACATACATCCCGTCCACATACGCCTCAGCCTGATCGTCAAAGTGACTGTCAAACGGCACACCACTCTGGCCCACCGGGTTGATCGTCAAACTGTGCGCCGGATCGGCGAAATCCACCAGGCGCCGGGTCGACGGCCCATAAGTCACCGGCCACGGCGCCGGGCCGATCTTCGCTGACAGGTTGTTCGGCACTTCATGGCTGCCCGGCGCGGCGAACGGCCCGACATTGAAAATACGGTCCAGCGGCTTCTGCTGCCCCAACGGATGACCATGGGTCAACGTATGCGCCGTGCCCCATTGCCAGGCGGACGTGTCGTCGCCGAGGGTCAGCTTCAGGTGCGCCATGCTCGCTTGCCAGGCCGTACGGACAACATCGGCGCGAGTCTCTTTGGTTGGCGTATTGCGGTTATCCCACCACGCGGAATCGGCGTTCGCCGCCAGCCGTGGCAGTGCCGAATCGATCACCCGCGTCGACAGCAGCGTCTCGAAAAAGTCATTGCCCAACTCGTCGCGCATTGCCGCATCGGCGAGGTCGTAGAGGAACTGGTTGAACAGCGTTGCACTGATCGAATCCAGCGGATAGTCGCCTTGCCACTGCGCCAGTTGCTCGACCAGTTTGAGCTGCGCCGGATCGCTCACCACTTCACGCAATACTGGCAACAACGGCGCCAGCAAACGCGGGCCGTAACCGGTGGCGGTGCCCAGTTGCAGTTTCTGGTTAGCTTCATTGGTCCACTTCACGCGCTTGTCGCTGAGCTGCTGATTGAGCTGCTGGCCACGGTCGGCGAGGTTGTAGTAACCCGGAATTTCCATGCCGGTGGGCGAAACAGGCTGGAAGTTGGCCGAGACGATATAGCCGCGCGCCGGGTTTTCTTCCTGCGGGTTGGCGCTGAACGGGTAGTAGCCGTCCTTGTCCGCCTGATTCGTGCTGCCGTCGAGAATGAAGCCCGGTTTGACACCGGTCGGCCGCTTGGGCAGCAACGCCGAAGCCCACCAGGCGATATCGCCCTTGGCGTTGGCGTAAACCAGATTAAGCCCCGGCGCCTGCACTTTGGCGGCAGCAGCGCGGGCCTTTGCCAGGGTGTCGGCGCGGTTGAGCTGGTAGAAGCCTTCAAGGATCGGATTCGGCGTTTCCAGGAATGCCCACCACATGGCGATCGGCGTCTTGCCGGCGGCCGTACCCAGCGCATCGTTGACGATCGGGCCGTGGGGCGACTGGCGCAGGGTGATCGTCACCGGCGCCTGGCCCTTCACATTGATCTGTTGCTCGGTGCTGACCATGTCGGTCCACTGGCCGTGATACCAGACCTGATTCGGGTTGTCCGGGTTGACCTTCTCGGCGATCAGGTCCAGATCGTCGTTCTGGAACATGGTCAGGCTCCAGCCGAAATCCATGTTGTGCCCCAGGAACGCGAACGGCACCAGCGCCTGATGATGGCCGTACAGCTCAAAGCCCGGCGCCGACAGTTGCGCTTCGTACCACACCGACGGCACCGAAAAGCGAATGTGTGGATCGCCGGCCAGCAGCGGTTTGCCGCTTTGGCTGTGACTGCCCGAGATGACCCACGCGTTGCTGCCTTCGAATTGCGGCAGGCCGTTGTCGATCAGCGCTTGCTCGCTGAGGCGGGCGAGGGCGTTGAGGTCTTTCCAGTCATTGGCGGCGAGGGCCGGTTTCGGAGTGGTGCGATCTTTCGCCAGCACACCTTTGGGCTGCCAGTCGAGGTCGAAGACGTTGAGGTAATCGGCGCCGAGTTGATCGCGCACGTAGGTCAGCAGCGGTTCGGTGCGAAACGCCGCGGCAAAGCTGTAGGCCATGTAACCGGCCACGCTAATGCTGTCTTCGGCGGTGAACGGCCGCTTGGGGATGCCCAGCACGTCGAACTCGACGGGCGCGGCGTGGCTGTCCTGATATTGGTTGATGCCGTCCAGATAGGCTTGCAGGCCCTTCCACGCCGGGGATTGTTTATCGAGGTTGGTGACGTAGCTGGCTGCACGTTCGCGGATGCGCAGGCTGCGGAACAGTTTGTCGGTGTCGAGCAGTTTCGGTCCGAGCACTTCGGCCAGTTCGCCCCGGGCGAGACGACGCATGGCTTCCATCTGGAACAAGCGATCTTGGGCATGTACATAGCCGAGGGCACGGTAGAGGTCGGTTTCGTTCTCGGCGCGGATGTGCGGCACGCCACGCTCGTCGTAGCGCACGGTCACCGAACCTTGCAGCTTGCGCAGCTCGACCTGGCCCTGGCGCGTCGGCTGTTTGCTGTAGACGTACCAGCCGGCGCCAGCGAGCAGGACAACGATGAACAAGGCAAGAACGGTGAACACGCGCTTCATGGTGACTCCTTGTGCTGGCGGGATTGCCGCCCGTCGGGCTGCAAACAATTAGCACAGACCTTCTGTGCCGTGCAGCGCTGTCCTTAAAAAGTCCGGAATGCCTTACTGCGCTGGCACCGGCCATGGACAATAGCAGCCGACCGCGAGGGTGTGCGTGGCGTTGACCGGGCGATCGTCCGTCAGGGCATGCAGGATGGGTTCGATGAAGCTGTTGCTGGAGTTGCAGGTCATGCCTTCGCTGTAAGGGCCGAAGTACGCCAGTTTACCGTTACGATCCCAGATCGCCACGGCCGGGCTGGCGGGGACCTGCTCGGAGCCGGGCAACACGGTGATGGTTTTCAGTGTGCTTAGCGTGGCGGGCAACTGGCCGTGGCTGCCGGCCCTCTGCACTGCAAAGAATTCGACGCCTTTGCCGTTGAACTGCTCGACCATCTCGGTCAGGTGTTGCTGGTTGCCGACATTGCACGGGCAGGCCGGGTCCCAGAAATGCACGAGGCGGATATTGCCAGGCCCGGCCAGTTCATCGGGCAGTCGCAACGGATCGCCGGAAAACACCGCCGTGTGTTCGCTGAACGCGCGCAGATATCGCCCTTGAAACCAGTCATACGCGGCCCACAGCACCCCGGCGCACACAAGCGCGAGCAGGCTGGCAAACAGTGCGGTGCGGTAGGGCGAACGCATGGATTTGTGTCCTCAGAGGCCGGCTAGCTTGCCATGCTTGACTCAACAGATGAATATCGCAGGCCGATAAAGTCTGTTCACCGTTCTGGAAATGCCTCATGCCTGCCACTTTCGACCCCGATCAATTACGCGCCAGCCTCAAGCCTCTGGCCGAGTGGCAGGCGTTGTCCGAGGAGGCGAAAGCGTATCAACGGTTCTACCAGACCGACTTCCCCGAACGCGATGTCTGGCGCGGCATGGGGCGGTTTGCCGTGAACGGTTACGAACTGGTCAGCCATTGCTGGTGGCCAGAGAAGGTCAAGGGCACGCTGTTTCTGTTGCACGGTTTCTACGATCACACCGGGCTCTATCGGCATGTGATCGAGTGGGCGCTGGACCAGGATTTCGCGGTGATTGCCTGCGATTTGCCGGGGCACGGTCTGTCGAGTGGGGTGCGGGCGAGCATCCGTGATTTCTCGGAATATCAAGACACCCTGCAAGCGTTGTTTGCCGAGGCCAATTCGATCGCGCTGCCGCAGCCGTGGCACTTGTGCGGGCAAAGTACCGGCGGGGCGATCGTGGTCGACCATGTGCTCAACCATGGTGAGAACAGTCCGGCGCAAGGTCACTTGATTTTGCTGTCGCCGCTGGTGCGACCGCGGGCCTGGGGCTGGTCGCAGCTCAGTTACTACCTGCTGCGGCCTTTCGTGCGGGGCATTGCCCGGCGCTTCAGCGAAAACTCCAATGACCCGGACTTCCTGCCGTTTCTGCTGGCCGATCCGTTGCAGCCCAAGCGCTTGCCGACCGCGTGGGTCGGCGCCTTGTCACGCTGGATCAGTCGGGTCGAGTACGCGAAAAAAAGTCCGCGACGGCCGCTGATCATTCAGGGGCAGGCGGACATGACTGTCGACTGGCAGCACAATTTGCAGGTGTTGAAGTGGAAGTTCGATCGGCCGCAGATTTTGCTGTTGGCGCAGGCGCGGCATCATCTGGCCAATGAGACGGCTGACATGCGTGAGGAGTATTTCGAGTTCTTGAGCAAGCGGATCAGGGGCCGGAATCTCTAGCGTCTGTCAGGGCCTCTTCGCGAGCAGGCTCGCTCCCACAGGGGCACGCGTTCCCAAATGTGGGAGCGAGCCTGCTCGCGAAGGCGGCGGTCAGACAGCGCAGATCATTGGTTGAGATTCGAAGTGTTCTGCCCCACCGCCAACCCCGCCCGAATCGCCGCCAGCGCCGCTTGATAGTAAGCCTTGCCCTCGGTCGACTCGGCAAACGTCGCAAACTCTTCCAGCTCTTCATCCGACAGGTCGCGATACACGTAGAGCAGCGTGTTGTTCATGTCCGCGCCAATCTGATCCATCAGGCGCTGGCGCTGACCGTTCAACATACCTTGTGCCTGACCACCACCGAGCAGTCCCGGGATCATCGAACTCAAACTGTCCGCCGCCACGCCGGCAATCGCCAGGCTGACTTCGGCGCCGGCTTCACGGGCAGGCAGGGCTTGGGCGAGATGGCCGATGATCAGCAGGCGGCTGTCGCTGGCCGGCATTTTCGGCAGGCCTTTGGCATTCTTTGCCAGTTGATCGCGGCGGGTCGCGAGCAATTCGGCGGCGACGATTTTCTTGCCCAGCGGCGACTGAAAAAATGACAGGGCCGGTTTCGGATCGGCGAGGTTCTGCCGCAGCTGTGCTTCGGCACGCTGATCCATGGCCATGGGGGCGAAGCGCTGATTGCTGTTGTTGACCAGTGCTTGAAATACGGCAGGCGGCAGGCTGTTCTGATAGCGCTGCTGCGCTGCACTCAGGGCGTCATTGAAATGCGCACGTTGATCTGGCCAGCCGGCGATCTTGTACAACTGATCGTAGCCGTCCGCCCAGGCGGGCAAAACACAGAACATCAACAGTGAAAAAAGCAAACGGCGCATAGGGACTCCTGTCAGCAGCGGACTATTCTCCGTGCGGTGCAGTTACTTGTCGAGAATTCGTATCCAGCCGCTGCGTGGCTCTGTCGGATTTGTTGCCGCCGACATACTATGCGCGCCATGCAAATATCCTCTGAACACCCGCTGCTGTTACGTATCGTCGACGACCTGGCCGAGCACGGCTGGTCGCAGCAGAACATTTTCCTGCCCGCGGGTTTGACCCGCGAGCTGGCGGCCGAGTGCCGTAAACGTGAGGCCGAGGGTGAGCTGGCGCCGGCGGCGGTGGGTCGCGGGCCGTTTTCGGAGATTCGCGAGGGTATTCGCGGCGACCACATCCAGTGGATCGATCCGGGCCAGGCCGAGGCCAGTGACCGCTATCTGGAGCTGATGGACAGCCTGCGCGAGGCACTCAACCGGGGCTTGTTCCTCGGGCTGGAAGACTTCGAATGCCATTTCGCGCTGTATCCGCCGGGTGCGTTCTATCGCAAGCACGTTGACCGCTTCCGCGATGATGACCGGCGCATGGTGTCGGCGGTGGTCTACCTCAACGAGGCCTGGCTGCCGGAAGATGGCGGTCAGTTGCGCATGTACCTGGACGATGAGCGCGTCTACGACGTGCAGCCCACCGGCGGCTGCCTGGTGGTGTTTCTGTCTGGCGAAGTCCCGCATGAAGTGCTGCCGGCCAATCGTGAGCGCTTGTCGCTGACGGGCTGGTTCCGCCGTCGTGGCAACGAGCCGTTCTGATCATGGAAAAGATTCTGGTCAGCCGCTGCCTGTTGGGTCACCGCGTGCGTTACGACGGCGGGGCCAGCGGACCGTTCGATTTGCTTGAGCAGTGGATTGCCGAAGGGCGCGTGGTGCCATTGTGTCCGGAAGTGGCGGGTGGTTTGCCGACGCCACGGGCGGCGGCGGAGATCCCAGGCGGGCAGGGTAGTGAAGTGCTCGATGGCGTTGCTTCGGTCATCACTACCGAAGGCGAGGATGTCAGCGCGCAGTTTCTGGATGGTGCTCGGCAGGCGCTGGAGTTGGTGCACAAACACGGAATCCGCGTGGCGGTGCTCAAAGCCAATAGCCCATCGTGCGGCAATCTGCTGACCTATGACGGCACGTTCAGTGGAGTGAAAGTCAGTGGTGAAGGCGTGACGGCTGCGTTGCTCAAGCGCCATGGCGTGCAGATTTTCAGCGAGCTCGAACTGCCGCAGGCTGCAACAGCCCTGACACAACTCGATTAAAACCCCACCCCGAATCCCCGTGTGGGAGGAGGCTTGCTCGCGAAAGCGGTGGGTCATTCAACATGTGCATTGACTGACACGACGCCTTCGGGAGCAAGCCCCCTCCCACAGGGTTTTGTGTTCACTCGGGTTCGGGGAACCATTTCGCCGACAGCGCCGCCAGACGCCCATCCGCTTTGATCCGCTGCATCGCGCTCGCAAGGCTGGCCTGAAACGCCGGATTACCCTTCTGAAACGGAATCGCCAATTCCACCGGTGCACTCACAGCAGGCTTCTCCTCGGTCAACGCCTGCACCAGTACCATCGGGCGTGGCTGCTCATCCTTCTTCGCCAGCAACTGCGAATCGACCTTGCCGTATGGCGTACTGAAGTCGAAACGATCCTTGAGTTCAGGTGTCAGTGCTATGTGGTTGAGCGCGACGTCGTACTTGCCGCTTTCAACGCCCTGGAGCAGGTCGCCCGCATCGGTGACGATGAAGTCGGCGCGAACATCCAGCTCCTTGGCCAGCAGTTGCCCAAGCTCGACTTCGAACCCCGTGAGTGTGTCGCCGTCCTTGTAATTGAAGGGCGGTGTATTAGCCTCAAGGGCAATGCGCAACTCGCCACGGTCGTTGACGTCATCAATCAGTTCGGCGTGAGCCAGTGGGCTCAAAAGGGGTAGCAGGCAGATCAGGCCAGGCAAAAAGCGCATGGTCACTCCTTTGAAATCATTAACGCGACGCTCTGAGTCAGGCTCGCTTTGCTATGGTTGTCGAGTGCCTTCGACAACGAATGGTCATGAAGTTGTCATGACCGGACGGATTTTACGGAAAAACTGGAGAAGAAAATGAAAAGCTTTATGTCACGTGCAGCGTTGGCGGGTGTACTGATGGGCGTTTCGGTGCTGGCCAGTGCGGCTACCCCGGCTCCAAAGGGTGCCGAAGTGTTCATCGTTTCTCCCGAAGACGGGGCGAAGGTTTCCCAAGAGTTCAAGGTCAAGTTTGGTACCAAGGACGTCGCGCTGGCCCCGGCCGGTGACGTTACCAAGAACACCGGTCACCATCACTTGCTGATCGACGTCGACAAACTGCCGGCTGCCGGCGCGCCGATTCCGAACGATGCGAACCACATGCACTTTGGCAAGGCGCAGACCGAAGCCACAATCAAACTGGCCCCTGGCAAACACACTCTGCAACTGGAGCTGGGTGACAGCGGCCATATGCCATTCGATCCACCGATCGTTTCGAAGAAAATCACCGTCAACGTCGAATAAATTTTCGGCGTGCATGAAAAAGGGAGCCCGAAGGCTCCCTTTTTTGTCGCTCAGCGTGCGATCAGAACAACACACGGCTACGGATAGTGCCGTTGATGTGCTGCAGCTTCTCTTGCGCCAGGTCCGAGTACTCGGCGTCGACGTCGATCACCACGTAGCCAACCTTCTCGTTGGTCTGCAGGAACTGACCGGAGATGTTGATGCCGTTTTCGGCGAAGACCTTGTTGATCTCGCTCATCACACCCGGGATGTTCTCGTGGATGTGCAGCAGACGGTGCTTGCCAGGGTGAGCGGGCAGGGCCACTTCCGGGAAGTTGACCGACGAAACGGAAGTACCGTTGTCGCTGTACTTGACCAGTTTTTCCGCCACTTCCAGACCGATGTTGGCTTGCGCTTCGGCAGTCGAGCCACCGATGTGCGGGGTCAGGATCACGTTGTCCAGGCCACGCAGCGGGCTTTCGAACTCTTCGTCGTTGGAGCGTGGCTCCACCGGGAATACGTCGATGGCCGCGCCGATCAGGTGCTTGTCCTTGATCGCGTCCGCCAGGGCGTCCAGTTCGACCACGGTGCCGCGCGCCGCGTTGATCAGGATGCCGCCCTTCTTGATGGCGCGGATTTCCTTCTCGCCGATCATCCACTGGGTCGCAGCGGTTTCCGGAACGTGCAGGGTGACGATGTCGGACATGCCCAGCAGCTCGTTCAGGTTACCGACCTGAGTGGCGTTGCCCAGCGGCAGCTTGGTCACGGTGTCGTAGAAGAACACCTGCATGCCTAAGCCTTCCGCCAGAACCGACAACTGAGTACCGATCGAGCCGTAGCCAACGATGCCGAGTTTCTTGCCACGGATCTCGAAAGAGTTGGCCGCGGACTTGATCCAGCCGCCACGGTGGCAGGAAGCGTTTTTCTCAGGGATGCCGCGCAGCAGCAGGATGGCTTCGGCCAGTACCAGCTCAGCCACGGAACGGGTGTTGGAGTACGGCGCGTTGAACACGGCGATACCGCGCTCGCGGGCAGCACTGAGGTCAACCTGGTTGGTGCCGATGCAGAAACAGCCGACCGCTACCAGCTTCTTCGCGTGATCGAAGATCTCTTCGGTCAGTTGGGTGCGCGAACGAATGCCGATGAAGTGAGCGTCAGCGATCTTTTCCTTGAGCTGGGCTTCCGGCAAGGAACCTGTCAGGTATTCGATGCTGGTGTAGCCCGCCGCCTTGAGGACGTCGACAGCCGATTGGTGGACGCCTTCGAGAAGAAGGAACTTGATCTTGCTCTTATCGAGAGAAGTCTTGCTCATCTGCGTAAACCTGTATCCCGGAGAAAAATGGCAGGAAATGGTCAACAGACATTGACCTGGACGGCAAGAAAGCCGTCGCCGCAGAACTGGCCTTGGGCACTGGCCTGCGGGGTCGGTATGCTAGCATAGCCGCCCCGCTAAACACTCATTCCTGCGACGTGAAGCGTTCTCAGGATGACCATGAATTGTTCGAGAGTTCTGTCGATGACCAATCCTGCCCTGATTGATGAACTGAAGACCCTGGTCGAGCCTGGCAAGGTCCTGACCGACGCCGACTCCCTGAACACGTATGGCAAGGATTGGACCAAGCACTTCGCCCCGGCCCCGACGGCCATCGTGTTCCCCAAGACCATCGAACAAGTGCAGGCCATCGTCCGTTGGGCCAACGCGCACAAGGTCGCGCTGGTGCCCTCGGGCGGGCGCACGGGGTTGTCCGCTGCTGCGGTGGCCGCCAATGGCGAAGTGGTCGTGTCGTTCGACTACATGAACCAGATTCTCGACGTGAACCTCACTGACCGTACCGCCGTTTGTCAGCCGGGCGTAGTCACTGAGCATTTGCAGAACGTCGCCGAAGAAAAAGGATTGTACTACCCAGTGGATTTCGCTTCCGCCGGATCGAGTCAGATTGGCGGCAATATCGGCACCAATGCCGGCGGAATCAAGGTGATTCGCTACGGCATGACCCGCAACTGGGTCGCGGGCATGAAAGTCGTCACCGGCAAGGGCGATGTGCTGGAGCTGAACAAGGACCTGATCAAGAACGCCACCGGTTACGACCTGCGGCAATTGTTCATCGGCGCCGAAGGCACCCTCGGTTTTGTCGTCGAAGCGACCATGCGCCTGGATCGCGCGCCGAAAAACCTCACCGCGATGGTCCTCGGTACCGCCGACTTCGACTCGATCATGCCGGTACTGCACGCCTTCCAGGGCAAGCTCGACCTGACCGCGTTCGAATTCTTTTCTGACAAAGCCCTGGCCAAAGTCATGGGCCGTGGCGACGTGCCGGCGCCGTTCGAGACCGACTGCCCGTTCTACGCACTGCTGGAATTCGAAGCGACCACTGAAGAAGTGGCCAACAGCGCGCTGGAAACCTTCGAACACTGCGTCGAGCAGGGCTGGGTGCTGGACGGTGTGATGAGCCAGAGCGAAACCCAGTTGCAGAACCTGTGGAAACTGCGCGAGTACATCTCCGAGACCATCTCGCACTGGACGCCGTACAAAAACGATATCTCGGTGACCGTGTCGAAAGTGCCTGCGTTCCTGAAGGAAATCGACGCGATCGTCGGCGAGCACTATCCCGACTTCGAAATCGTCTGGTTCGGCCACATCGGCGACGGCAATCTGCACCTGAACATCCTCAAGCCGGAAAACCTGAGCAAGGACGAGTTCTTCGCCAAGTGCGCCACCGTCAACAAGTGGGTGTTCGAAACCGTTGAGAAGTACAACGGTTCGATTTCCGCCGAACACGGCGTGGGCATGACCAAGCGCGATTACTTGACCTACAGCCGTTCGCCGGTTGAGATCGAGTACATGAAAGCGGTCAAAGCGGTGTTCGACCCGAACGGCATCATGAACCCGGGCAAGATCTTCGCGGTTTGATCTGTAATTCTTGATGAATCAATGAAGGCAGGAGTCGGTAAATGAGCTATCAGCACCAGTACGTCGACGGCACGCGCATTCACTTCCCGATCGGGAAAGTCGTGTGCATTGGCCGTAATTACGCCGAACACGCCAAGGAACTGGACAATCCGGTGCCTACCGAACCGCTGCTGTTCATCAAACCGGGCAGTTGCGTGGTGCCGCTGGAAGGTGGTTTCAGCATTCCGACCGAGCGCGGCTCGGTGCATTACGAAGCGGAAATTGCCGTGTTGATCGGCAAGCCGCTGTCGACCAAGCCAAGCCGTGAGGAAGTGCTCGACGCGATCTCCGGTTTCGCCCCGGCGCTGGACCTGACCTTGCGCGACAAACAGGCCGAGCTGAAAGCCAAGGGCCTGCCGTGGGAAATCGCCAAGTCGTTCGACGGCGCGGCAGTGCTGGCACCGTTCGTGGTCGGCAGCACCTTCGCTGACCTGACCGACATCGGCATTCGCCTGACCATCAACGGCGAAGTGCGTCAGGACGGTAACAGCAGCGCAATGCTCAACCCGATCGTGCCGATGATCCAGCACATGGCCGGCTGCTTCTCGCTGCAGGCCGGTGACGTGATCCTCACCGGCACGCCAGTGGGCGTCGGCCCGCTGAACGTCGGCGACGACATCGTGCTGGAACTGGTCGGCGCCAGCAGCTTCAACAGCAGCGTGCGCTAACCGCAACACTGCAACACCCTGTGGGAGCGAGCCTGCTCGCGAATGCGTCAGATCTGTCGACATCATCGTTGCCTGACACAATGCTTTCGCGAGCACGTTCGCTCCCACAATGGTTGTGGGTGACCTGAAGATTGGGGACAGCACACGGCAATCGCGCCATTTGCCGTTTTTTTCACATCCTGTCTGGATAATTTCCGCAATTCTGGCGTCTTAGTCCGCCTCTTTATGCTATTACCCATAGCCTGAATTTTCGGAACGCGTCCCTCGATGTCATCTCAAACTCAGCTCAAATCCCCACGCCGCTCACGCTTCGCCATGCGTTGGTATTCCTGGCTGTTGCTGGCGATCGCCGCTGCTTACGGTCTGGCGTACGCCATGCACTGGGACGACCGCGGGGTACTGTGGGTGCTGGAGCGTTTCGAGAGTACGGCTGAGCAGAGCGAAAGCGTGTGGTTGCCGGACTATCGCGTGGTGATCGATGCCAAAGTGCTACCGGGCATGGAAAAAGACGAAGCTTCGGACCTGGCGTACAACCCGCAGACCAAAACCCTGTTTTCGGTGATGGGCAAGAATCCGTTCCTGGTCGAGCTGACCCTGCAAGGCGATGTGTTGCGCAAGATGCCGCTGGTGGGCTGGAGCAATCCGGAAGGCCTGACGGTCATGGAAAACGGCCTGATGGCGATCGTCGATGAGCGTGAACACATGCTGTCGATCGTCAAAGTCGATGCCGATACCCGCGAACTCAATATCACTCATTTCCCTAAATACGACCTCGGCCCGTCGAAAGACCAGAACAAGGCATTCGAAGCCATCGCCTGGGACTCGCGCAATCAGCAACTGTGGCTGGGCGAGGAGCGGCCAGCGGCGCTGTTTACCTGGAAAAGCGACGGCAGCCAGACTCTCAAGGGTGACAAGCAGAAACTGGCCAGCGATGAGCTGGATATCCGCAATCTCTCGGCGTTGGCAATCGATCCGCGCACCGGCCACACGCTGGTGCTGTCTGCCGATTCGCATCTGCTGCTAGAGCTGGACGAGAAAGGCGAGCAAGTCAGCTTCATGACCTTGCTCGGCGGTTTCAATGGCCTGAAGAAAACCATTCCCCGCGCCGAAGGCGTGACCATGGACGAGGCGGGCACGTTGTATATGGTCAGCGAACCGAACCTGTTCTATCGCTTCGAAAAACAGAAATAGCAGCCTTTATCGATTCCAATGTAGGAGCTGCCGAAGGCTGCGATCTCTTGATCTTATGAACAGCAAGATCAAAAGATCGTCCGATCGCGGCCCGAGCCTGCGGCAGCTCCTACAGGGGTTGTCTTGTGGTTTGAGGCTACTGGCCATTAAGCTTCAATTCAGACGGGCGTGATATTTCATCCGCCTGTTTTGATTCCGAGCCTGCCCGAATGCGTCGACTTGCCCGCCCCAAGCCTCTGTTTGTCATCCTCTCAGTGATTGCCTTGATCATGCTGATCGCGATTGGCCAATACATGCGCCTGTTCGAGCGCGCCTGGTTCAACCTGCACGTCCTGTGGCAGCCGTTGAGCAGTGAGGCCATCGACCTGGATCAGTATCGGGTGGCGATTGAAGCGCGAGTCATCGAAGGCTTGAACGACGATGTCTCGGCCTTGACCTACGATCCCCTGCGTAAAAGCCTGTTCACCGTCACCAACAAGAATGCCGAACTGGTCGAGCTGTCGCTGGAAGGCAAGATCCTGCGCCGTATTGCCTTGATTGGTTTCGGTGATCCGGAGGCAGTGGAGTTCATCAGTGCTGACACTTACGTGGTGACTGACGAGCGTCAGCAGCGCCTGATCAAGATCCATCTGGAGAAAGACACCACTTTCCTCGACGCGGCGGACGCCGAGCAAATGACCCTGGGCGTGCACCTGAGCGGCAACAAAGGCTTCGAAGGGTTGGCATATGACTCGGTGGGCAAACGCCTGTTCGTGGCGAAAGAGCGCGATCCGATGCTGATCTACGAAGTGCACGGTTTCCCGCACTTCAACCCGGAAAAGTCCTACGCGGTGCACGTGATCAACAACCCTAAACGTGATGCCGGGATGTTTGTGCGTGACCTGTCGAGCCTGCAATACGACGAGCGCAGCGGGCATTTGCTGGCGCTGTCGGATGAATCGCGGCTGATTCTGGAGCTGGATGTGGACGGGCGCCCGTTGAGCACGATGTCCTTGAGCAAGGGCCGGCAAGGCTTGCAGAAAACCGTGCCGCAGGCGGAAGGCATTGCGATGGATGATGACGGGACGTTGTATCTGGTGAGTGAGCCGAACCTGTTTTACGCCTTCAAAAAGCCTGCGCAACCTTAACCCACACCACAAAACACTGTGGGAGCGAGCCTGCTCGCGAAGGCGTCGTGTCAGCCAATGAAGATGTTGGCTGAACTGGCGCTTTCGCGAGCAGGCTCGCTCCCACAGGTTTATTCGTCTGCCCACAAATATGTGGGTGACTGGGCTTACTCAGCCTTAAGGGTTTTCACGCCTTCGCTGGTACCCAGCAACAGCAGATCCGCCGGACGCGCCGCGAACAAACCGTTGGTGACCACGCCGACAATCGCGTTGATCTGTGCTTCCAGCTCCACCGGGTTGGTGATCTGCATATTGAACACGTCGAGGATGATGTTGCCGTTGTCGGTCAGTACACCTTCGCGGTACACCGGGTCGCCGCCCAGTTTCACCAATTGGCGGGCGACGTGGCTGCGGGCCATCGGGATCACTTCGACCGGCAGCGGAAACTCGCCCAGCACCGGCACCAGTTTGCTCGCGTCGGCGATGCAGATGAAGGTCTTGGCTACGGCCGCGACGATCTTCTCGCGGGTCAGGGCGGCGCCGCCGCCCTTGATCAGGTTCAGGTGCGCGTCGCTTTCGTCGGCGCCGTCGACGTAGAACTCCAGGTCGCTGACGGTGTTCAGCTCATACACCGGAATCCCGTGGCCCTTCAGGCGCGCGGCGGTGGCTTCGGAACTGGCGACCGCGCCATCGAACGCACCCTTGTGCTGCGCCAGCGCATCAATGAAGCAGTTGGCGGTGGAGCCGGTGCCGACCCCGACGATGCTTTTGTCGTCGAGTTTCGGAAGGATGAAGTCGACGGCGGCCTGAGCCACTGCCTGTTTGAGTTGATCCTGGGTCATGCGGGCTCCGGAAGCGGGCAAGGTAAGAACGGAAAGGCCGGCATTATAGCCTCAAGCCGGGCTAAAACCTCTGCAATCGTGTGGTCGTACGGGCAAAAGCCGGGTTAGACTCCTTGGCCCTGCCCAACCCGCTCAGTGATGCTTTCCGATGCTCGAACAGTACGTCAAAAAGATCCTCACCTCGCGCGTTTATGACGTTGCCGTAGAAACCCCGCTGCAGAACGCTCGCCAGCTCTCCGAGCGGCTGGGCAATGACATCTGGCTCAAGCGCGAAGACTTGCAGCCAGTGTTCTCGTTCAAGATTCGCGGCGCCTACAACAAGTTGACCCAACTGACCGAAGAAGAGCGCGCCCGTGGCGTGGTCACCGCGTCGGCGGGCAACCATGCGCAGGGGCTGGCCCTGGCGGCGAAAGTGCTGGGTGTCAAAGCGACTATCGTGATGCCCAAGACCACCCCGGAAATCAAGGTCGAAGGCGTGCGCTCGCGCGGCGGCAAAGTGGTGCTGCACGGTGACTCCTTCCCCGAAGCGCTGGCCTACTCGCTGAAACTGGTCGACGAAAAAGGCTACGTCTACATCCACCCCTACGACGATCCGCACACCATTGCCGGGCAGGGCACCGTGGCGATGGAGATTCTGCGCCAGCACCCGCAGCCGCTGGACGCGATTTTCGTGCCGGTCGGCGGCGGTGGGCTGATCGCCGGCATCGCTGCATACGTTAAGTACTTGCGTCCGGACATCAAAGTCATCGGCGTCGAGCCCGACGACTCCAACTGCCTGCAAGCCGCCATGGCCGCGGGTGAGCGCGTGGTGCTGCCGACCGTAGGCATCTTCGCCGACGGTGTGGCGGTGGCGCAGATCGGCCAGCACACCTTCGATATCTGCAAAGACTACGTCGATGAAGTGATCACCGTCAGTACCGACGAGATCTGCGCGGCAATCAAGGATATCTACGATGATACCCGCTCGATCACCGAGCCTGCCGGGGCCCTGGGCGTGGCCGGGATCAAGAAGTACGTTGAATTGCGCGGCGTCAGCGGCCAGACCTTCGTCGCCATCGATTCAGGCGCCAACGTCAACTTCGACCGCCTGCGCCACGTCGCCGAGCGCGCCGAGCTGGGCGAAGGCCGCGAAGCGATCATCGCCGTGACCATCCCCGAGAAGGCCGGCAGCTTCAAGGCGTTCTGCGAAGCCATCGGCAAACGCCAGATCACTGAATTCAACTATCGCTATAACACCGGTAGCGAAGCGCACATCTTCGTCGGTGTGCAGACCCACCCGGAAAACGACCCGCGCAGCGCATTGCTGGCGAGCCTGACCGAGCAGGGTTTCCCGGTGCTCGACCTGACCGACAACGAACTGGCCAAGCTGCACATCCGCCACATGGTCGGCGGGCGTGCCGCGCAGGTGGTCGATGAAGTGGTGCTGCGCTTCGAGTTCCCTGAGCGGCCTGGGGCGTTGTTCAACTTCCTCAACAAACTCGGCGGGCGCTGGAATATCTCGATGTTCCACTACCGCAACCACGGCGCGGCCGATGGCCGAGTGGTCGCGGGCCTGCAAGTGCCACACGACGAACGCCATCTGGTACCGGCGGCGCTGGCGGAAATCGGCTACCCGTACTGGGACGAAAGCGACAACCCGGCCTATAAGCTGTTTCTTGGCTGAGCGGCTACGCTGATGGGCATGGCCCAAGGATGAGAAATACATGGAAACCCTGACCACCCTGACAATCCTTCACGTCGCGGCGACCGTGGTGATAATCGCGAGCGGGCTGGGGCTTGCCGCCCTGACTTGGCGTAATCGCAGCGAAGGGCCGGCCAGCACGATGCAGCGTCCGTGGCTGTTTATCTGGTGTTTGATGCTGATCGGCATGTTTAGCATGCCCTTCACCGGCTGGTGGCTGGTGCACCTGGTGGGCTGGCCGTTGGGTCAGTTCTGGATTCTGGGCTCCAGCGTGATCTATACCGTGGCCACGTTCAGTGCGGTCTGGCTACTTGTTCGGCTGAATCGGCTGTGGACGACAGGGGTTGGCAACCGGAAATTCAATTTGGCACTGGCGATTGTCAGCGGTGTCGGATTTTTCGCCATTGCGGCGTTGATGGGGGCCAAGCCGGTGTAGGGCTTGAGACCGAGTCGGCCCTATTCGCGAGCAAGCCCGCTCCCACAGGGGATTTGTGAACGACACAGATCCAATGTGGGAGCGGGCTTGCTCGCGAAGGCGTAATCAGTCGCGCAACGAAATCACCGGCCAGCCACGCTTCTGGGCTTCAGCGCGCAGATTCGGATCCGGATCCACCGCCACCGGGTTCGCCACCTGCTCCAACAGCGGCAAATCATTCATCGAGTCGCTATAGAAGTAGCTGTCTTCCAGCGAATACCCGGTCTCTTCCAGCCAGCGGTTCAGGCGCGTTACCTTGCCTTCGCGAAAGCACGGAATGTCAGTGCTGCGCCCGGTGTAACGGCCATCGACCATCTCGCATTCGGTGGCGATCAGGGTTTCAACGCCCAGACGCACGGCAATCGGCGCGGTAACGAAACGGTTGGTCGCGGTGATGATCACCAGCTTGTCGCCGGCGTCGCGGTGCTTTTTCAGCAGCTCCAGCGCTTTGGGCAGCACGATCGGCTCGATGCAGTCGCGCATGTAATCGCTGTGCCATTGATCGAGCACGGCCATTTCGGTGCGCCCGAGGATCTCCAGGCAGAAATTCAGGTAGGCGGCGTTATCCAGTTTGCCGGCCAGGTAATCCTGATAGAACTCGTCATTGCGCGCCTTGTATGTGATCGGGTCGAGGAAGCCGCGTTCACACAGATAGTCGCCCCAGGCGTGATCGCTGTCGCCGCCCAGAAGGGTGTTGTCCAAATCGAAGAGTGCCAGGCGCATTGCAGTTACCCGCTGATAAGTCAGTAAAAAGGCGACAAGAATACGGTCTTTTCACAAGAGTGCACATAAGGTAGGAAGCTTCGTTGCCGCCTTATCAAGCTTTGTGGAACAATGCGGCGACATGCGTTTGCGAGGTTGTTGCCGTGATCGACCCCGATGGTTTCCGTCCCAATGTCGGGATCATTCTGACGAATGACGCCGGCCAGGTGCTATGGGCTCGCCGTATCAATCAAGATGCCTGGCAGTTTCCACAGGGGGGAATCAACCCTGAAGAGACGCCGGAGGACGCCTTGTACCGCGAGCTGAACGAAGAAGTTGGCCTGGAACGTGAAGATGTTGAAATACTCGCCTGTACTCGGGGCTGGTTGCGCTATCGTTTGCCGCAACGTCTGGTGCGTACCCACAGCCAACCGCTGTGCATCGGCCAGAAACAGAAATGGTTTCTCCTGCGCCTGATCTCCAACGAGCAGCGGGTGCGGATGGATTTGACCGGTAAACCGGAATTCGATGGCTGGCGCTGGGTCAGCTATTGGTATCCGTTGGGCCAGGTGGTGACATTCAAGCGCGAGGTGTATCGCCGCGCCCTCAAAGAGCTTGCCCCGCGCCTTTTAGCGCGCGACTGACGACGGAGTTCGACCCCGAGCCATGCTCAATACGCTGCGCAAGATCGTCCAGGAAGTTAACTCCGCCAAGGATCTCAAGGCGGCGTTGGGGATTATTGTGTTGCGCGTCAAAGAGGCCATGGGCAGCCAGGTCTGCTCGGTCTACCTGCTTGATCCCGAGACCAACCGCTTCGTCCTGATGGCCACCGAGGGCTTGAACAAGCGCTCGATCGGCAAGGTCAGCATGGCACCCAACGAAGGTCTGGTCGGTCTGGTCGGCACGCGTGAAGAACCCCTGAACCTCGAAAACGCCGCGGATCACCCGCGCTACCGCTACTTCGCCGAGACCGGCGAGGAGCGCTACGCCTCGTTCCTCGGTGCTCCGATCATTCACCACCGCCGCGTCGTCGGCGTGTTGGTCATCCAGCAAAAAGAACGCCGCCAGTTCGATGAAGGTGAAGAAGCCTTCCTCGTAACCATGAGCGCGCAGCTCGCTGGCGTTATCGCTCATGCCGAGGCCACCGGTTCGATCCGTGGCCTGGGCCGTCAGGGCAAAGGCATTCAGGAAGCCAAGTTCGTTGGCGTGCCGGGCTCGCCGGGTGCGGCAGTCGGTACCGCGGTGGTCATGCTGCCGCCCGCCGATCTGGACGTGGTGCCGGATAAAACCATCACCGACATCGACGCTGAACTGGCGCTGTTCAAGACCGCTATCGAAGGCGTACGCGCCGACATGCGTGCGTTGTCGGCCAAACTGGCGACCCAGTTGCGCCCGGAAGAGCGCGCGCTGTTCGACGTCTACCTGATGATGCTCGACGATGCCTCGCTGGGCAGCGAAATCACCACGGTGATCAAGACCGGCCAGTGGGCCCAGGGCGCGCTGCGTCAGGTGGTCACGGAACACGTCAACCGTTTCGAACTGATGGACGACGCCTACCTGCGGGAGCGTGCCTCGGACGTCAAAGACCTCGGTCGCCGCCTGCTCGCCTATTTGCAGGAAGAGCGCCAGCAGAACCTGGTCTACCCGGAAAAAACCATTCTGGTCAGCGAAGAACTGACGCCGGCGATGCTCGGCGAGGTGCCGGAAGGCACGCTGGTCGGTCTGGTGTCGGTACTCGGTTCGGGTAACTCCCACGTGGCGATCCTCGCCCGGGCCATGGGCATTCCGACGGTCATGGGTCTGGTCGACCTGCCGTACGCCAAGGTCGACGGCATCGAAATGATCGTCGACGGCACCCGCGGCGAGGTCTACACCAACCCGAGCGAAGTGCTGCGCAAGCAGTTCGCCGAAGTCGTCGAAGAAGAGAAACAACTGGCGCTGGGCCTCGACACCCTGCGCGACCTGCCGTGCGTGACCCTCGATGGTCACCGCATGCCGCTGTGGGTCAACACCGGCCTGCTGGCAGACGTGGCGCGGGCGCAGAAGCGCGGCGCTGAAGGCGTCGGCCTGTACCGCACCGAAGTGCCGTTCATGATCAACCAGCGTTTCCCGAGCGAGAAGGAACAGCTGGCGATCTACCGCGAACAGCTCGCCGCGTTCCATCCGCAACCGGTGACCATGCGCAGCCTCGACATCGGCGGTGACAAGTCGCTGTCGTACTTCCCGATCAAGGAAGACAACCCGTTCCTCGGCTGGCGCGGCATTCGCGTCACCCTCGACCACCCGGAAATCTTCCTGGTGCAGACCCGCGCGATGCTCAAGGCCAGTGAAGGCCTGAACAACCTGCGGATTCTGCTGCCGATGATCTCCGGTACCCACGAACTCGAAGAAGCCCTGCACCTGATCCACCGCGCCTGGGGCGAAGTGCGCGACGAAGGCACCGACGTGCCGATGCCGCCGATCGGCGTGATGATCGAGATTCCGGCAGCGGTGTATCAGACCAAGGAACTGGCGCGGCAGGTGGACTTCCTGTCGGTCGGCTCCAACGACCTGACGCAATACTTGCTGGCGGTTGACCGCAACAACCCGCGCGTCGCCGATCTCTACGACTACCTGCACCCGGCGGTGCTGCAAGCCCTGCAAAACGTGGTGCGCGACGCCCATGCCGAAGGCAAGCCGGTGAGTATCTGCGGCGAGATGGCTGGTGATCCGGCAGCGGCCGTGCTGTTGATGGCGATGGGCTTCGACAGCCTGTCGATGAACGCCACCAACTTGCCGAAGGTCAAGTGGATGTTGCGTCAGGTGAACCTGAGCAAGGCCAAGGAATTGCTGGCCGAGCTGATGACCATCGACAACCCGCAAGTTATCCACAGCTCGCTGCAATTGGCGCTGAAGAACCTTGGGTTGTCGAAGATCAACCCGCCGGCGGTCAACAAAGCCCTCTAAAAGGCTGCTGGCCTTTCGCGAGCAAGCCCGCTCCCACAGGGGAATTGTGTCGATCACAGATCCAATGTGGGAGCGGGCTTGCTCGCGAAGGCGTCAGTCCAGCCACCGTTAAACCAGAATCTCCACCTCACCCAAATGCCCGCCATACGGCCCAAACCTCCGCTCCACCATCCGCCGCGTCCCGTCCGCCTGCACAATCAGCGCCGTACTCGCCCGCGTCCCGTAACTCTGGCTGGCAATAAACACACTCGACAGCAATGACTCAGTCGCCAGCCCGACGCCGGTATCCGGCAACTCGGCAAACGGCGCCGTCTGCGCATCACTCAATACGTCCAGTAACCGCGCAGGCGTCGGATCCTCCAGCACCGCGCTCAACGCCGCCTTGGCCTTGAGCAACTTCGGCCACGGCGTATCCAGCCCGGCATTGGATAACCCATAGACCCCGGGCTCCAGAATCACCGCCTCAGACATCCGCGCATTGAAATGCCAGAGTTCATGGCTGTTGCCGAGCAGTAGATTGAACCCGGCATACTCCGGCGAGCGACCGACCACATCGCTCAAATAGTCATCAATCGACAGATCACCGGTGAGAAATCGCGCCACCAACTCGCCCCGCGACTTGCGCGCTGGCGGCTGATGCGGATCACGGATGTTGGTCAGCGCAGCAAAACGCCCATTGGCGCCGATCCCAAGCCAAGTCCCGCCGGCCTCAAGATCACGTCCGGCATGCACGTGCGGCGCCTCTGGCCATTGCGCCAGCGGCAGGCTGGGTCGGGCGTAAAACTCGTCACGGTTAGCCGCGACGATCAACGGCTGGGCATGGCCCGGGCGCCAGGCAAAAACAATCAGGCACATAAGGTGGTCCTTGTGTGTTTTTTGCTCACTCTACGCATCCGGCGTCCGTGCATCCATCGCCAGTGGAGCACAAGGCTATGCATCCGTTACCATGCCGCTCCGGTTTTGGGATGCGTCTGGGAGAAGGACATGGAATTTCTGCTCTATCTGGCGCTGGGCGCCTGTGCGGGCGTGTTGGCCGGGCTGTTCGGCGTCGGTGGTGGGATCATCATTGTCCCGGTGCTGGTGTTCAGTTTCACTTTGCAGGGCTTTGACCAGTCGATTCTGACCCACCTGGCGGTCGGCACGTCGCTGGCGACGATCATCTTCACTTCGGTCAACGCGGTGCGTGAGCATCACCGTCGCGGCGCGGTGCGCTGGCCGATCTTCATGTGGATGACCGTGGGCATTTTGCTTGGCGCCGGTTTTGGTGCGTTGACAGCCGAAGCGATTTCCGGGCCCAACCTGCAAAAAATCATTGGTGTGTTCGCCTTGGTGATCGCCGTGCAGTTGGCGCTGGACGTCAAACCCAAGGCCAGCCGAACCGTGCCGGGTAAACTCGGTCTGACCGTGGCCGGCAGTGTGATTGGCTGGGCGTCGGCGATTTTCGGCATTGGCGGCGGCTCGCTGACCGTGCCGTTCCTGACCTGGCGCAGCGTGCCGATGCAGCAGGCCGTGGCGACATCTTCGGCCTGTGGTCTGCCGATTGCCCTGGCCAGTGCATCAAGTTTCATGATTCTGGGCTGGCACGATCCGTTGCTGCCGGCCCATAGTCTCGGTTTTGTTTATTTGCCGGCGCTGTTGGGCATTGCCCTGACCAGCATGGTGTTCGCCCGTCTCGGCGCGCGTTTGGCGCACAGGTTGTCGCCGCGCTTGCTGAAACGGCTATTCGCCGCTTTGCTGTTCTGCGTGGGTTTAAGCTTTCTGCTTTGATCGCGTCGCAATCCTGGCTTAATCCTGAGGTGGCAGCGTCGCCCGGGAATTCTGCTTTCAACTCTAACGAGGAGTCGCAATGCTGCCTTACCCGCAGATCGACCCGGTGGCCCTGGCCATCGGTCCGCTGAAAATCCATTGGTACGGTCTGATGTACCTCGTCGGCATTGGCGGTGCGTGGCTGCTGGCGTCGCGCCGGCTCAACCGTTTCGACCCGACCTGGTCCAAGGAGAAGCTCTCCGATCTGATCTTCTGGCTGTCGATGGGCGTGATTGTCGGCGGACGTCTGGGCTATGTGCTGTTCTACGACCTGAGCGCTTACCTGGCCAACCCGACGCTGATTTTCGAAGTGTGGAAGGGCGGCATGTCGTTCCACGGCGGTTTCATCGGCGTCATGCTGGCGGCCTTGTGGTTCGGCAAGCGCAATGGCAAGTCGTTCTTCCAGTTGATGGACTTCGTCGCGCCGATGGTGCCGATCGGTCTGGGCGCCGGGCGTATCGGCAACTTCATCAACGCCGAACTGTGGGGCAAGGCGACCGACGTGCCGTGGGCCATGGTCTTCCCGCCGTTCAGCGACCCGGCGCAACTGCCGCGTCACCCCTCGCAGCTGTATCAGTTCGCGCTCGAAGGCGTGGCGCTGTTCCTGATCCTGTGGATTTTCTCGCGCAAGCCGCGCCCGACCATGGCCGTTTCCGGCATGTTCGCGCTGTTCTACGGCATCTTCCGATTCATCGTCGAGTTCGTCCGCGTCCCGGATGCGCAACTGGGCTATCTGGCCTGGAACTGGCTGACCATGGGCCAGGTACTCTGCGTACCGATGATTGTCGGCGGGCTGTTCCTGATCTGGCTGGCCTATCGTCGCGCGCCGGCGGCACCGCTCGCTCCGACGGCTTAAACTACGAACACCGGCGCGCGACGCCGGGGCTCTAAGGATACAGGTAACTCATGAAGCAATATCTCGAACTGGTCTCGCACGTTATCCAGAACGGCACCAAACAGGCCAACCGCACCGGCATCAACACCATCAGTTTCCCGGGGGCGATGCTGCGTTTCGATCTGCAGGAAGGTTTCCCGGCGATCACCACGCGCAAAATGGCCTTCAAATCGGCCATCGGCGAGATGTGCGGCTTTCTGCGTGGCGTGAACAATGCCGCGCAATTCCGTGAGCTGGGCTGCAAGGTCTGGGACCAGAACGCCAACGAAAACGCCCAGTGGCTGGCCAACCCGTTCCGTCAGGGCGACGACGACCTCGGCGAAATCTACGGCGTGCAATGGCGCAAGTGGCCGGCGTACAAACAGATCCCGCTGAGCAACACAGCGGCCATCGAACAAACGTTGAGCAATGGCTACAAGCAGATCGCTCAAGGCGAGGAAGACGGCCAGGCCTACGTGGTGCTGTACAAAGCCATCGATCAGGTGCGCCAGTGTGTCGACACGATCATCAAGGATCCGGGCAGCCGGCGCATTCTGTTCCACGGCTGGAACGTTGCTCAGCTCGATGAAATGGCCCTGCCGCCGTGCCACCTGCTGTACCAGTTCCACCCGAATGTCGAGACCAAAGAGATTTCTCTGACCCTCTACATCCGCTCCAACGACCTGGGTCTGGGCACGCCGTTCAACCTCACCGAAGGCGCCGCGCTGCTGAGCCTGATCGGTCGCCTGACCGGTTACACGCCGCGCTGGTTCACCTATTTCATCGGTGACGCCCACGTCTACGAAAACCATCTGGACATGCTCAACGAACAGCTCAAGCGCGAGCCGTTCGCGATGCCGAAGCTGAAAATCTCCGATCGCGTGCCGGAGTTTGCCAAGACGGGCGTGTATCAGCCGGAGTGGCTGGAACTGGTCGAGCCGAGCGATTTTTCGCTGGAAGGCTACGAGCACCACGCGCCAATGACTGCGCCAATGGCGGTCTAAGCCGTTGCATAAACCCCCTGTGGGAGCGAGCCTGCTCGCGAAGAGGGCGTGTCAGTCGTAGAGATGTCGACTGATACGCCGCTTTCGCGAGCAAGCCCGCTCCCACATTGGTTATCGGGTGTTCTTAATGGCCGTGGCTACGGCCCACATGGGAGTGCTCAACCTCCGTCGCCACAACCCCGCCACTCACTTCCAGCCGCTGCAAGATCCCGCATTGATCCGCTCCCGGCCCTTCGCCACAGCGTTGGCGCAGGTCGAGCAACTGTGTCTGCAACGCCAATAGCCCATCAATCCGCGCCTTCACATGCTGGATGTGCTCGTCGATCAGCGTGTTCACGCTTTCACACTGATCCTGCGGGCTGTCACGCATGGCCAGCAGGCTGCGGATTTCTTCGAGGGTCATGTCGAGGGTGCGGCAGTTGCGGATGAAGGTCAGGCGTTCGGCGTGAGCCTGGGTGTAGACGCGGTAGTTGCCGTCGCTGCGGGCCGGCTCCGGCAGCAGGTTTTCGCGTTCGTAGTAGCGGATGGTTTCCACGGCGCAGTCGGTGAGTTTGGCCAGTTCTCCGATCTTCATCTCGGCATTCTCCAAAAGGGTGCTTGACCCTATAGTGGCTACAGGGTCTTTACTTGGCAACAGGCACCTTCATGGACGCGACCCGATGAGCGATTCTCAGCACTCCCATAAGCCCGGTGACGGGCATGATCATGGCCACAGCCATAAATTGCAGCCTGTGCATAAACATGACCACGGCGGCGATTCCTGCTGCGCGTCGAAAGCGGCGGCACCTGCGCTGGTGCAACTGAGCCAGGCGAAAAGCGCCGACGCCCGGCTGAGCAGCTTCCGCATCGAGGCGATGGACTGCCCGACCGAGCAGACGCTGATCCAGAACAAACTCGGCAAACTCGCCGGCGTTGAGCAACTGGAATTCAACCTGATCAACCGCGTGCTCGGCGTGACCCACACGCTGCCGGGTACCGAGCCCATCACCGAGGCGATCAAATCCCTCGGCATGCACGCCGAACCGCTGGAGGCGGGCGTGGCAGCGCCAACACCTGCG
The DNA here is from genome assembly GCF_900187585.1 of Pseudomonas sp. Irchel 3E19. Taxonomy (NCBI): domain Bacteria; kingdom Pseudomonadati; phylum Pseudomonadota; class Gammaproteobacteria; order Pseudomonadales; family Pseudomonadaceae; genus Pseudomonas; species Pseudomonas sp. Irchel 3E19. The sequence continues at coordinate 110,532 of NZ_FYDT01000001.1, forward strand.
CCGGTGAAAAAACACTGGTGGCCATTGGCGCTGTCCGGTGTCGGTGCGCTCGCCGCCGAAGTTATCCACTTCACCAACGCCGCGCCGACCTGGGTGGTGGCGATCATTGCGCTGGTGTCGATCCTCAGCGGCGGCCTGAGCACTTACAAAAAGGGCTGGATCGCCCTGAAGAACCGCAACCTCAACATCAATGCGCTGATGAGCATTGCCGTCACCGGCGCCATCCTTATCGGTCAGTGGCCAGAAGCGGCGATGGTGATGTTCCTGTTCACCGTGGCCGAGCTGATCGAAGCGCGTTCGCTGGACCGTGCGCGTAACGCCATCGGCGGCCTGATGCAGATGACGCCCGAGCAGGCCACCGTGCAGCAGGCCGACGGCACTTGGCTCGAACAGGAGGTTAAAAGCGTCGAACTCGGTGCCCGCGTGCGGGTAAAACCCGGCGAGCGCATCGCGCTGGACGGTGAAGTCGTCAGCGGCAGTTCGACCATCGATCAGGCACCGATCACCGGTGAGAGCCTGCCGATAGAGAAAACCGTGGGCGATAAAGTCTTCGCCGGCACCATCAACCAGGCGGGTTCGCTGGAATACACCGTGACCGCAGCGGCGAACAACTCGACCTTGGCGCGCATCATCCACGCCGTCGAACAAGCCCAGGGGGCGCGGGCGCCGACCCAGCGCTTCGTCGATCAATTCTCGAAAATCTACACCCCGGTGGTGTTCGTTCTAGCCTTGGCTGTGGCGATCATCCCGCCGTTGTTCATGGGCGCCGTGTGGTTCGACTGGATCTATCGCGCACTGGTGTTGCTCGTCGTCGCCTGCCCATGTGCCTTGGTGATTTCCACCCCGGTGACCATCGTCAGCGGCCTCGCGGCGGCGGCGCGCAAGGGCATTCTGGTCAAGGGTGGTGTGTACCTGGAGGGCGGTTTCAAGCTCGACTATCTGGCGCTGGATAAAACCGGGACCATTACCCACGGCAAACCGGTGCAGACCGATTACCTGTCCCTCGACCCGACTGCCGAAGCGACGGCCCCGGCGATTGCTGCTGCGCTGGCCGGGCGTTCCGATCACCCGGTGTCGCTGGCCATCGCTAATGCGGCTGTGGATAAAAACTTCGCCGCGCTAAGTGTGGATAACTTCGAAGCGCTGGGCGGGCGTGGCGTCAAAGGTGAAATCGCCGGCCAGACCTATCACTTGGGCAACCATCGTCTGGCCGAAGAGCTGGGCCTGTGCTCGCCGGCATTGGAAGAAAAGCTTTTTGCGCTGGAGAAACAGGGCAAATCCGTGGTGCTGCTGCTCGACAAGTCCGGCCCGTTGGCGCTGTTTGCCGTGGCCGACACCGTCAAGGAGACCAGCCGCGAAGCGATCCGTCAGCTCCACGAACTCGGGGTGAAAACCCTGATGCTCACCGGCGACAACGTCCACACCGCGCAGGCGATTGCCGCGCAGGTTGGCATCGATCAGGCCAAGGGCGACTTGCTGCCAACTGACAAACTGCAAGCCATTGAGGAGCTTTACGCGCAGGGCCACCGGGTGGGCATGGTCGGCGACGGCATTAATGACGCCCCGGCACTGGCCCGCGCCGAGATCGGTTTTGCCATGGCCGCCGCCGGCACCGATACCGCGATTGAAACCGCCGATGTCGCCCTGATGGACGACGATCTGCGCAAGATCCCGGCTTTCATCAGCCTGTCGCGCGACACCGCGAGCATCCTGAAACAAAACATCGCGTTGGCGCTGGTGATCAAAACGATCTTCCTTGGGGTAACCTTCGCCGGACTCGCCACCATGTGGATGGCGGTGTTCGCCGACATGGGCGTGAGCCTGCTGGTGGTGTTCAACGGTTTGCGCCTGCTGCGTAAATAGAAGAGAGGGACGGTTGTGCTGAGTGCCGAGCTGAAAGCGTTTTACATGGTCGCCCGCCTGGGCAGCATCACGCTGGCGGCAAAAAAACTCGGCCTTAGCCAACCGACCGTGACCACACAGATCCGCAATCTGGAAAGCCAGTATTCGGTGGAGTTGTTCTACCGCGGCGGCCGCCGCCTCAGCGTCAGCGACGAAGGCGCGCGGTTACTGCCGATGGTCAAGGCGCTGCTGCAGCAGGAGGCCGATATCGAGTTCTTCCTGCGCAACAGCGGTCAGGTGCAGGGCACGTTACGCATCGCCGCCACCGCGCCGTATTACATTCTTGATCTGGTGAAGACCTTTCGCGAGCGCTTGCCACAGGTGGAGGTGTCGGTGGAAATCGGCAACTCGCAGCAAGTGCTCGAAGCGCTGGAAGATTACCGGGTGGATGTCGCGGCTTCTTCGCAGTTGCTCGATGACGCGCGGTTGATCCGGCGGGTGCTTGGCACCGATCCGCTGGTGCTGGCGGTGCATCGCAATCATCCGCTGGCGGTGCATGAGCATGTGGCGTTGAGCGCGTTGGCCGGGCACACGTTGTTGATGCGTGAGTCGGGTTCGACCACGCGGCGCCTGACCGAGGAGTTACTGGCCGGCGCAGGCGTGAGTTTCGGGCCGTTGCTGGAGATTGGCAGCCGTGAATCGATTCGTGAAGCGGTGCTGCGCAATATCGGCATCAGCATCATTGCCCGCCAGGAAGTGCCGCATGATCCGCAGCTGCGGGTGCTGACAATCGAGAATGCGCCGCAGATTCCTGAATATCTGTATTGCTTGAAAGAGCGCAAGGGCGCGCGGTTGCCGGCGGCGTTCCTCGGCTTGGCACAGGAAATGTCCCCGGCCTGAGATCTTCAGTGTGCGAGCTGGCCTCTTCGCGAGCAGGCTCGCTCCCACATTGGATTTGGGTTGTGAACACTATCCCCTGTGGGAGCGGGCTTGCTCGCGAAGGCGTCGGACCAGGCAACACAGCACTTGAGACCTGAACCAAAATCCCCGAATACCACTATCACCAGTTTTTGCCTCACTGCCACATGACGGACGCATTACAACTCTAGGATTGGCCTCATCTGCTTGATGAGGTCTGTCCCATGAATCCTGCCATCGCAACCACCCTGACCAACCCCGGCGCACCGATGAAAGTGCGCGGCGTGCAGAAGCGTTTCGGCGCGTTCACCGCGCTGGATAACGTCTCCCTCGACGTCGCCGCCGGTGAGCTGGTCTGTCTGCTCGGCCCGTCGGGCTGCGGCAAGACCACGCTGCTGCGTTGCATCGCCGGGCTGGAAAAACAGGACAGCGGCGAGTTGTACCTCGGTGACCGCGACGTATCGCACCTCGCCCCGCAAGCCCGCGACTACGGGATTCTGTTCCAGTCCTACGCGCTGTTCCCCAATCTGACCGTCGAAGCGAACATTGCCTACGGCCTCGCCGGCAGCGGTCGCGACGAAGTGCGCCGCCGTGTCGGTGAGATGCTGGAACTGGTCGGCCTCACCGGCAGCGAGAAAAAGTACCCGGGCCAATTGTCCGGCGGTCAGCAACAGCGCGTTGCGCTCGCTCGCGCCTTGGCTCCGGCACCGTCGCTGCTGTTGCTCGACGAACCGATGTCGGCCCTCGACGCCCGGGTGCGCGAGCATCTGTGTACAGAGCTGCGCCAACTGCAACGCAACCTCGGCATCACCACCCTGATGGTCACGCACAATCAGGACGAAGCCATGCTGATGGCCGACCGCATCGCCGTGATGAACAACGGCCGGGTCGAGCAGTACGCCACCCCGCAGGAAATTTACAACCGCCCGGCCACACCGTTTGTGGCCGAGTTTGTCGGCCAGGGCAACTGGCTGCCGTTCCAGCGCAGCAGCGATAGCCACGCCCGGGTTGGCGGGATGGATGTGCGTCTGGCCGACGGCAGCGTCAGTGGCGCCTCGGGCCGTCTGTTCTGCCGCCCGGAAGCGATCAACGTCAATCCGCTGGTGCACGAAGAAAACCTGTTCCCGGCCAAAGTCCGCGAGATCACCTTCCTCGGCAACCGCTGCCGCATGAGCTTCGAACTCGATCAATTGCCCGGCCACGCCTTGCTCGCTGAACTGGCGCCGGAAGCCATGCCGCGCCTCGGCGCCCAGCAGATCATGGTCGCCTTGCCGCCGCGCAGCCTGCAGGTGTTCGCCTGATGAACAGCAACCTCGCGCTGCCGCTACCGCACAAGCGAGTGCAGCAGACTTCCCGTGCCGAGATCGGCGACCGCATCTTCGTCGTCGGCGGCAAACTCCTGCTGCTGGTATTGCTTGGCGTCGCGGTGCTGCTGCCGTTGCTGGCGATCTTCTGGCGTGGCTTCAGCAATGAGGCCGGGCAGGGCGGTGGCTGGGTCGCGGCGAAGGAGTTGGTGACCAGCGAGAATTTCCACTGGCTGCTCGGTAATAGCCTGAAAGTTTCCCTCAGCGTCGCGGCCATCGTCGTACCGCTGGCCTACCTGTTTGCCTACGCCTTGCAACGCACGCTGATTCCGGCCAAGGGCATCTGGCGCGGGATTTCCCTGCTGCCGCTGATGGCGCCGTCGATGCTGCCGGGGATTGCGCTGGTCTATCTGTTCGGCAACCAAGGCATGTTGCGCGGGCTGCTCTCGGACAACATCTACGGGTTTTGGGGGATTGTGCTGGGTGAGGTGATCTACACCTTTCCCCATGCGCTGATGATTTTGCTCTCGGCTTTGTCGTTGGCCGATGCGCGTTTGTTCGATGCCGCGTCGAGCATGGGCGCCAGCCCGGCCAAGGCGTTTCGCAGCATCACCTGGCCGGCAACACGGCAGGCTGTGTTCGCCGCGTTCTGTCTGGTGTTCACCCTGACCATTACCGATTTTGGTGTGCCGGTGGTGGTCGGTGGCGACTATCAGGTGCTGGCGCTGGAAGCCTACAAAGCCGTGGTCGGCCAGCAGCAGTTCGGTCGTGGTGCGTTGATCGGCATGGTGCTGTTGCTGCCGGCGCTGTTCAGCTTCGGCGTCGATGCCTGGTTGCGTCGGCGTCACGGCGACTCGATGAGTGGCCGCGCGCAGGTGTTCAAACCGGCACCGTCGAAACGGCGTGATGGCTGCTATCTGGCGATTGTTTTGCTGATCAGTGCGGCATTGATTCTGGTGTTCGGCATGGCGGTGTTCTCCTCTCTGGTGAAGTTCTGGCCATACAACCTGTCGCTGTCGCTCAACCACTACCAGTTCAACGAAACCGCCGGCGGTGGCTGGCTGGCCTACAGCAACAGTTTGAAGATGGCGCTGGGCACGGCGCTGATCGGCAGCGTGCTGATCTTCACTGGCGCGTATCTGATGGAGAAGACCCGCACACAACGTGGCCTCAACCTGACTCTGCGCATGCTCAGTTTCATCCCGATGGCGGTGCCGGGGCTGGTGCTCGGTCTGGGTTACGTCTTCTTCTTCAACCTCACCGGCAACCCGTTGCACGTGCTCTACGGCACGATGACGCTGCTGATCGTCTGCACCATTGCGCATTATTTGACCACCGCACAAATGACCGCGACCACTGCGCTGCGCCAACTCGACGCCGAGTTCGAAGCCGCCGCGCTGTCGCTCAAGGCGCCGCTGTATCGGCACTACCTGCGCGTGACCGTGCCGATCTGCCTGCCGGCGCTGCTGGACATCGTGCGCTACCTGTTCGTCTCGGCGATGACCACGGTTTCCGCAGCGATCTTCCTTTACAGCCCCGACACCATCCTCGCGGCGGTCGCGGTGCTGAACATGGATGACGCCGGCAACGTCGGCGGCGCGGCGGCGATGTCGACCCTGATTCTGTTCACCTCGGCGGGCGTGTCCTTGCTGCTGGCGTGGGCATCGCGCGGCTTGCTGCGCCGTTCTCAAGCCTGGCGGCAAACCGCGCCCGGCCACTGATTTTCCCAAACCCTCAACTCAAAGACAGGAAAACGATCATGTTCAAGCCTATGGCCCTGGCCGCTGCTGTGCTCGCGACTTTCAGCCTGAATGCCTTCGCGGCAAAAACCGAGTTGACGGTGTACACCGCCCTCGAAGCCGAGCAACTGAAGTCCTACAAAGAAGCCTTCGAAAAGGCCAACCCGGACGTCGAAATCAAATGGGTGCGCGATTCCACCGGGATCATCACCGCCAAACTGCTCGCCGAAAAGGCCCGTCCACAGGCTGACGCGGTGTGGGGCCTGGCTGCTTCGAGCCTGGCGATCCTTGATCAGCAAGGCATGCTGCAAAGCTATGCGCCGAAGGATCTCGGCAAGATCGGCGCGAACTACCGCGACGCCGCCAACCCGCCAGCGTGGGTCGGCATGGATGTGTGGGCCGCGACCATTTGCTTCAACACCGTCGAAGCGGAGAAGCAGGGCCTGAGCAAACCGGTGAGCTGGCAGGACCTGACCAAGCCTGAGTACAAGGGCAAGATCGTCATGCCCAACCCGGCGTCGTCCGGCACCGGTTTCCTCGACGTCAGCGCCTGGCTGCAAACCTTCGGCGAGAAACAGGGCTGGGCTTACATGGACGGCCTGCACCAGAACATCGGCCAGTACGTTCACTCCGGTTCCAAGCCTTGCAAACTGGCGGCGGCGGGGGAGTTTCCGATTGGTATTTCCTTTGAATACCCGGCGGTACAGCTCAAACGTCAGGGCGCGCCGCTGGACATTATTTTGCCGAAGGAAGGCCTGGGCTGGGAGATCGAAGCGACTGCCGTGATCAAAGGCACGCCGCATGAAGAGGCAGCCAAGAAACTCGCCGACTTCTCCGCCAGCGCCGAAGCGATGGATCTGTACAAGGAAAACTTCGCCGTCCTCGCCCAGCCGGGGATTGCCAAGCCGCAGACCGAATTGCCGGCCGATTACGAGCAGCGTTTGATCAAGAACGATTTTGCCTGGGCCTCGAAGAACCGCGACGAGATCCTGGCCGAGTGGCGCAAGCGTTATGACGGCAAGTCCGAGAAAGTGGCGGCCAAGTAAGATCTTTATCGACTGACAGGGCCCCTTCGCGAGCAGGCTCGCTCCCACATTGGATCTTCAGTGAACACAACGTCCGTGGGCACCAAAAATCCCCTGTGGGAGCGAGCCTGCTCGCGAAAGCGGTCTCTCATTCAGAGCACCTCTAAATGACACAACACCAAGACCTGCTCATCATCGGCGCCGGTATTCTGGGCCTGTCCCACGCCTACGCCGCCGCCAAACACGGTCTCAAAGTCACGGTTTTCGAACGCACCGCCACGCCCCTCGGCGCCTCGGTGCGCAACTTCGGCCAGGCCTTGGTCACCGGCCAGCCACCCGGCCCGATGCTGGAGCTGGCCAAGGCCAGCCGCGAGATCTGGGGCGACTGGGCGCAACTCGCCGGCCTGCAAATCAAGCGCAACGGCTCGTACCTGTTCGCCCGAACCGAAGCCGAAGAGCACTTGCTTGAGGCCTTCTGCGCCGGCCGCGCCGTGGAAGACGGTTACAACGTGGACTTGCTGCGCGGTGCCGCGTTGCGCGATCTGTACCGCGGCCAGTTCAGCCATCACCGCGCCGCACTGCATGGCATGGACGACCAACAGCTGTACTCGCGCGAAGCGATTCCGGCACTGATCAATTACCTGCGCCGCGACCTCGGCGTCGAATTTCACTTCTCCACGCTGGTACGTGATGTTGAACCGGGGCGCCTGCACAGCACGGCCGGCACTTTCACCGCCGGGCAAATCATCGTCTGCTCCGGCCACGATTATCAGACGCTGTTGGCCGAACCGATTGCCGCGCTCGACCCGCAAATCTGCCGCTTGCAGATGCTCCGCGCCAAACCGCAAGTCGAGCTGAATCTGCAACACGCATTGCTCACCGGCCTGAGCTGCGTGCATTACGGTGCTTTCGCTGACTTGCCGGAAGCAGCCGCAGTGCAGGCGCAAATCCTGCGTGATCAACCGCACCTGCACGAAAACGGCATTCACTTGCTGATCAGCCCGACGCCCTGCGGCGAGCTGATCATCGGCGACTCGCACCATTACGGCAGCGACCCTTCGCCGTTCAATGCCGAGCAAGTGGACGACTGGATGATTGAACTGGCCGAACAGACGCTGGGCTGCAAGGTACAAGTGGTCGAGCGCTGGCAGGGTGTCTATGGTTCCCGGGGGCCGGGACCGTTTTCGTTTCTGCGGCCGGCGTCGGGGCTGAGTGTGGCGCTGATGCACACCGGCGTCGGCATGAGCGTCGGCCCGGCCATGGCCGAGCGCAATGTGGCGCAGTTGCTGGAGGAAATCTGATGGTGGGTCACGCACAAGTCATTGATCGGGTGTTCGGGTTGTATGAGCGATTCGGTACGAGTGATTACATCGGCGAGCCGGTTTCGCAGATCGAGCACATGTCTCAGGCAGCGCAGTTGGCGATGGCTGAAGGGTTTGATGATGAAGTGGTGCTCGCCGCGTTCTTCCACGACATCGGCCATTTGTGTGCCGAGGGTGCGCAGAACATGGGCGGCTATGGGGTGGTCAGCCATGAACGACTGGGCGCTGATTACTTGCGAGAGGCCGGGTTCAGTGAGCGTATGGCGCGGTTGGTGGAGTATCACGTTGCGGCCAAGCGCTATCTGACGCTGCGTGAGCCGGGGTATTTCGAGCGGTTGAGTGAGGCGAGTCGCAGGACGCTGGACTATCAGGGCGGAGTGATGACGGAGGCTGAGGCGGATACTTTCGAGCGTGATCCCTTGTGTGCCGTCAGTCTGCGGATGCGCCAGTGGGATGAGTTGGCGAAGGAGAGGGCGGTGCCGGTGATGGACCTTCGGGTGTTGAAGGAGAAAGCGGTGCGGCTGCTGGCTGTGCGTAATCCGTGCCACTGAGTAGCGCTATTCGCGAGCAGGCTCGCTCCCACAAGGTTTGGTGTTGTGACCACGATCCAGTGTGGGAGCGAGCCTGCTCGCGAAGAGGCCGGCTCAGGCGCTACAAATCTTCAGCCAAAGACTCAATCTGCTCCTGCCGCTCCGCCTGATTCAACTTCGCATGCGGATTCAACGCCGACCACTGCGGATGCGCCCGCGCCTTGCTCAGCGCCTCGGGCAACTTGCCCTCGCGCCAGGTCTTGTCCTGCGGTGTAGCCACCTGAATGCTGTCCATCGCCGCATGCCCACGCTGATCCAGCGCCAATACCAGTTGCCGTTGGCGCAACGCCAACAACCGCAACACCCCGTCATCCACGGTCAATTCCCGCTGCCCTTTGATCTTGCCCAGCAAACGACTGCCATAACTGCGCGCCGTTTGCAGGGCGCCGCCGGCAATCGCCCCGGCCAACGCAGCAGCACCGAGGGTAATCCCGCCCACCAGCAAATCGACGCCAGCCCCGGCCGCCGCGCCGGCAGCGATCCCGCCGCCCACGCGCACACCGAGTTGCTTCAAGGTTTCCGGGTTGAACAGGTCATCGCCCCAGCGCCCGTCGAGCAGCGGCAAGTCACTGGCCGCCGCATCTTGCGGGCGAAACGCATAGAGCTTGAGCAACGCTTCGACACAACGCTGCTCACGCTGACGCACAGCCTTGCGCAATTCGCTGATGGCTTGCTGTTCCTGTTCGGCCTCGCTGACCACACTGCGCCGGCACGCGGCGCAGTCGATCAGTAACTCGGCGATCAACCGCGCTGCACTTTGCTGACGGGCGAGGCGCTGAGCCTGCTGATCAGCAATCAGGCGTTCCAGTTGCGGCCGGGCATTTTCCAGCAGCAGTGCGAGGCTTTCGTACAGCCGCCGCTCGCCATCCTCCGGCGGTGCGACGCTGTCGAAGCGCACCAGCGCGTGCAGCCCCAATCGCGCCAACGCCTCACGCCAGTCGGGCTCACGGTGGTTGGCACTGCTGACAAAATTCAGCACCGGCAGCAGCGGTTTGCCGCAACTGGCCAGCACTTCCAGTTCATCGCGGTACTTGGCCAGCACCGGTTCGCGGGCGTCGATCACATACAAACCAGCGTCGGAGGCGAGCAGTTGCCGCAGCACTTTGGCTTCCTGTTCGAAACGCTGGCGCGCCTCGCTGCCGTCGAGAAACCGCGCCAGCCGTGCGGGGCCGTCGAGGCGTTCGCCGGGGCGCTCCAGGCGCTCGAGAAAATCCAGCAGGGCGATGGCGTCTTCCAGGCCCGGCGTGTCGTAGAGGTCGAGCAATGGCTCGCCGTCCACCGATAAACGTGCGCCTTCGACGTGCCGGGTGGTGCTTGGCCGATGCGAGACTTCGCCGAAGCCAACGTCGCGAGTCAGCGTGCGCAGCAGCGAAGTCTTGCCGACGTTGGTGTGGCCGACCACCGCGAGTTTCAGCGGCGCTTTGAAGGCATCAGTCATGACCGTTCTCCAGCCAGTTCAACGGCGCGCAATCGGCGAATGGCAGCTCAAGTTGTTGCAGCGCGACGTGCCAGTCGCCGAGACGTTCAGCATCCAGCGCTTCGCCGGGTGGCGCCTGTAGCAGCCAGACGCGGGTGGCGCTGGCGTTGCGCGCCAGTTCGGCGATCAGCGCAAGGCTGCCGCGATCCGGCGAGCGCCGAGGATCACAGGCAATCGCCAGGCGCGCCGGAGGAAAGCGACTGAGTTGTTCGAGGAGTTTGTTGCGCGATTCGCGGCTGTCGAGGATGCCGGCGTTGCTGACATTTTTCGGCAGCGCTGGCGGCCATGGGCGTTGCTCGTCGAGTTCGATGGCCACCAGCAATGCGCCGTCGCTGGCGTGTTCGCTGACGCTGCTTTCCACCCGATGCAGATGCTCTGGTGCCGCGTCGGTGACGCCTAGGCGTTCGCTGGTCGGCATCAGGCGTTCGCGCAGTTGCGCGTAGCCGGGCAGGTTCAGGTCCAGATGCAAGCGGTCACGTCCCCGTTTCCAGCGCCAGCGGCAGAACAACATCAGTATCAGACGCGGCAAGACACCATAGATCAGCACCGCGCCCACCAGCCAGATGGCCCACCACTGGCGAACAAGCGCACGGTTGTAGTCGGTGTCCAGCGTCACGCGAATCATGTCGACGCGCGGCGCACTCCAACCCAAGGCATGCGGAATGACCGTCAACGCATCCGTCAGGGCGGCGAAGAAGTCGGCGCCTAACAGCGTGCTTTCCCAAATGAAGTCATAGCGCCGGGCAGCCATCATCAACACCAGCATGCTCAGAGCGCTGAGCATGATCAGCAGCCACAGGCCATTGACCAGCGTGCCGATCGCCCAACGATTGAGTTTTTGCCGTTGCAACAAGACGAGCAACGCTGGGGGCAACTGCGCGGCTTTGGCGTCCCGGGCAAATTTTTCGCTGAGCCAAAGCCAGAGCCGGCCGAGTGCGGCGCCATGTTCCCCGGCGAACAACAGTCCCAGCGCCCAACTCAACAGCAAAATCAGATTCACCCCGAGCAACGTACCCAGCGCCCAGAAAATATTCACCGGTCGCGTGCCGTCACCCAGCGTGGAAAACGCCATCCCGGCGCCGGTCACGCAGGCCAGCACCACCATTAACAGCAGCGCCAGACGCGCGCCTTGCAGCCAGTGTTTGAGTGCGTTGGTCAGCCCGTCACGCTCAGCCAGCCACAAGGCACGGCGCTGAATCCGGCTCGGCAGATCGCCGCCAGCCGCGCGGGCCAGGCGATTGGCTTCCAGATCATCCAGAGGCCCCGCGTGTTCTTCGCGCAGGCGCACGGTTTCGGTCAACCAGAGGTTTTGCAGTGGAGTCAGTTGTGTCACGCGGCATCCCGTCGCTCAATTGAGCCGTGAGCATAACCGCTGTGGCGCTTATCGGGTCAAGCGAGGCTCTGGTATCCTCGCCGGCATGACTAAATCACTCCCCTTAAGCCTGATCGCAGCCCTCGGTGAAAACCGTGTGATCGGCGTCGACAACAGCATGCCCTGGCACCTGCCGGGGGACTTCAAATACTTCAAGGCCACGACGCTCGGCAAGCCGATCATCATGGGTCGCAAGACCTGGGATTCCCTCGGTCGTCCGCTGCCGGGCCGGTTAAACATCGTGGTCAGCCGTCAGGTCGATCTGGTGCTCGAAGGTGCGGAGGTTTATCCGTCGCTGGAGGCTGCAGTGGTTCGCGCCGAAGAGTGGGCGAAAGCGCAGGGCGTCGATGAGCTGATGCTGATTGGCGGCGCGCAGTTGTATGCGCAAGGGCTGGCGCAGGCGGATCGTCTGTACCTGACCCGTGTGGCGCTGAGCCCGGAGGGCGATGCGTGGTTTCCGGAATTTGATTTGAACCAGTGGAAGCTGGTGTCAAATGTGCCGAATCCTGCTGAGGGTGATAAGCCGGCGTACAACTTCGAAGTCTGGGAAAAAGCTTAAGAGCTTCTTCGTCGGAACGCCGCCCGGAGCAAGCTCGCTCCCACAGGGGATTTGTTTCGATCACAGATCCAATGTGGGAGCGAGCCTGCTCGCGAAAGCGGTCTGTCAGGCGCTACTTAAGCCTGCGCCAACTCCGCATGCTCATCGGCATCCAGCAGTTCTTTATCCGTCTGCTGCATCACCTGACTGGTAATCGCACCGGCGGTGATCGCGCCACTCACGTTCAACGCCGTACGACCCATGTCGATCAGCGGCTCAACCGAAATCAGCAACGCCACCAACGACACCGGCAAGCCCATCGCCGGCAGCACGATCAGCGCGGCAAACGTCGCACCGCCACCCACGCCCGCCACACCGGCCGAACTCAGCGTCACAATCGCCACCAACGTCGCGATCCACAGCGGATCGAGCGGGTTGATGCCCACAGTCGGCGCAACCATCACTGCCAACATCGCCGGGTAAATACCCGCGCAACCGTTCTGACCGATGGTCGCACCGAACGAAGCGGCGAAGCTGGCCACCGATTGTGGAATGCCCAGACGACGAGTCTGCGCTTCAATGCTCAGCGGAATGCTCGCGGCGCTGGAACGGCTGGTGAACGCGAACGTCAGCACCGGCCAGATCTTGCGGAAGAAACGCAGCGGGTTGATCCCGGCCGCCGACACCAGCAAGCCGTGTACAACAAACATCAGGCCCAGACCGAGGTACGACACCACCACGAAACTGCCGAGCTTGATGATGTCTTGCAGGTTGGAGCCGGCGACCACTTTGGTCATCAGCGCCAGCACGCCGTACGGGGTCAGCTTCATCACCAGGCGCACCAGGCGCATCACCCAGGCTTGCAGGGTGTCGATGGCGTTGATCACTTTTTGACCTTTCTCGACGTCATCCTTGAGCAGTTGCAGCGCGGCAACCCCCAGGAATGCGGCGAAGATCACCACGCTGATGATCGAGGTCGGTTTGGCCCGGGCCAGGTCGGCGAAAGGGTTTTGCGGGATGAACGACAGCAGTAGCTGCGGCACATTCAGGTCGGCAACCTTGCCGGCGTAGTCACTCTGAATGGTTTGCAGGCGGGCCATTTCCTGGGTGCCGGCGACCAGACCTTCTGCGGTGAGGCCGAACAGATTGGTCAGGCCTATACCGATCAGCGCCGCAATCGCGGTGGTGAACAGCAGCGTGCCGATGGTCAGGAAGCTGATTTTGCCCAGCGACGACGCGTTGTGCAGACGCGCCACGGCGCTGAGGATCGAAGCGAACACCAGCGGGATGACGATCATTTGCAGCAACTGCACGTAACCGTTGCCGACCAGATCGAACCAGCCGATCGAGGCTTTCAGCACCGGGTTGCCGGCACCGTAAACGGTGTGCAGGGCCACGCCGAACGCTACGCCCAACACCAGCGCGAGCAGGACTTTTTTCGCCAGGCTCCACGAGGTGTGGCGGGTTTGCGCCAGACCGAAGAGCAGGGCGAGGAACACCAGCAGGTTGAGAATCAGCGGTAGATTCATGAGAACTCCAGAAAAGACTTTGCCAACAGCCTTCCGGGGCTGCTGCGAACCGGCAAGCCTAACAGTTTGATTTCCAATGAATTAATACCAAAAACGTATGGTGATAGTCGCTTTTGGAATAAGCCGGTGTCGCTTTGGGGAATGCATCTGGCGCGATGGGGACGCGGACGGTCGCTGACAGACGAGGGCTGTCACACTTATTTGTTAGCGTCGATGTCTTTAGCTCAGGGAGAAAGCATCGATGAAATTTGCACCGAAATTTCTGGCTGTCGCACTGACGGTAGGTTTGGGCCTGGCCGGTCAGGCTTTCGCCACTGACCTCAAACACTGGCCGGCCGATCAGGCCAAGGCACTGGACGCGATGATCGCTGCCAACGCCAACAAGGGTAACTACGCGGTGTTCGACATGGACAACACCAGTTACCGCTACGACCTTGAAGAATCCTTGCTGCCGTTCATGGAAAACAAGGGCCTGATCACCCGCGACAAGCTCGATCCCTCGCTGAAACTGATGCCGTTCAAGGACACCGCTGACCACAAGGAAAGCCTGTTCAGTTACTACTATCGCCTCTGCGAAGTCGACGACATGGTCTGCTACCCGTGGGTGGCGCAGGTGTTCTCCGGGTTCACCCTCAAGGAACTCAAAGGCTACGTCGATGAGCTGATGGCCTCGGGCAAACCGGTGCCGGCAACCTATTACGAAGGCGATGTGGTCAAGAAGCTCGACGTCAATCCGCCGAAGATCTTCACCGGCCAGCAAGAGCTCTACAACAAGCTGATGGAGAACGGCATCGAGGTCTACGTGATGACCGCGGCCTCTGAAGAACTGGTGCGCATGGTCGCGGCCGATCCGAAGTACGGCTACAACGTCAAACCGCAAAATGTCATCGGCGTGAGTCTGCTACTCAAGAATCGCGAGACCAATGAGCTGACCACCGCACGCAAGCAGATCACCGCTGGCAAATATGACGAGAAGGCCAACCTTGGCCTCGAACTGACGCCATACCTGTGGACCCCGGCGACCTGGATGGCCGGTAAGCATGCGGCGATCCTGACCTACATCGACGAGTGGAAAAAACCGGTACTGGTCGGTGGCGACACCCCAACCAGTGACGGCTATATGCTGTTCCACGATGTGGATGTGGCCAAGGGCGGCATTCATTTGTGGATCAACCGCAAGGACAAATACATGACTCAGCTCAACGGCATGATGGCCAAGCATGCGGCAGCGCAGGCCAAGGAAGGGTTGCCGGTGACGGCGGACAAGAACTGGGTGATCGTCAAGCCTGAGGAAATCCAGTAACAGACACAGGGCCAGTGTGGGAGCGAGCCTGCTCGCGAAAGCGTAGTGTCAGTCACCATCTCTGTTTCTGACATACCGTATTCGCGAGCAGGCTCGCTCCCACAGTTTGATCTGCCGTGACTTTGGGATTTCGGTCAGACACAAAAATGCCCCGCACTCAGGCGGGGCATTTTTTTATTCGACGCTTAAGGTTTACAGCCCGTCGAGCATCGCCTTGTTACGCACAGCACCCTTGTCGGCACTGGTCGCCAGCAGGGCGTAGGCCTTCAGTGCGGTGGTCACTTTGCGTGGACGCACTTCAACCGGTTTCCAGCCTTTTTTGTCCTGCTCGGCGCGGCGTGCAGCCAGTTCTTCGTCGCTGACCAACAGGTTGATCGAGCGGTTCGGAATGTCGATCAGCACTTTGTCGCCGTCCTGCACCAGACCGATTGCGCCGCCGGCCGCAGCCTCTGGCGAAGCGTGGCCGATCGACAGGCCCGAGGTACCGCCGGAGAAGCGACCATCCGTGAGCAGGGCGCAATCCTTGCCCAGGCCTTTGGATTTCAGGTACGAGGTCGGGTAAAGCATTTCCTGCATGCCCGGGCCGCCTTTCGGGCCTTCGTAGCGAATGATGACGATGTCACCCGCCTTCACTTCGTCGGCGAGGATGCCGCGTACGGCGCTGTCCTGGCTTTCGAAGATCTTCGCGTTGCCTTCGAAGACGTGGATCGACTCGTCGACACCGGCGGTTTTCACCACACAGCCATCGAGGGCGATGTTGCCGTAGAGCACAGCCAGGCCACCTTCTTGCGAATAGGCGTGCTCGAAGCTGCGGATGCAGCCGTTTTCACGGTCGTCATCCAGGGTTTCCCAGCGAGTCGACTGGCTGAACGCGGTCTGGGTCGGAATACCGGCAGGGCCTGCCTTGAAGAAGTGGTGCACCGCTTCATCGGTGGTCTGGGTGATGTCCCACTTGGCGATGGCTTCTTCCATGCTGCGGCTATGCACGGTCGGCAGGTCGGTGTGCAGCAGGCCGCCACGGGCCAGCGAACCGAGGATGCTGAAGATGCCGCCAGCGCGGTGCACGTCTTCCATGTGGTACTTCTGGATGTTCGGCGCAACCTTGCACAGCTGTGGAACGCTGCGCGAGAGGCGGTCGATGTCGCGCAGGTCGAAATCGATCTCGGCTTCCTGGGCGGCAGCCAGCAAGTGCAGGATGGTGTTGGTCGAACCGCCCATGGCGATGTCGAGCATCATCGCGTTCTCGAACGCCTTGAAGTTGGCGATGTTGCGCGGCAGAACCGATTCGTCGTTCTCGCCGTAGTAGCGCTTGCACAGCTCGACGATGGTGCGGCCGGCCTGCAGGAACAGCTGTTCACGGTCGCTGTGGGTGGCGAGCGTCGAACCGTTGCCCGGCAGTGCGAGGCCGAGGGCTTCGGTCAGGCAGTTCATCGAGTTGGCGGTGAACATGCCGGAGCACGAACCGCAGGTCGGGCAGGCGCTGCGCTCGTATTCAGCGACTTTCTCGTCAGAAGCGCTGGAGTCGGCGGCGATCACCATGGCGTCGACGAGGTCGAGGCCGTGGGACGCGAGTTTGGTCTTGCCGGCTTCCATCGGACCGCCGGAAACGAAGATCACCGGAATGTTCAGGCGCAAGGCAGCCATCAGCATGCCCGGGGTGATCTTGTCGCAGTTGGAGATGCACACGATGGCGTCGGCGCAGTGGGCGTTGACCATGTATTCGACGGAGTCGGCGATGATCTCGCGGCTCGGCAGCGAATAGAGCATGCCGTCGTGACCCATGGCGATGCCATCATCCACGGCGATGGTGTTGAATTCCTTGGCCACGCCACCGGCGCGTTCGATTTCACGGGCAACCAGTTGACCGAGGTCTTTCAGGTGCACGTGGCCCGGAACGAACTGGGTGAAGGAGTTGGCAATGGCGATGATCGGCTTCTTGAAATCGTCATCTTTCATCCCGGTGGCGCGCCACAGTGCGCGGGCGCCGGCCATGTTGCGGCCGTGGGTGGATGTTTTCGAACGGTAATCTGGCATGGAGCACTCCGGGCGGCTAATCACTTACTAATCAGGTGCAAAAGGGGAGAGAGCTTCTATTGACGTCTGGAACACTCAGAAATGGCCGTGTGTCCTAAAGTTGCCGATGGCTTTGCGGGATCGCCGCTTGCCTCAGCCTGAGCTCATAAACCCGCCGGGGGATGAATGGCGATGAATCTGGCGATTCTACACCGCTGGCGTCTGGAGGGAATGGCGCAAAGTGTTGTTCCAGTGCCGACGGTGCGTGTGGGATGACGACCGGCAGATTATTCGCTTTCCGGCTGTGCAGTGGCATTGGCCAGAAGGAGACTGGCACGACGGCTGATTTGGCGGTTGACCGCCAGCGCCACGCCGCTGAGCAGCACAAAGCTGTACCCGAGCGTAGATTGCAGATTGGCCGGGCTCAGACTGATCAAGGCACTGATCAAACCACCGCAGATGAAAATGATCGTGCTGCCAGCCGATGCCGAAGTACCCGCAATCTCCGGGAACAGGTCCATGGCGCGGGAGGTCGCTGCCGGGCGGGTGATGGTTGTGCCAGCGGTGCAGATCAGCATCGGCATCAGCACTGTCGCCGCCGACAGTGCGAAGTTCGATGACAGGTAAAGCAGCATCAGCCCTGACAGCAGGATCAGGCTCAGGCCAGCAATGATTTGATGGTCCGGGGTCATCCTGCGGCTCAACACCGCCGCAACGATTCCGCCGACAATATAGGCTGCGCCGTAAATCAGCAGAATCAGCGAGAAGTCATAGGCCGTCATTTGCAGTTGGTCCATGAAGATCAGTGGTGAAGTCACGATGAACGAGAAGTGACAGGCAAACGCGAAGGCTGAAATCAGCCAATAGCCGACGAAGTCAAAGTCTGCGAACACTCGTCGGTAGCCCTTGAGGAAACCGGTCGCGTTGCCCTTGGTCAGTGGTCGTGTGTTTTCCAGAAACAGCCAGGCTTTGAACATTACGACGGCGGCCAGTGCGGTGAACACCCAGAAGCTGCCACGCCAGCCAAGGCTGGCCTGCAAAAAGGTGCCGGCCAACGGCGATACGGAGATGAAAATCCCGCTGGCCGTGACCATCAGAATGCGCAAGCGATCACGCTCTTTACCCTCGAACAGATCCTGAACCAGCGCCTGGGACAGCACGAAGCAGCCGCAACCCAATGCCTGCAGAATCCGGAACAGCAGAAACAACGTGTAATCGTTGCTCAGCACACAGCCGACGGCACCGAGCATCGAGACACTCATGCCGGCGAGCAACAAGCCTTTGCGCCCGATCAGATCGGAAAGCGGTCCGATCAATAATTGAGCAAATGCCACGCCTACGGCGAACAGGCTGATGGACAGGGCGATGTCCGTCGGGGTGCTGCGAAAGTGCCCGGCCAGCGCCGGAAACGAGGGCAGCAGAACATCCAGTGGGAATACGCCCAGAAGAACCATCGCCAGCAGCAGACTCACAGCCCCGCGTCGTTCTCGGGCGGTTACCACAGGTTGTCCGTTAGCCATCGATCAATCCTGCCTTGGCAAAAAGTTTCTGATTATTGGGCAAGGCAAAGAATCCGGCTTTTCTCAGCGCATCCAGCGTTGCTGTTGCACCGTTTTTCGCTCGCTGACAGCTGGCTTGCCGATGGGTCAAGCTGTCGAGAATCTCCCTGACCGCCGTTTCGCCAATACCGGCGCCATGCAGGCTCTTTTGCAGCCAGCGCTCATCAACTTCAAAGAAGAGGGTGATGATCTCCAGCAGTGTTTTTGCGCTGAATGTTCGTTGGCGGCTGTTCAGCGTCAGCCACAGATAGTGGAAGACCTCTGCAAAATAGCGGCTATGGCGGGCCTCGTCGGTCAGATGATCACGCAACATGTCGTTGACGCTGCTGACCAGGCTTTCGCGGCAGACATCCAGCAGTTCCCGGGCAATGATGGTTTCCGAAACGAAACCCAGCAGAAACCATGCAAGCGGGCGGTTGCTGGCACTGGTGCGGGCAATCAAGGCGTTGAATCGGGTAATTCGTAGCGGCATTACCGGGCGTTCGGCGATGCCGTAAAGTGCGGCGATCTGTTCTGCCAGACGATGGGAAAACAGCGCGTGATAACCCTCGTCCGTGTACAGCTGCAGGGCGGCGTTTTTCATCCGGGGAGGGACGAAAGCGGGTAATTCGCCATGAATGATGGTTTCGACGGCGCGGTTGACGATGCGATGTTCGAGCAGCGTGGTGTAGTCGAGAAAGTGCACCAGATGATTGGCTGTCAGACGATGCAGGACGGCCCTGCCTTCTGCCTCGATGGCAGGGTGCGACAGGTAGGGCAGAAAAGCCGGGGGAAACCAGTAGCGGGTTTCCAGTTGTTGCTGCACATCCTCGGGCAATTGGTAGTCATCCTGACTGACGCGCACCGAGGCATGGCTGTTCCAGTCGCCAAGGGTAAATCGCAGGGCCCAGGACACAGGGACTTGATCCTGCTCGCCGGTGAGCGTGCTCATGGCTGTACCTCGTTCAGCAGGTCGTGCATTTCCTGGCACATCGCCTGCCCGTCACTTTCGCCGCAGCCGACGAAAAACAACGGTTGTTCCGCGCCTTCTATCTTGAGCAGTGATTGCACCTGATCGTCGTCGAATGCCCCGGTCAGCCAGGTATTGAGGCCCAGTGCCGTAGCCACCAGCTGGAACGATTGCGAAAGGTGGCCCGCTTCGATAAAGGCCATCCGGTAGGCGCGCGAATGTTCGTATTTCCACCAGAGCCTGTCGAACCGGGCGGTGATGAATAATCCCAACGGCAAGTTGTTGATGAAATGCTGTCCTGCCAGCACTTGTCCCAATGGACACTGCGGCCAGGGATTCACCAGGCTCAAGGCATGTTCGGCGGGATGGTAGGCATAGATGCCAGGTTCCAGACCTTCGATGTTTTGCGCCAGCAGAAAGCATTCGCAGGCGTTCAGGCCGCCCCCGGAAGGGCTGCTGCGGCGCGCGCCGAGACCTGCGGCAATATTGTCTTGAGTGGTCTCGCGTGTATGCAGGTAGCCGAAAGACAGGTGCAGCAACGTGCTGACGTCGTCGAGCGCGATCGCGGCTCCGGTGAAGGTGCGGCAGGTTTTCCGTTGATGCAGGGCTCGGTTCAGGCTGTCGTCATTGGGCGCGCAAGGGGCGGGCAAGGCAATGCGTCGGGTGGCGATGTCGAGCGCGCGGTCGGCCTTGGGCGGGGTGATGGCCAGAACCTGATTGCAGTGCTCCAGGTATTGTCTGGACCACTCGTGACTATCTTGCGGAACATGCTCGCAGGGAATGTTTCGTGTGCCGATGTGATAAATCTTTGAGAGTTCGTCCCAGCCCCATTCCATAGTGTCTACTTTTGAAACGGTAAGTATTCCCGCATTCATTAGTTGTATGTCTATAGTGTTGCGACTGTCGAATAGATCGGGGTCGTGGATGAGTTGGCTGAGGCGTAATGAAAAATCCAGATCAAGTTCGTGCTGGATATGATCTTTGTAGTTCCAGATAATTTGTGCAGGCGTGCGCGGCAATATGAATAAATAGGGATTGATGTGCATGTTTGATGTTTCACTCTGGTTGAAGTTCGTAAAGACGCCGGGTTGCCGGCACTCCCCGGCGTCTAGACTTGCTTAGCGGGCTTTAGGCGCTACCAGAAAAGCCAGGTTTGCGATTTTGTTTGTTTCCATAGAGATAACTTTCATTGTGAACTCCTTGTTCGTTTTTAATGATGAGTGCCACCTCGTGGTGACAAATTAATAATAGTTTGTAATGGGTTTTTGGCAAGCGGATATTAAGTAGGAATATTCCAGTAATTTTGTCGGACTGATCTTTGGGCTATTATTGGTGTGTGAGAGGAAGTTTGATAAATTAAAGGCGTGAGGAAGTTTCCTACATCTTCGGTGGAAAGATGGGTGTAGGAAAATATAATATTGGGGGGATGTTCAAAGCGACAAACAGGGTTTGCACAAAGCAAACGGGGAGCCGTTGGGCTCCCCGTCAATTGGCCAATCAGCTGTTGGGCAGCAGGCGGCAGGTGATGCTCTTGATATAGCGGGTTTCGGCGATTGCCGGGTGTACCGGGTGATCCGGGCCCTGGCCGCCACGCTCCAGCAGCTGGATGTTGCGATCCAGGTGACGGGCGCTGGTCAGCAGGATGTTCTGCAGATCATCTTCCGGAAGGTGCATCGAGCACGAAGCGCTGACCAGGATACCGTCCTTGTTGAGCAGGCGCATGGCTTGCTCGTTCAGGCGACGGTAGGCGCCTTCACCGTTTTTCATGTCTTTCTTGCGCTTGATGAACGCTGGCGGGTCGGCCACGATCACGTCGAAGCGTTCTTCGCTGGCCTTCAGCTCTTTCAGGGCTTCGAAAACGTCGCCTTCGATGCAGGTCATCTTGTCGGCGAAGCCGTTCAGTGCAGCGTTGCGTTCCACACCGTCGAGGGCGAAGGCCGAGGCATCGACGCAGAACACTTCGCTGGCGCCGAATGCGGCAGCCTGCACGCCCCAGCCACCAATGTAGCTATAGAGGTCGAGCACGCGTTTGCCTTTGGCGTAAGGCGCCAGGCGTGCGCGGTTCATGCGGTGATCGTAGAACCAGCCGGTTTTCTGACCCTGAATGACCGGTGCTTCGAACTTCACGCCGTTCTCTTCCAGCGCCACCCACTCCGGCACCAGGCCGAATACGGTTTCGACGTAGCGGTTAAGGCCTTCGGCGTCACGGGCAGCGGAGTCGTTCTTGAACAGAATGCCGCTTGGTTTGAGCACTTGGGTCAGCGCGGCGATCACGTCGTCTTTATGCGCTTCCATGGTTGCCGAGGCGATCTGTACCACGAGGATGTCGCCGAAACGATCGACCACCAGACCTGGCAGCAGGTCGGAATCGCCGTAGACCAGACGATAGAACGGCTTGTCGAACAGGCGCTCGCGCAGGGACAGGGCGACGTTCAGGCGATGCACCAGCAGCGATTTGTCCAGCACGACCTTGGTGTCGCGCGACAACAGGCGGGCGCAGATCAGGTTGTTCGGGCTCATCGCCACGATGCCCAGCGGCTTGCTACCGGCTGCTTCGAGAATCGCCTGATCGCCGGCATTGAAGCCTTGCAGTGGCGTGGCGGCCACGTCGATTTCGTTGCTGTAGACCCACAGGTGACCGGCGCGCAGGCGACGGTCGGCGTTGGCTTTGAGGCGCAAGCTAGGCAGGGACATGACGTCGCTCCGGAAAAAAGAGCGGGAGTATACCGTGTTGCGACTTGTGTCGGGTTTGGCGTGCGATGAAACGCTGATGGCCCCTTTGCGAGCAAGCTCGCTCTCACACTGAAAATTTGTTTCAAATGGAGGAGCGAGCCTGCTCGCCAAAGCGGTCGCGAAGGCTATGCCGACAGAGCGTCGATCAATTCACGACTGAACGCCGGAATATCATCCGGCTGACGGCTGCTGATCAAGTGACCGTCCCTGACCACTTCCTGGTCGACCCAGTTGGCACCGGCATTGACCAGATCATCCTTGAGGGTTTTGTAACTGGTCATTTTTTTGCCATTGACCAGCCCAGCCGAGATCAGCAGCCACCCGCCATGGCAGATCACTGCAATCGGTTTGCCGGCGGAAGTACCGGTCTTGACCAGATGCTGGGCATCCTGATCGATGCGAATGGTGTCGGAGTTCTGTACGCCGCCTGGTAGCACGATGGCGTCATATTGTTCGCTGCTGGCGGCCTGGAAAGTCTGGTCGACCTTGAAATCATCCGCCGGTTTGTCGTGGTTCCACCCTTTGACCGTGCCTTCTTCGGCCGAAAGGATGTCGACTTGGGCACCGGCCTGTTCCAGGGCCTGCCTGGGCCCGGTCAATTCGACCTGTTCGAAACCATCGGTTACCAAAAAAGCGACGCGCTTGCCATTGAGGGACGTGGCCATGGATAAGCTCCTGAGACTATGGGAATTTGCTGGCGCTGCGGACCGAAACAGTCCGTCGGCTATTACAGAGTCCGAAGCCTCGTCTTGGATGAAAGTTCCTGACAATTGCCCACTGGTGTGTCGTCTCGCGGTTTTTAGAGGTTAGAATCGCCGCCTGTCCCAGAGCGTGTACTTATGTCCCAAGAGCTGACCACCGAACAGATTCAACAATCCCTGCAAGGCATCAGCGTGCCTGCGCAGCCGCAGATCATGGTGGATCTGCAAATGGAGCAGTACATGCCCGACCCGGACCTGGAGGTGATCGCCAAGCTGATTGCCCAGGATCCCGGCCTGTCCGGCTCGTTGCTGAAAATCGTCAACTCGCCGTATTACGGCCTTAGCAACAAAATCACCTCGATCCAGCGCGCGGTGAATCTGTTGGGCAGCCGCTCAATCATCAACCTGATCAACGCGCAGTCGATCAAGGGCGAGATGAACGACGACACCATCGTTACCCTCAACCGTTTCTGGGACACCGCCCAGGACGTGGCGATGACTTGCCTGACCCTGGCCAAGCGCATTGGTACTCAGGCGGGCGATGAAGCCTACGCCTTGGGCCTGTTCCACGATTGCGGTGTGCCGTTGATGCTGCAACGTTTCCCCAACTACATGTCGGTGCTGGAAAAGGCCTACGCCAATGCCAGCCCTGAATGTCGGGTGGTGGACACGGAAAACGCCGAGTTCAACACCAACCACGCCGTGGTCGGTTATTACACCGCCAAATCCTGGCGTCTGCCGGAGCATGTCAGCACGGCCATCGCCAATCACCACAACGCCCTGGCGATCTTCAACGACGAGTCGTCGCGCAACAGTCAGATGAAAAACCTGCTGGCGATCCTCAAGATGGCCGAGCACATTTGCGCGTCCTACCGCGTGCTGGGCAATCAGACCGAAGACTACGAGTGGAACAGCATCGGCCCGCAGATCCTCGATTACGTCGGTTTGTCGGATTACGATTTCGAAACCCTGAAACAGACGATCCGCGACCTCGGCGCGCATTGATTCGAGGACGCCATGCCTGAACTGCCGGAAGTCGAAACCACCCGCCGGGGCATTGCCCCGCACCTGGAAGGCCAGCGTGTCAGCCGGGTGATTGTGCGTGACCGCCGGTTGCGCTGGCCGATCCCCGAAGATCTCGATGTGCGCCTGTCCGGGCAGCGCATCGTGCTGGTCGAGCGGCGGGCCAAGTATCTGTTGATCAATGCCGAAGTCGGTACGCTCATCAGCCATTTGGGCATGTCGGGCAATCTGCGTCTGGTGGAGGTCGGGTTGCCGGCGCTCAAGCATGAGCATGTCGATATCGAACTGGAGTCGGGTTTGGCTCTGCGCTATACCGATCCTCGACGTTTCGGCGCGATGCTATGGAGTACCGATCCGCTCAATCACGAATTGCTGATACGTCTCGGGCCGGAGCCGTTGACCGATCTGTTCGACGGGGAACGGTTGTTTCAGCTGTCGCGCGGGCGTTCGATGGCGGTCAAACCGTTCATCATGGACAACGCAGTGGTGGTCGGGGTCGGCAATATCTATGCGACCGAAGCGCTGTTCGCCGCTGGCATCGATCCACGCCGCGAGGCCGGGGGCATTTCCCGGGGGCGTTATCTGAAACTGGCGATCGAGATCAAACGCATTCTTGCCGCCGCCATCGAGCGTGGCGGCACCACGTTGCGTGATTTCATCGGCGGTGACGGGCAGCCGGGGTATTTCCAGCAGGAGTTGTTTGTCTATGGCCGTGGCGGTGAACACTGCAAGGTCTGCGGTACGGGGCTGCGCGAAGTGAAGCTCGGTCAGCGTGCCAGTGTGTTCTGCCCGCGCTGTCAGACCTGAGGCAAAGGGCGAAAAAGTCCTACGGTCTATAGTGAGGTGTCTCACTGTTCAGCCCGAAGGATCGTGCCATGAAATCCTTGCAAGCCCTCTTCGTCACCCTGCTGCTGTGTTCCAGCCTGGCTGTTCACGCCACGGAAAGCGGCAGCGGTGATCCGCGTTACACCATTCAGAATCCACCGGCCTACGCCATGCTTGGCGACTTGCTGATTGCCCGACCTTTGCTGGTTGTGGCAACGGTGATCGGTGCAGGGGCATTTGTGGTGTCGCTGCCGTTTACCGCGCTAGGCGGCGGGATTGGTGATGCGGGGCAGGCGCTGGTGGTTGATCCGGCGAAGGCGGCGTTTGTGCGGTGTCTGGGGTGTATAGGGGAAGGGTTTGAGCAGCGCGAATGAGCTGATCAGGATTGTGCAGTGTTGCTGATGGCCCTTTCGCGAGCAAGCCCGCTCCCACAGTTTGAAATGCATTCCAACTGTGGGAGCGAGCCTGCTCGCGAAGAGGGCCAAGCGGGCGCTGAAGAACTCAGGCCTTGCCGGTAATCTTGCGGTACTTCTCCATCAACTGTTCTTCAGTCTCCGGATGAGCTTCGTCCAGCGGGATGCAATCCACCGGGCAGACCTGCTGGCACTGCGGTTCGTCGTAGTGGCCGACACACTGGGTGCACAGGTTCGGGTCGATCACATAGATCTCTTCGCCCTGGGAAATGGCGGCGTTCGGGCACTCGGGTTCGCAGACGTCGCAGTTGATGCAATCGTCGGTGATGATCAGGGACATGCTAACTCCAGCCGGGGCGGCAGGCCCGGGCGCTATAAATCAATGCGCGCAATTGTGCCGCATTGGCGCCCGCAGTGCACGCGGGCGCCGTTTGAACGGTCGTTACTTCTTGAAGCGCAGGGTCAACGCGTCGGCCACGGCCGGGTGGACGAACTTGCTGATATCGCCACCCAAGGCAGCGATTTCGCGGACCAACGTCGAGGAAATGAACGAATAACGCTCGGAAGGGGTGAGAAACAGGCTCTCCACATCCGGGGCCAACTGGCGGTTCATGTTGGCCAGCTGGAATTCGTATTCGAAATCCGACACCGCGCGCAGACCACGCAGGAACACGTTGGCGTTCTGCTCTTTGGCAAAATGCGCCAGCAGCGTCGAGAAGCCGACCACTTCCACGTTCGGCAGGTGTTTGGTGACCTCGCGAGCCAGTTCAACCCGTTGTTCCAGCGGGAACAGCGGATTTTTCTTCGGGCTGGCGGCGACCGCAATGATCACGTGATCGAACAGGCGCGAGGCGCGTTCGACCAGATCGCCATGGCCCTTGGTAATAGGGTCGAAGGTACCTGGGTACAACACTCGGTTCATCGCGTCGTCCTGGCGGGAGTCCGTTGGGGAGTCGGATGGTATCGCAGCCGTCCCGGTCGGCCAAGTCGCCTGTTGGGTAAGAAAGCACTATAGACGATCGCAATAATACGGTTTTTCATGGATTTCTCAGGCGATCGGCGAGGGACGTCGCCAATTGTGCTGTCAGACCATACACCGACAACTGTGGGTTGGCGCCGATGCTGGTGGGGAACAGCGAGCCATCGTGAATCGACAGATTGCTCAGTTGATGATGGCGGCCAAGGCTATCGGTAACGGCGCTCTTCGGGTCTTCACCCATTGCGCAGCCGCCCATGACGTGGGCGCTGCCAAGGCGCGTGCGATACAGCTCAAGACTTAATCCATCGATCAGCGTGCGCGCCTCGGCTAGGGTTTTCACGTAGCGCGCGTCCGCGTGCATCGGCATCACCGCTTGGGCGCCGCCGGCGAACTGGATCTCGGCCATGCTGTGGAATGCGCGGCGCAAGCCTTCCCAGGCATACGGCGAGACTTGGTAATCGAGCACCGGCGAGCCGTCGCCGCGCAACTCGACACTGCCGCCTTGGCTGTCCGGGTGAAAACCGTCGCGCAGTAGCGCGAGCATCGCGTGGGTGTGCGGCAGGTCGGCCATGTGCTCCGCGTTCTGCTGGCCAAAACCGCCGAGCAGTGTAGCGGCCAGTGCCGGGTGTAGCGGTGGCACTTCGAGTTTGTAGCCCATGGGCCCGGTGGCGCCGTCCTTCCACTGGAAATAGTCCGTGTAGATCGACTGTGGCGCGCCGTAGAACGGATTGATCACCTCATCGAAGCGCCCGGCGGACATGTTCACCAGATGCAGAAACGTCCGTTTGCCGAGGGTTTTATGCGGATCCGGCGCATCCGAACGCAGTAATAATGCCGGGCTGTTGATACCGCCGCCGGCCAGCACGTAGTGCCGCGCCTTGATGGTGATTTTGCGGCCGGTCGGTTCGACGCAGCGCTCGTCCATGGCCACGCATTGCAGGCTGGTGATTTTATCGCCGCTGATCTGCAGCTTTTCCGCCCGGGCCAGATAGAGTAACTCGCCACCCTTTTCCAGCGTTGCCGGAATGGTCGTGACCAGCATCGATTGTTTGGCGTTGGTCGGGCAGCCCATGCCGCAGTAACCAAGGTTCCAGCAACCGCGCACGTTGCGCGGGATCACGTGCCAGCTGTAGCCGAGTTGCTCGCAGCCTTTGCGGATCACGTCGTTGTTGGCGTTGGGCGGAACCATCCATGGGGCGACGCCGAGGCGCTGCTCCATTTTTTCGAACCATGGCGCCATCTCGTCGGGGCTGTGGCCTTTGACGTTGTGCTCTTTGGCCCAGTGTTCCAGGGTCGGCTGCGGCGTGCGGAAACTCGAGGTCCAGTTGATCAGCGTGGTGCCACCGACCGCGCGGCCCTGCAGGATGGTGATCGCGCCGTCCTTGCTCATGCGGCCGATACCTTCCTGATAAAGGCTGCTGTAGGCCTGGTCTTCGAGCATTTTGAAATCGGAACTGGTTTTCAGCGGGCCTTCTTCGATCAGCAGCACTTTATAGCCGGCGGCGCTGAGGATTTCTGCCGTGGTGCCGCCACCAGCGCCGCTGCCGATGATCGCAACATCAGCTTCGAGCGTCAGGTCATCGGTGAGCTGGGCGCCGTTGTAGGTTTTCCAGCCTCGGGCGAGGCCTTCGCGGAAGGGATCGGGTACGGGCATCGATCAGGTTCTCTTGTTTTTGTAGTTCTTGCGGGCCCCTTCGCGAGCAGGCTCGCTCTCACAGGGGAATGCGTTTCAAATGCGGGAGCGGGCTTGCTCGCGAAGGGCGCGCCTCGGTTTCAGACAGTGGGCGGACCGGGGTAGCCGCAGTGCGCCCAGGACTCGGCGCGGGTGTACCAGGCCATCATCACCATTTGCTTCAGAGAGCTGTGGCCCATGCGCAGGAGACTCAATGTGCTGTTTTCCCAGCGATCGAGGAAATGGCGCAGCGCCTCGGGCGTGGCGTTTTCCCAACTGCCCCAGATCCCGGTCAGCGGCCCACGGGTCACGGCCATGCCCAATACATCAAACAATTGTCGGGTGAGTTTGAGCATTTCCGGCGACAGATGATCAAGGCTGTAATCCAGCGATTTGAGCGTGCCATCAACGGCCCCCGGCATCTTCTCGGCCGCTACGGCGCCGTCGAGCATCACTGGAATCAGTGCACGCAAAAACAGCAGGTCGCCGTCGCGCAAGGTCACGAAACCATTGGCCGCGACGCTCGACGAACAGCCGCTGAGGCTGGCGCCAAGCCCGGCGGTGGCAAGAAACGCCGTGGCGCCGAGGCTGAATTTCAGCAAGCCACGGCGTGACAGTGCAGGGGTATCGGTCAGGCTTGGGTGCATTGTTTTTATTACCCGGCGGCGATGACGAGGTTTAGCGAATGAACAGCTTCTGGATCAGTTTCTGAATCGATTTTCCGTAAGGCGGATAAATCAGTCTGGCCGCATTGAAGCGCTGTTTAACCAGCACGCCTTTGGCTTTGCTGAACGTCAGAAAACCCTCGTGACCGTGGTAATGGCCCATGCCCGAGGCACCGATGCCGCCGAAGGGCATGTCGTCCTGCGCCACATGCAGCAGGGTGTCGTTCAAGCACACGCCGCCGGAGTGGGTTTCGTGCAGCACGCGGTTCTGTTCGCGTTTGTCGTAGCCAAAGTAGTAAAGAGCCAGAGGTCGCGGGCGCTGATTGATGTAAGCAAATGCCTGCTCCAGATCCCGGTACGGCACGATCGGCAAGAGCGGGCCGAAGATTTCGTCCTGCATCACGGTCATCTCGTCGCTGACATTCAACAAAACGCTGTGCGGCATGCGCCGGCCCTGAGCCTGATCGAACAGCGGAATCAGCAGCGCGCCTTTGCTGGTGGCATCGCTGACGTAGCCGTTGAGCCGGGCCAGTTGGCGCTCGTTGATGATCGCGGTGTAGTCCGGGTTATCGGTGAGGGTCGGATAAAAACCCTGAACCGCCTGGCGATAGGCTTCGACGAAGCCGCCGACCCGGTCTTCCGGCACCAGCACGTAATCGGGAGCGACACAGGTCTGCCCGGCGTTGAGGGTTTTACCGAAGGCGATGCGCTCGGCGGCGTCCTTCAACGGCACGTCGCGGGAGACGATGGCAGGGGACTTGCCACCCAGTTCGAGCGTGACCGGCGTGAGGTTCTCTGCGGCCGCGCGCATCACATGCTTGCCGATACTGGTGGCACCGGTAAACAACAGGTGGTCGAAGCGCAAACGGGAAAACGCCACGCCGATATCGGCTTCGCCCAGCACTACACACACCAGGTCTTCGGGGAAAATTCGCGCGAGCAACGCTTTGAGTAGCTGGCCGGTGGCCGGGGTCGATTCGCTGAGCTTGAGCATCACCCGATTGCCTGCCGCCAAGGCGCCGACCAGCGGGCCCATGGCCAGATACAGCGGGTAATTCCACGGCACGATGACGCCGACCACGCCCAGCGGCTGGTAAACCACTTTTGCCGAAGCAGGCTGGAACGCCATGCCGACCTTGCGCCGCGAAGATTTCATCCAGCCCCTGAGATGGCGGCTGGCGTAGTGAATGCCATGCAGGCTCGGCATCAACTCGGCGAGCAGGGTTTCATCGGCACTGCGATGGCTGAAATCGGCGCTGATCGCCTCGATCAACGCCTGACGCTCATTGCTCAGCAAATCGCGCAGCGCCTTGAGCCATTGCTGGCGTTGAGCGGCGGGTGGCATCGGATTGGCGGCATAGGCGGCCCGCTGCGCCTCGAACAGCCGATCCAGTGCCACCAGTGGCTGTTGCAGCGTTTGCAGGTAGGCAATGTCGGCAGTCATCATCAGCTCCGGATTTATTGTAGTGAGGCACTTTTTAGAGTCTATGCTCTATAAAGTCAAATCACTTCCTGTCACAGCTTTGTTTTATCCATTTCCGGTTAGGTCGTAAGATGCCCGTCACCGCACTCTGAATTAAAGCTCAAGCCATGGCCCCACGAATAAAAACCAGCGAGCGCATCGTGCAGAACAGCCTCGAGCTGTTCAATCAACAGGGCGAGCGCAGCATCAGCACCAATCACATCGCCGCACACATGGAGATTTCTCCGGGCAACCTGTACTACCACTTCCCGAACAAGCAGGCGATCATCGCCGTGTTGTTCAGTGAGTACGAAAGCCTCGTCGACAGCTTCCTGCGCCCGCCGCACGGGCGCGCCGCAACGGTCGAAGACAAGCGTTTCTACCTCAAGGAACTGCTGTCGGCGATGTGGCGCTACCGATTTTTGCACCGCGATCTTGAGCATCTGCTCGACAGCGATCAGGAACTGGCCGCCCGTTATCGCCGTTTTTCCCAGCGTTGTGTCATTCAGGGTGCCGCGATCTACGAAGGCTTTGTCGCCGCCGGGATCCTGAAGATGGATCGTGTGCAGATCGAGTCCCTGACCCTCAATGCCTGGATCATCCTGACGTCGTGGGTACGTTTCCTGTGCACCACCCGGGAAAACTCCAATCACCTCAGCGAACAGGCCGTTAAACGCGGCGTGTATCAGGTGTTGGTGCTGGAAGCCGGTTTTGTCACCGATCAGGCACGCGATGAGGTTAATGCGCTGTTTGATGAATTTTATGTACCGCTGGCCCAGGCCCTCGAAGACGTGAAATAAACAGTGCCGTTGATATTCCACAGGAGCTCGTTATGCCGATTGCGCAACTGATCAGCCCGCAGACACTGGACGCCCGCAAGGAACAACCGGGGCTGGTGATTCTCGATTGCCGCTTTGCCCTCGAAGACCCGGATTACGGGCAACGCAGTTACGCCGAAGGGCACATTGCCGGGGCAAGTTTCGCCGATCTTGAGCGTGACCTCAGTGGCAAAGTGATCAAAGGCCAGACCGGTCGCCATCCGCTGCCTGATCCGGCCACGTTGATCGAGCGGCTGCAGGCATGGGGCATCAACGCCGACAGCGACGTGGTTCTGTATGACGACGGCCCTGGTGCCTACGCCGCGCGGGCGTGGTGGCTGCTGGCATGGCTGGGCAAGCGTGACGGCGTGTTCATTGTCGATGGCGGGCTCAAGGCCTGGCACGCCGCCGGGTTGCCACTGAGTCTCGATGCGCCGTCGGTCACTCGGGGTAATTTCAGTGGTGAGCCGGACACGCGCCTGCTGCTCAGTGCCGAGCAGTTGCAGCGGCGCCTCGGCCAGCCGACGCTGACCCTGATCGACGCCCGCGCGCTACCTCGCTTCAAGGGGGAAGTGGAACCGATCGACCCGATTGCCGGGCACATTCCCGGCGCGCAATGTGCGGCGTTTACTGACAACCTCGGGAGTGACGGGCGCTTCCTTCCGGCAGACCAGCTCAAGCAGCGCTTTGCTGCGAAACTCGGCGAGCGTTCGCCGGCGGAACTGGTGGCTTATTGCGGCTCGGGGGTGACGGCGTGTCATAACCTGTTTGCGCTGTGTCTGGCGGGTTATCCGTTGGGTTCGCTGTACGCCGGGTCGTGGAGTGAGTGGATCAACGAGCCGTCGCGCGGTATCGCCACCGGCGAATAACCAACACCTGTGGGAGCGAGCCTGCTCGCGAAGGCGTCGGATCAGTCGACATCAATGTTCAATGAACAACCGCTTTCGCGAGCAGGCTCGCTCCCACATTGGTTATTCGTTATCTGAAAGAACCTGTCGGGCACTGCGGTACACGGCGGGCCCGACGCCATAAGCCTGCTTGAACTGCCGGCTCAAATGGCTCTGATCGGCGAAGCCCAGTCGCGTGGCGACTTCCACCGGCAAGCAGCCGTGCTGCAGGAGTGCGCGAGCCTGGGCGATGCGCTGTTGCATCAGCCAGGTGTGCGGTGGCATACCCGTAGCGCGGCGGAACACCCGGGCGAAATGGAACGGAGACAGATTGACCGCCGCCGCCAGTTCTTCCAGTGACGGTGGCGCTGCCAGTTGTGCGTGCAGCAGTTCTTTGCCCAACAGCACCGCGCGGTGTTCCTTGCCGGCTCGTCCGGGCACCGGCACTGCCGCATGGCGCTGCAATAGCCGCAACATCATCTCGCGCCACACCGTTTGCTGTTGCAGCGCGGTGGCCGGGCTTTCGAGCAAATGGTGCAACCGGGAAAACCCGGTGACCAGATCCGCATCGCGATACAACGTGGCGCCGAACGCCGGCAGGTTCGTGGTGGACAGTTCCAGCTCATCCAGCAGCGAAACGATTTGCGCGGTGTCGGGATAAAACGCCCGATACAGCCAGCCATCCTCGGTGCCCTTGTGCCCGGTGTGCAATTCGTCCGGGTTGATCAGCACCAGCGTGCCGCTGCCGGCCAGATGTTCGGCGCCGCGATAGCGATAACGCTGGGCGCCGGCCATGATCATGCCGATCACATAGCCGTCATGCACATGGGGGGCGAAACGATGCTCGATGTAGCGCGCCGACAGCAACTCGACCCCGGCCAGTGGCACGGTTTGCCAGAAACGGATCGACTCGCCCTGATCGCTCATGCGGGCACGCGCGCCAGCCATCGTGGTATGCGACGTTCCAGGTAATAGCCGGGCTGACGAATCGAACCGTCGACAAAGCCGACATGCCCGCCGCGTGCCTGCAATTCGAAGGCGGTTGAAGCCGACAGCTCACTGGCCTGCGGCAAACTGTGCGGGAACACGAAGGGATCGTCTGCGGCCTGAATGATCAGGGTCGGCGTGCGAATCTCGCCGAGAAAGTAGCGGCTTGAAGCGCGGCGGTAGTAATCCTCGGCATCCTCAAATCCGTGCAACGGCGCAGTCACCCGGCCATCGAAATCCCAGAACGTGCGCATGTTTTCCAGCGAGCCAAGGGCTGCCAGCGCGGCGAGTCCGTCTTCACGCCCGTCATGTTGAAACTGCCGTTGCTTGTTCTTGATGTAGGCGAGCATCTCGCGCATGAAGTGCGCCTGATAGACCTTGGAAAACCCCCGGCCGATGCGGTCGGCGCATTGGTCGAGTCGAAACGGCACCGACACCGCCACCGCGCCGAGTACGCCACTGTCGCTGCCGGTTTCCCCGAGGTGTTTGAGCAGCACGTTGCCGCCCAGGGAGTAGCCCACGGCATACAACGGCGCCAACGGGCGTTTGGCGCGCAGATGCCTGATGGTTTCGGCGAGGTCTTCGCTGGCGCCAGAATGGTAGCTGCGTGGCAACAGATTCGGCTCGCCCGAGCAACCACGCCAGTTCAGCGCGACGCTGGCCCAGCCTTGATCGGCCAACGTTTTCTGGATGCCGGCTACGTAAGGCGAATTGGAGGAACCGGTCAATCCATGCAGTACCAGCACCAACGGCGCATCGGCTGTGTGCGAACCATGCCAGTCGAGGTCAAGAAAATCGCCATCCTCAAGCCACAGGCGTTCGCGTTCACGTTCGATATGTACGGTTTTGCGCCACAGCGGCCCCCACAAGGTTTGCAGGTGCGGATTGCCGAGGCCGAAGGCGGGGTTGAAGTGTTCTGAAGGAGCGGACACGAGGGTTCTCGATGCAGAGCGGCGACCTTGCTGGAAGGGGCGCCGCATATTCAGGCCGGTCGGTTAACCGGCGATCTCTGCCGTACGTTGCCACAGCGCGTAGTAAACCCGGCCGGATTTCTGTTCGCGGTGCAGGCGCCAGTTGCCTGGCAGGCCGAGGGTCGACGGCGCGGTTTCGCTTTCAGTGTAGATCCAGGAGTCCGGCGCAAGCCACTGGCGTTCTTCGAGCAAGGTGCACACCGCCGGCAGCAGGTTCTGGTTGAACGGCGGATCGAGGAACACCAGGTCGAACGCAGTCGCGGTCTGGGTTTCCAGGTAGCGCAACGCGTCGGCGGTCTGCACCTGGCCATTGGTGCATCGCAGGGTGCCAAGGTGTTCTTTGAGGCTGGAGACCGCAATATTGCTGGCATCCAGTGCCTGTCCCGTGGCCGCGCCCCGGGACAGCGCTTCGAGGAACAGCGCACCGCTGCCAGCGAACGGGTCGAGCACCTTGGCCCCTTCAACGTACGGCGCTAGCCAGTTGAACAGGGTTTCACGCACGCGATCAGGTGTCGGGCGCAGGCCCGGCGCGTCGGGGAAGCTCAGCTTGCGACTGCGCCATTGGCCGCCAATGATGCGTAACTGGTTCACACCATTGTGGACATTTTGCGCAGGTTTTTTGGGGGATCGAGTTGCCATTAATGCTCCGGAACCCCGAGCGGTTGCTCGGCAGGTTTATCAGATGGGGCCGGTAACGGCTTTTGCGGCACGGTCGGGCCAGCAGTGACGATGACCATTTTGTCCGTGCTCAGGTGTTTGTTCAGGGCGTCGCGGACTTGCTCCACGGTCAGGCTCTGCGACTGCTTCATGAAGTCGTCCAGATAGCTCAACGGCAGATTATAAAAGCCCATGGCGCCGAGTTGGCCGACGATGTCGGCGTTGCTCGCGGTGGACAGCGGGAAGCTGCCAGCCAGTTCGCGCTTGGCGTCGTCGAGTTCTTTCTGGGTCGGGCCGGTTTTCAGGTAGTCGGCGAGGACGTCCTGCACCAGTTTCAGGGTGCCTTCGCTCATTTGCGCGCGGGTCTGCAGGTTGATCATGAACGGGCCACGGGCCTGCATCGGGCTGAAACCCGAATACACACCGTAGGTGAGGCCACGTTTCTCGCGCACTTCGCTCATCAGACGCGTACCGAAACCACCGCCGCCGAGGATCTGGTTGCCCATCGACAGTGCAGCGTAATCCGGGTCGTCACGGTCGATGCCCAGTTGCGCGAGCATCAGGTTGGTCTGCTTCGACGGGAATTCGATATGGCCAGTGCTGGCTTTCGGCTCCTGCGGCTGAGCGATCTTCGCCAGCGCCGGACCTTTCGGCAGGGCGGCGGACACCTGATTGGCAATCGCCTCGGCGTCAGCGCGAGACAAGTCGCCGACCAGCGCGATCACCACATTGCCGGCGGCGTATGCCTTGGCGTGGAACTCACGCAATTGCGCGAGGGTGATCTTCGGCACGCTTTGTGGATTGCCGTCGCTGGAATGCGCGTACGGGTGATCGCCATACAGACGCTTCATCAGTTCGAGGCTGGCGAGTTTGCCGGGGTTCTGTTTCTGGTATTCGAATCCGGCGAGCATCTGGTTCTTGATGCGCGCGAACGAGTCGGCCGGGAAGGTCGGTTTGCCGATGACTTCCGAGAACAGCTTCAAAGCAGGCTCACGCTTGTCGGCAGCACTCAGGCTACGCAACGAAGCCAGCGCCATGTCCTTGAACGCACCGTTGCCGAAATCTGCACCCAGGCCTTCGAAGCCTTGAGCGATGGCGCCGACGTCCTTGCCCGCGACACCTTCGTTAAGCATCGCGTTGGTCAGCACCGCCAGACCCGGCGCGTTGCCGTCCTGACTGCTGCCGGCAGCGAAGATCAGGCGCATGTCGAACATCGGCAGCTCGTGAGCCTCGACGAACAGCACCTTGGCGCCTTCGGCGGTGTTCCAGGTCTGCACATCGAGCTTGCGGCTGGCCGGGGCTTTACCGTCGAGTTCGGCCAGTGATTGCAGCTTTTGGCTGGACTTGGCGTTGTCCAGCGCTTCGCTGGCCTTGCTGTCAGCGCTTGGCGACAGATAGACAGCAGCGGAGCCGATCACGGCGACCGCAATCAGGCCGAGCAAAAACAGGCGTGGGGTTTTGCGCTCACTCATGAGTCGTCTCCAGTGGCAGGACGTGGGCGACGCTGAGACGTTCGCGGGTGAAGTACAGCTTGGCGGCATTCTGGATGTCTTGCGGGGTCACGCTTTCCAGATCGGCGAGTTCGGTGTCCATCAGTTTCCATGACAGACCCACCGTCTCCAATTGGCCGATGGCGGTGGCCTGGCTGGTGATCGAGTCACGTTCGTAGACCAGGCCGGCAATCACCTGGGCCCGCACGCGTTCCAGCTCTTCGGCGGACGGTGCAGTGGTTTTCAACTGGTCCAGCAGTTTCCACAGACCAGCCTCGGCTTGCGCCATGGTCTTTTTCTTCTGGGTGTTCGGCGTAGCCGACAGGGTGAACAGGCTGTCGCCGCGGGTGTAGGCGTCATAGCTCGACGAGCCGCCGGACACCAGCTCTTCGCCGCGCTCCAGTTGCGTCGGGATGCGACCGCTATAACCGCCGTCGAGCAGCGCCGAGATCAGGCGCAGGGCATTGACCGAGCGTTTGTCTTCGGCGGTAGCAATGCTCGGCACGTTGAAACCGAGCATCAGGCTCGGCAGTTGGGTCTGCACATGCAGGGTGATCTGCCGTTCGCCGGGTTCGGCCAGTTCCAGCGGTTGCTTCGCTGGAGGCACATCGCGTTTGGCGATTGGCCCGAAATAACGCTGGGCGAGTGTTTTCACTTCATCCGGGGTGACGTCGCCGACCACCACCAGCGTGGCGTTGTTCGGCACATACCAGGACTGATACCAGTGACGCAGCTCTTCGACCTTCATCCGGTCGAGGTCTGCCATCCAGCCGATGGTCGGCGTGTGGTAGCCGCTGGCCGGGTAGGCCATCGCCTTATAGCGCTCGTAGGCTTTGGACATCGGCTTGTCATCGGTGCGCAGGCGGCGCTCTTCCTTGATGACTTCGATTTCCTTGGCGAACTCGTCGGCCGGCAAGCGCAGATTGGCCATGCGGTCGGCTTCCAGTTCGAAGGCCACGCCCAGGCGATCGCGGGCCAGCACCTGGTAATAAGCGGTGAAGTCGTCGCTGGTGAAGGCGTTCTCTTCGGCACCGAGGTCGCGCAGGATCAGCGAGGCTTCGCCGGGGCCGACTTTTTCGCTGCCCTTGAACATCATGTGCTCAAGCGCGTGGGACAGGCCGGTCTGGCCCGGGGTTTCGTAGCTGGAACCGACCTTGTACCAGACCTGCGATACCACCACCGGCGCGCGATGGTCTTCGCGCACGACGACCTTGAGGCCGTTGTCGAGGGTGAATTCGTGAGTCGGTTGCGGGTCGGCCGCCAGGGCCGAAAGGGGCAGGCAGACTGTGCTGAGCAGCAGGCCTGCAGCGCGGCGGGCTAGAGCATTCATTCGTTTTTTAACCTGTTGGGCTGCCCGCTTGGTCTTAGCGTCGGCGGGCGAGAGGGTGCTAGGATACTGATCCGTTTTACTGGCGGCCACGCCTATCAGGCCTCTGATCGCTCGATAGGTTGTATGGGTTTCCGGCAGAAGCTTTGAGTTTGTCAGCTAAACTCTGCGTTTTCGCCGACGATGCCGTTCCAGTCCTTCGTAATAATCGACCTTTGAGGTGTCCTTGGCGCCTCGACAAAATGTTGCGCGTGAACAAGCTGGATGAAACACAGTCTGTTCTGCATCGAATATTTATTTGCCGGGGCGCCCTTATGGCGCGTCGCTACCGTGAGATAGCCGTCCTCCATGTTTGGTTCCAACGACGACAAGAAGACCCCAGCTGCGGCTGGCGAGAAGAAAAGCCTGTTCGGATGGCTGCGTAAGAAACCGCAGGAACCCGTCGTCGAACAGCCGCCCGCGATTCCTGAACCGGCCCCGGCGCCGGCTCCGGTAATAGAAGAAGAGCCGGCACCGATCGTTCTGCCGATTGCCGAGCCGGTGCTGCAACCGGCGGCCGAGCTTAAGCCTGAGCCGGAAGTGGTTGCCGAGTTGCCACTGACCCCGGTTGCAGAGCCGTGGCTGACCTTACCGGTGGCTGAAGAGCCGGTGGCACTGGTGGAAGAGGCCGCACCCCATGTGACGCCGCCAATTCCTGCGCCTGCCGCGTTTGTTCCCGAGGTCGCTCCGGCGCCGGTGGTTGAACCGGTTGTCGAGCCTGCGCCGGTTGCTCCAGAGCCGGTTGCCCCGGTTTTCGTTGCGCCGGTCGTTCAACAACCTGAGCCAGCACCCGTCGTCGTTGCGCCGGTTGTGCCGGTTGAAGTGCCAGTCGAGACGCCTGTCGAAGCCCCGCGCACCGAGGAAACCAAAGCCGGTTTCTTCGCCCGCCTCAAGCAAGGCCTGTCGAAAACCAGCGCCAGCATCGGCGAGGGCATGGCCAGCCTGTTCCTCGGCCGCAAAACCATCGACGACGACTTGCTCGACGACCTCGAAACCCGTCTGCTGACCGCCGACGTAGGCGTCGAAGCCACCACGCAGATCATCCAGCGCCTGACCCAGAAGGTTGCGCGCAAAGAGCTGGCCGACGCCGACGCGTTGTACAAATCCCTGCAGGCCGAGCTGGCTGCGATGCTCAAACCGGTCGAGCAGCCGCTGAAAATCGTTTCGCAGAACAAACCGTTCGTGATCCTCGTGGTCGGCGTCAACGGCGCCGGCAAGACCACCACCATCGGCAAACTGGCGAAGAAGCTGCAACTGGAAGGCAAGAAAGTCATGCTCGCCGCCGGTGACACCTTCCGCGCCGCCGCTGTGGAGCAATTGCAGGTCTGGGGTGAACGCAACAAGATTCCTGTGATCGCCCAGCACACCGGCGCCGATTCGGCTTCGGTGATCTTCGACGCCGTGCAAGCCGCCAAGGCCCGTGGCATCGACGTGCTGATCGCCGACACCGCCGGTCGTCTGCACACCAAAGACAACCTGATGGAAGAACTGAAAAAGGTTCGCCGGGTA
Source organism: Pseudomonas sp. Irchel 3E19 (assembly GCF_900187585.1). Taxonomy (NCBI): domain Bacteria; kingdom Pseudomonadati; phylum Pseudomonadota; class Gammaproteobacteria; order Pseudomonadales; family Pseudomonadaceae; genus Pseudomonas; species Pseudomonas sp. Irchel 3E19. The sequence goes on from NZ_FYDT01000001.1 coordinate 149,170, forward strand.
ATCGGTAAGCTCGACGCCGACGCGCCGCACGAAGTGCTGCTGGTGCTCGACGCTGGCACCGGCCAGAACGCCATCAACCAGGCCAAGCAATTCAACCAGACCGTCGAACTGACCGGCCTGGCGCTGACCAAGCTCGACGGTACCGCCAAGGGTGGGGTGATTTTCGCCCTGGCCAAGCAGTTCGGTCTGCCGATCCGCTACATCGGCGTCGGTGAAGGCATCGACGATTTGCGTACCTTTGAAGCCGAACCCTTTGTCCAGGCATTGTTTGCCGAGCGGGAGCGTTCATGATTCGTTTCGAACAGGTCGGTAAACGCTACCCGAACGGTCACGTCGGCTTGCATGAGCTGAGCTTTCGAGTCCGTCGTGGCGAGTTCTTGTTTGTCACCGGCCATTCCGGCGCCGGTAAATCCACGCTGTTGCGCCTGTTGCTGGCAATGGAACGTCCGACCAGCGGCAAGCTGCTGCTGGCCGGGCAAGACCTGAGCACCATCAGCAACGCACAGATTCCGTTCCTGCGTCGGCAGATCGGCGTGGTGTTCCAGAATCACCAGTTGCTGTTCGATCGCACGGTGTTCAACAACGTCGCGTTGCCGCTGCAGATTCTCGGGCTGTCCAAGGCCGAGATCGCCAAGCGTGTGGACTCGGCGCTGGAGCGCGTGGCGCTGTCGGATAAAACCGATCTGTACCCGGGCGACCTGTCCACCGGTCAGCAACAACGCGTCGGCATTGCCCGCGCCATCGTTCACCGCCCGGCCTTGCTGCTGGCGGACGAACCGACCGGTAACCTCGACCCGCGCCTGGCGGCCGAGATCATGGGCGTGTTCGAAGACATCAACCGGCTGGGCACCAGCGTGCTGATCGCCAGTCACGACCTGGCACTGATCGCGCGCATGCGTCACCGCATGCTGACCTTGCAACGCGGTCGATTGATCGGCGACGGGGAGGCAGGCGAATGAGTGCGACACGCAGTCCGAAGGTTTCCGAGCGCGTGGCCCCCAAGGCCGCCGATCCGCAACCGACGAAGAAGAAAAAACATGACGATGATGACGGGCCGGACTTCGCCACGCTGTTCCGCGCCTGGGTCGAAAGCCATCGCGCCAGCCTGCTCGACAGCCTGCGTCGTCTGGGCAAACAGCCAATCGGCAGCTTTTTCACCTGCATGGTGATGGCTGTGGCGCTGAGCCTGCCGATGGGCTTGTCGCTGCTGCTCAACAACGTCGAACGTCTGGGCGGTTCGTGGCAGCGTGCGGCGCAGATTTCGCTGTATCTGCAACTCGATGCCAGCCCAGCGCAGGGCGAGGCGTTGCGCGAGCAGATCAAAGGCATGCCTGGCGTAGCTGATGCCGAATATGTCGGCCGCGATCAGGCGTTGGAAGAGTTCCAGCAGCAGTCCGGCTTGGGCGAAGCCCTGCGCGAGTTGCCGGAAAACCCGTTGCCGGGCGTAGTGCTGGTCACGCCGAACGAAGTTGACAAGTCGACCCTGGAAGCATTAAGACAAAAACTTTCCGAGCTGCCCAAGGTACAACAGGCGCAACTTGATCTAGTCTGGGTCGAGCGTCTGGCCGCCATCCTCAAGCTTGGTGATCGTTTTGTCTTCGGTCTGACGGTGCTGCTGGTTTCTGCATTACTTTTGGTGATAGGCAATACCATTCGTCTTCATATTGAAAACCGCCGCACCGAGATAGAAGTGATTAAACTCGTCGGCGGCACTGACAGCTATGTGCGTCGCCCTTTCCTTTATATGGGCGCGTTGTATGGCTTCGGTGCGGGACTGTTGTCCTGGGGCGTATTGGCGTTCGGCCTGAACTGGCTGAACGATGCGGTGGTTGGACTGGCCGGCTTGTACGGCAGTGATTTCGCGCTGGCCGGAGTGCCAGTTGCCGACGGTCTGTCGCTCTTGCTTGGCGCGGTGCTGTTGGGTTATATCGGTGCATGGATTGCAGTCGCACGTCATCTCAGGGAGCTGGCGCCGAAGTAGAATCTTTTTTGCGCGTGATTGGCCTTGCGGTTTTTTTGGGAACTTGTACTTGAGTTCCCGGTCAATTTTTCGCAGTGCCGAAAGGCGCGAGTTATGTAAGTGGGAGGTTTTTTCGTATGACCAATTCTTTGCAACCTGCGTACGCGTTGGTTCCGGGTGCGAACCTGGAAGCCTATGTGCACACCGTGAACAGTATTCCATTGCTGACCCCGGAGCAGGAGCGTGAACTGGCCGAGAGTCTCTACTATGAGCAGGATTTGGGGGCGGCTCGGCAGATGGTGCTCGCCCACCTGCGTTTTGTCGTACACATTGCCCGTAGCTATTCCGGCTACGGTCTGGCTCAGGCTGACCTGATCCAGGAAGGTAACGTCGGCCTGATGAAGGCTGTAAAGCGCTTCAACCCGGAAATGGGTGTGCGTCTGGTGTCGTTCGCCGTGCACTGGATCAAGGCGGAAATTCACGAGTTCATCCTGCGCAACTGGCGCATTGTGAAAGTCGCGACCACCAAGGCCCAGCGCAAGCTGTTCTTCAACCTGCGCAGCCAGAAGAAACGTCTGGCGTGGCTGAACAACGAGGAAGTCCACCGTGTGGCGGAAAGCCTCGGCGTCGAACCGCGGGAAGTGCGCGAGATGGAAAGTCGCCTGACCGGCCATGACATGGCCTTCGACCCGGCTGCGGAAGCGGACGACGACAGCGCTTTCCAGTCGCCGGCCAACTATCTGGAAGACCACCGGTACGACCCGGCGCGTCAACTGGAAGATGCCGACTGGAGCGACAACTCCAACCATAACCTGCATGAAGCACTGGAAGTGCTGGACGAACGCAGCCGTGACATCCTCTACCAGCGTTGGCTGGCAGAAGAAAAAGCCACGCTGCACGACCTGGCGCAGAAGTACAACGTGTCGGCCGAGCGTATTCGTCAGCTCGAGAAGAGCGCGATGAACAAACTCAAGTTGTCGATTGCCGCATAACCGGTATTTCGGCAATAAAAAACGCCCCGATCAGCGATGATCGGGGCGTTTTCATTTGTGCGGACATGCTGGCCCCTGTGGGAGCGAGCCTGCTCGCGAAAGCGGTGTGTCAGTTTGCATTGATGTTTCTGGTACACCGCTTTCGCGAGCAGGCTGGCTCCCACATGGGATTTTCAGGATTTGGAAGATTCGTGACTGGCTATCGAGCCCAAGGTGCCCGGCGTGAATCATTGAGCCCGAGCAGATAACTGGTCCCACCCAACTGACTCATCTGCTGGCGAATCCACCCGGCCCGCCGCGACACATAAGCCGTCGGATGGCTGGCGCTCCAGACCCGAGGATTCGGCAGAACAGCGGCCAGATAACTCGCCTGCTGCCGCGACAACGACTTCGCGCTCACACCAAAGTGATGCCGCGCCGCCGCCTCGGCGCCAAATACCCCGTCATCCCACTCGACGCTGTTCAGGTACACCTCGAGAATCCGCTGCTTGGGCCAGAACACCTCGATCAGCGCGGTAAACCAAGCCTCCAGGCCTTTGCGCAGATAGCTACGACCGGCCCACAGAAACAGGTTCTTCGACACTTGCTGGCTCAGCGTACTGGCGCCGCGAATCGAGCCGCCGAGTTCATTGTGGGCCAGCGCGGCCTGAATGGCGCTGAAATCAAAGCCCCAATGCTCGGGAAACTTCTGATCCTCACCGGCCATGACGGCCACCTTGAGATCATCGGAAATCTCGTCCCAGGGCTTCCAGCTGCGCTGCAGGTCGATCGGCTCGCCGTCGACCCAGGATTCGACCTTGCGCTCGACCATCAGCGCCGTGCCCGGCGGCGGCACGAAGCGAAACACCAGGACCAGCAAAACGCTGCCGCCCGCGAACCAGAGCAGGGCCTTCGTGAGACGACGGAAAATTGAACGCAGCATAGAGATGGCTTGGCCGAACCCGTGGAGCGGGCCATTATACAGACCCTGCCGATCGAGTCTGACTGGAGTTCCACATGCTGCGTGGCTTTCTGATGCTGGCCGCTTTCTTTGGTTTTACCGGGGTTGCATTGGGTGCATTCGCCGCCCATGGCCTGAAAAACCGTCTGACGCCGGAGTATCTGGCGATTTTCCACACGGGCGTCACCTATCAACTGGTGCACACGCTGGCGTTGTTTGGCGTTGCACTGCTGGCTACGCAGATTCAGGGGCGGCTCGTCACATGGGCTGGCGTCTCCTTCACCGTCGGCATCCTGCTGTTCTCCGGCAGTCTCTACGTACTGACCACCACCGGCATCAGCAAGCTAGGCATCATTACCCCGTTCGGTGGCCTGGCCTTCCTGATCGGCTGGCTGTGCCTGGGGCTTGCCGCCTGGCGGCTGAGCTGACCGGGTAGTCCATTTCACGATGAATGGCTTGGGTCGCCCCGTCTGATCGGGCTAGAATGCCAGCCCCTAAAAATGATGGCGGCCTTGCGCATGCGCATTCAGTTGAACGGCGAATCCCTTGAACTGCCCGACGGTGAAACCGTTGCGGCCCTGCTGACCCGTCTGGATCTGACCGGACGCCGGGTAGCAGTCGAACTCAATCTGGATATCGTCCCGCGCAGCCAGCATGCCGACACCACGCTCAACGACGGCGACAACGTCGAAGTGGTACACGCCATCGGCGGCGGCTAATTGCCCGGCCCGCAAGGGCACCGAATTCTGCAAGACCCTCACCCCTAAAGAGGATTCCCCATGAGCATCGTTCGTAGCGACAAGCCTTTTGTGCTGGCCGGTCGTACTTACCAGTCGCGTTTGCTGGTTGGTACCGGCAAGTACCGTGACATGGAAGAAACCCGCCAGGCCATCGAAGCCTCGGGTGCCGAAATCGTCACCTTCGCCGTGCGCCGCACCAACCTGGGCCAGATCGAAGGCGAGCCGAACCTGCTCGACGTACTGTCGCCGGATCGCTACACCTTCCTGCCGAACACCGCCGGTTGCTACGACGCCATCGAAGCCGTGCGCACCTGCCGCCTGGCCCGTGAGCTGCTCGACGGCCACAACCTGGTGAAGCTGGAAGTGCTGGCCGACCAGAAAACCCTGTTCCCCAACGTGATCGAAACCCTCAAGGCCGCTGAAACGCTGGTCAAGGAAGGTTTCGACGTGATGGTCTACACCAGCGATGACCCGATCATCGCCCGTCAACTGGCGGAAATCGGCTGCATCGCGGTGATGCCGCTGGCCGGTCTGATCGGTTCCGGTCTGGGGATCTGCAATCCGTACAACCTGCAGATCATCCTCGAAGAAGCCAAGATCCCGGTGCTGGTCGATGCCGGTGTTGGTACTGCTTCCGACGCCACCATCGCGATGGAGCTGGGTTGCGACGCCGTTCTGATGAACTCGGCCATCGCCCACGCCCAGCAGCCAGTGATGATGGCCCAAGCCATGCAACACGCGATCGTCGCAGGCCGTCTGGCCTACCTCGCCGGCCGCATGCCGAAAAAACTCTATGCCAGCGCCTCTTCGCCGCTGGATGGTCTGATCAAGTAAGAGCCATTGATGACTGAATCGAACGACACGCCTATCCAGACGGAAGAGGGCGACGAGCGCCAACACCGCCGCATCAAGAGTTTCGTGATGCGCGCCGGGCGCATGACCGAAGGCCAGCAACGTGGTCTGGATCAGGGCGCGCCGCTGTACGTGCTGCCGCTGGCCGACGCGCCGGTGGATTACGATCAGGTGTTCGGCCGTTCGGCGCCGCGCTCGCTGGAGATCGGTTTCGGCATGGGCCACTCGCTGCTGGAAATGGCCGCGGCGGCACCGGAGCAGGATTTCATCGGCGTTGAAGTTCACCGTCCGGGTGTCGGCGCGCTGCTCAACGGTGTGCTGACTCAGGGCCTGACCAACCTGCGGGTTTACGATTGCGACGCGATCGAAGTGCTCAACCGCTGCATCGCCGACAACAGCCTCGATCGCCTGATGCTGTTCTTCCCGGATCCGTGGCACAAGAGCCGTCACCACAAGCGTCGCATCGTTCAGGCGTCGTTCGCCGAACTGGTGCGCAGCAAGTTGAAGGTCGGCGGCATTCTGCACATGGCCACCGACTGGGAACCGTATGCCGAATACATGCTGGAAGTGATGAACGTCGCCCCGGGCTACCGCAACCTCGCCGAAGACGGCAAGTGCGTCCCACGCCCGGCCGAACGCCCGATCACCAAGTTCGAACGCCGCGGCGAACGTCTTGGCCATGGCGTGTGGGACCTGAAGTTCGAAAAACTCGCTTAAGCATCACGCAACAAAACCTGTGGGAGCGAGCCTGCTCGCGAAAGCGGATGTTCATTCAACACTGATGTTGACTGACACACCGTATTCGCGAGCAGGCTCGCTCCCACAGTTGTTTTGGGGTGTTTGCGGAATCAGCGGCGGTCGGCGACTACGCCGATCAGCACCAGTACCACCAACAACACCGGTGCCAGACTGTAGTTGTTGAACTGGCTCAACCCCTTGATCACCCACGGTGTGGCGTAGATCAGCGCAGCGCCGCTGCCAATCATGCACAGCAGGGCCATCAGTGGCACGCGCAGGGCGCCGGCGATGCTGCCCAGGCGTTGCTCGACCCAGCCTTTGAAGTCGGCGCCGAACAGCACCAGCAGGCAGCCCACCAGCGCCAGGGCGATTTCCGAGAGGTTGCTGCGGCTCCAGCGGGAGACGGTGGCGAGCAGGTCGAGTATCAAATCCATGCGTTTTCCCTTGGGACAGAAGTTGAGGGTTGGGCTCAGTTCAGAAATTGTTGCAGCAAGTCGTTGAGGAACAGCTGTCCGCGCTCGGTGGCCGCCAGACGTGACGGTTCGACCTGCAACAGGCCGCTTTGTTCTGCCGCTGCCCGGCCTTCGGCGAGGCTTTCCAGCGACAGCCCGGTGCGCTGCGGATACAGGCGCGATTCGACGCCAGCGGTCAGGCGCAAAGCGTTCATCAGGAATTCGAACGGCATTTCATCGTTGGTCAGGGCTTTCTCGCCGGCCTGAAAGCATTTCGCCGGGTTGAGATAGTCCTTCGGCAGGCGCGTCTTCCAGGTGCGCACGATGCGCCCGTCCGGGTGGCTGAGCTTGCCGTGGGCGCCAGCGCCGATGCCGATGAAGTCGCCGAAACTCCAGTAATTGAGGTTATGCCGCGCCGGGCGTCCGGCCTGCGCATAAGCCGACACTTCGTATTGCGCGTAACCGTGCTCGGCCAGCAGCGCCTGCCCGGCCTCTTGAATGTCCCACAGCGTGTCGTCTTCCGGCAGCACCGGCGGCTGGTTCCAGAACACCGTGTTCGGCTCCAGCGTCAGTTGATACCAGGAGATGTGCGTCGGCTTCAGTTCGATGGCCTGGCGCAGATCGCTCAAGGCATCGTCCAGCGACTGATCGGGCAAGCCGTGCATCAAGTCGAGGTTGAAGTTATCGAACCCGGCCTGACGCGCCATGCCGGCGGCGCGCACCGCTTCATCGCCGTTGTGGATGCGGCCGAGCGCTTTGAGCTTCTCCTGCTGGAAACTCTGGATACCGATCGACAGGCGATTGATCCCCAGCTTGCGGTACGCGACGAACTTCTCTTGCTCGAACGTGCCGGGATTGGCTTCCAGAGTGATTTCGATGTCGGCAGCGAACGGAATGCGCTGTTCGACGCCTTCCAGTAAACGCCCAAGGGCTTCGGCGCTGAACAGGCTCGGTGTGCCGCCACCGAAGAAAATCGAGCTGATTTCACGGCCATACACCGCGTGCAGATCCTGATCGAGATCGGCCAGCAACGCGTCGACGTATTCCTGCTCCGGCAGCACCGGGCTGGCGGTGTGCGAGTTGAAGTCGCAATACGGGCATTTGCGCACACACCACGGGATGTGGATGTACAGCGCCAGGGGCGGCAGGGTTGGCAGCGGCGCCCGAGGCGAAGAAGCGGCCCCGCCGATGATCAGCGACGACGCAGAGGGGCTGTCGGTCATTTCAGGCCCAGACGCTGGCGCAGCAGATCCATTGCACGGGCGCGGTGGCTGATCTGGTTCTTGTCGGCCGGGCTCAGTTCAGCGCTGGATACGTCACGTTCCGGCACCCAGAACAGCGGGTCGTAGCCAAAACCGTGTTCGCCGCTGGCGGCGGTCAGGATGCGTCCGTGCCACAGGCCTTCGCAGAGGATCGGCAACGGATCATCGGCGTGACGGACCAGTGCCAGCACGCAGACGAATTGCGCGCCGCGTTCCGCTTCAGGCACGTCTTTGAGGGCGTCGAGCAGTTTGGCGTTGTTCGCTGCATCACCCTTGCCGTCGGCATAGCGCGCCGAGTAGATGCCCGGCGCACCGCCGAGGAAATCCACCGCCAGACCGGAGTCGTCGGCCAGCGCCGGCAGCCCGGAAATGCGTGCGGCGTTACGCGCCTTGAGGATCGCGTTCTCGACGAACGACAGGCCGGTTTCTTCCGGCTCGACCTTGCTCCATTCGCCGATCGAGCGCAGTTGCACCGAGTCGCCGAGCATGGCCTGGAGTTCTTTGAGTTTGCCGGCGTTATGGCTGGCCAGTACGAGTTGCTTGAGGTTCATCATTCGCCGGGAAAGAGTTCTTGGTTGAAATTGATGGTGTTGATCTTGTCACCGTTCTGCACCTTGATTTCAAAGGTGCGGGTTTCCTGCTGCTCCACCGGGTACTGGGCGATGTAGTAGATCGCACCTTGTTCGGTCACCTTGCGGAAATTCAGCGGTACGCTCTGGCTGGTCAGGTCTTTGACCGTGCCGGTAACGTTGGCGACCAATGGCTTGCCGTCCTTGATCACCGAGACATTGATCACGCCTTGGTGTTTGCTGCGGACAAGCTCTGCTGCCTTGGCGATGTCCGGGGTCAGAAACGTGGAATTGAAGGTGTTGTAGTGCACCGTCACGTCGCCGAAGGTTTCCTTGCGTTCGCCCTTGATGACGTCGGCCGCCATGGCGCTGACGCTCAGGCAGGCTGTGAATAACAACAACGCTAAACGACCCATGTTCGTCTCCTCGAAATGTCGTGGCTCAGACAGCGACCCGGTGATCTGCAAGCACCGGGCTGCTGACGCGGTAGATACCAATCTCACCTAACAGATTAGGCCATAGCTTACTGGCCCACCCGTGGCGGTGCTGTTGATCCACAGCAAGCCGATCAATGACCTTCGCATCACGTTCGCGGCAAAGTTCTTCAAAGTCTTCGAAGGTGCAGAAGTGGATGTTCGGCGTGTTGTACCAGGTGTACGGCAGAAACTCGGACACCGGCATGCGGCCCTTGCTCGCCAGGTACCAGCGGCAGCGCCAGTGACCGAAGTTGGGGAAGGTGATGATGCACTGCCGGCCAACGCGCAGCATTTCGTCGAGGATCTTGTCCGGGTAATGCACGGCTTGCAGGGCCTGGGTCATCACCACGATATCGAAACTGTTGCTGGCGAAGTTGCCCAGCCCTTTGTCCAGATCCTGCTCGATGACGTTGACGCCTTTGGCCACGCATTGAGCGATGTTGTCGGCGTCGTTTTCCAGGCCATAGCCGGTGACCTGCTTGTGGTCGCGCAGCCAGGTCAGCAACTCGCCGTCACCGCAACCCAGGTCGAGGACGCGGCTGCCGGCGGGGATCCATTCCTGGATGATTTCCAGATCAGCTCTCATGGCTTTCTCACAACGTGATTCGGTTCATGTAATTGCCGAACGCCTGCAAATAGCGCGGGATCGGAATCAGAAAGGCGTCGTGGCCCTGCGGCGCGTCGATTTCCAGGTAGCTGACGTCTTTGTGCGCCGCCATCAGTGCGTCTACGAGCTCCCGCGAACGGGCCGGGGAGAAGCGCCAGTCGGTGGTGAACGACATCACGCAGAACTTGGCCGTGGCATTCTCGAAGGTTTTCGCCAGGTTATCGTCGAAGTTCGCCGCCGGATCGAAGTAATCCAGCGCCTTGGTCATCAACAGATAGGTGTTGGCGTCGAAGCGTCCGGAGAACTCTTCGCCCTGATAACGCAGATAGCTTTCGACCTGGAACTCGACGCTGTGGAAGTCGTAGTTGAGCTTTTCGCTCTTCAGGCCACGGCCGAATTTCTCGCCCATGGAGTCGTCGGACAGGTAAGTGATGTGCCCGACCATTCGCGCCAGCATCAGGCCGCGCTTGGGGATCACACCGGCTTCCTGAAACGAACCACCGTGGAATTCCGGGTCGGTGAGGATCGCCTGGCGCGCCACTTCGTTGAAGGCGATGTTCTGCGCCGACAGCTTGGGCGCCGAGGCGATGGCCAGGCAGTGACGTACGCGATCCGGATAAGTGATGGTCCATTGCAGGGCCTGCATACCACCGAGGCTACCGCCGATCACCGCTGCCCACTGGCCGATGCCGAGCAGGTCGGCCAGACGCGCCTGGCTGTGTACCCAGTCTTCCACGGTGAGCACCGGGAAGTCGGCACCGAACGGTTTGCCGGTCTCCGGGTTGATGCTGCTCGGGCCGGTGGAGCCGTTGCAGCCGCCCAGATTATTCAGGCTGACCACGAAGAACTTGCTGGTGTCGATTGGCTTGCCGGGGCCGATGCAGCTGTCCCACCAACCGGGCTTGCGGTCGTCGGGGCTGTGATAGCCGGCGGCGTGGTGATGGCCGGACAAGGCGTGGCAGATCAGCACGGCGTTGTTCGCCTGTGCGTTGAGCGTGCCGTAGGTTTCGTAGATCAGGTCATAAGCGGGCAGCGAACGGCCACAGGCCAAGGCCAGAGGTTCGCTGAAGTGCGCCGTTTGCGGCGTCACCAGACCAACAGAATCGGGGGGAAAGGCAGCTGGCATCGACCCTGCTCTCGTTGAAATGAGGCGTAAGTCTAATGACCACGGGGGTTAGCAGCAAGCAACGATCGGGCCTGATGTGTTCGCTTCTGACCGATGTGCAGCCATTCGCGAGCAAGCCCGCTCCCACAGGGGATCGCATTCCAATGTGGGAGCGGGCTTGCTCGCGAATGGGGCGACTCGGTGCTTCAGTTTGGGCGCACCAGGTCAGGCAAATCCGGCAACTTCTTCGGCGAGCAAATCTTCACCCGTTTCTGCCGGTTCAACTCGCCGCTGAGCAAACTGACCTGGCTCTTGGACACCCCAAACGCCTTGGCCAGAAAACCCATCAGATAAGCATTGGCCTTGCCCTCGACCGGCGGCGCGGTCAGGCGAATCTTCAGACGATCACCGTGCAGCCCGCAGAAATCATCGCTACGGGCCGCAGGTTGCAGGTGACACTCCAGAATCAGGTCGTCACCGTCCCAACGAAACCAGCTCACATCAGCAGACGGAGGATTTCCGGCATCATCGTCATCGCCGCGAGGTTATTGATCACCAGCATGTCGATCAGCTTCAGCGCCAGAAACGCGAAGATCGGCGACAGATCCAGCCCGCCGAGGTTTGGCAGGAACTTGCGGAACGGCGCCAGGGCCGGTTCGCAGATCTGGTTGACCAGCTCAGCGCCCGGATTGTGACTGCCCGGTGCGACCCACGAGAGGATCACGCTGATGATCAGGGCGAAGAAGAAGATCTTCAGGAACAGCGCGGTCACGCCGATCAGCGACCAGATAAACAGTTGCAGCGGGTTGCCGGTGGTGCCGTAGGTCAGCAGCAGGGTCAACGCCATCAGCGCCAGTTGCACCAGAATCGCCAGTACCAGCGACGACATATCGAGGCCGAACATGCTCGGGATGATCCGGCGCAGTGGCTTGAGCAGCGGCTGAGTCGCTTTGACAATGAACTGGCAAAGCGGGTTGTAGAAGTTCGCCCGCACCAGTTGCAGGACGAAGCGCAGCAGTACGATCAGCAGGTACAGACTGCCGAGGGTTTGCAGCACGTAAACCGCTGCGGTGTTCAATCCAATCATGTAAGGCTCCTTATTTGCCCAGTTGTTCGGCCATTTCGGCCGAGCGGTGCGCGGCGGCGCCGAGTGCTTTTTCCACCAGGGCTTCGAAACCGCCGGCCTGGAACGATTTGATTGCAGCTTCTGTAGTACCGGCCGGTGAAGTCACGCGACGGCGCAGTTCGGCGGCGTCGACGTCACTGGAAACCGCCATGTGCGCGGCGCCCAGAGCCGTTTGCAGGGTCAGTTGTTCGGCAGTTTCTTTCGGCAGGCCGAGTTTGACGCCAGCAGCGGTCATGGCTTCGATCAGCAGGAAGAAGTACGCAGGGCCGGAACCGGACACGGCGGTCACGGCGTCCAGTTGCTGTTCTTCGTCCAGCCACAGTGCGATGCCGACGGCGGACAGCAGCTCCTCGGCTTGCTGGCGTTGTTCGGCAGTCACTTCGCTCGTGGCGTACAAACCGCTCACGCCCTGACGCAGCAGCGCCGGGGTGTTCGGCATGCAGCGCACGATCGGCTGTTCGCCGAGCCATGCGGTCATGCTCGCACAAGTGATGCCGGCGGCAATCGATACCACCAGTTGATTCGGTTTCAAGCTCGGGCGAATCGCTTCGCACACGGCTTTCATCGCCTGTGGCTTGACCGCCAGCACGACGACGTCGACGCCATCGATAGCCTCGGCGTTATCGGCAAAGGTTTCGATGCCGTGTTCGGCACTGACTTTGGCGCGAGTTTCTTCGCCCGGATCGCTGGCACGGATGTGCGCGGCTTCCAGACCCTTGGCCCGCAGGCCGCCGATCAGGCTGGCGGCCATGTTGCCGGCACCGATAAAGGCAATACGTGTGTTGCTCATGTCAGGTCCTTATCTGGAAAGTTTCAAGATTGGGAATAGTCGCGAGCGCCAAATAGGGCCGTACCGATACGAACCCAGGTGGCGCCTTGGGCAATGGCCGATTCGAGGTCGTGGCTCATGCCCATGGAAAGTGTGTCGAGCGGCAGATTCAGGCTGTCCTGCAAGCGTTGCACAGCCGCAAAAGCGGCGTCCTGTTCGGCGCGATCTTCGGTCGGCTCGGGAATTGCCATCAGCCCGCGCAGTTTCAGGCGCGGCAAGGCGTTGATGGCTTCGGCCAGGGCCGGCAGGTCGGCCGGGGTGCAGCCGGACTTGCTGGCTTCGCCGCTGACGTTGACCTGAATGCAGATATTCAGCGGCGGCAGGTCGGCCGGGCGCTGTTCGGACAGGCGTTGGGCAATTTTCAGGCGATCCACGGAATGCACCCAGTCGAAATGCTCGGCAATGGCGCGAGTCTTGTTCGATTGAATGGGGCCGATGAAGTGCCAGATCAAGGGCAGGTCGGCCAGTTCGAGCTGTTTGCCCAAGGCTTCCTGCAGGTAGTTCTCGCCAAAGTCGCGCAAGCCGGCAGCGTAGGCTTCACGCAAGGCCTCGGTGGGTTTGGTCTTGCTCACGGCCAGCAACTGCACGCTGTTTTCAGTGCGCCCGGCCGCTGCGGTGGCAGCCTGGATGCGCGAACTAACCAGTTGAATGTTGTCTGCTATCGTGGACATCAAGAGGCGCCGGCGGTCTGAAGGTTCGCGGCATTCTACTGGAATTGAGGAGCGCTATGGATATCACTGAATTGCTGGCCTTCAGCGCCAAACAGGGCGCTTCCGACCTGCACCTGTCGGCCGGTCTGCCGCCGATGATCCGCGTCGATGGCGATGTGCGACGGATCAATCTGCCGGCGCTGGATCACAAGCAAGTGCACGAATTGATCTACGACATCATGAACGACACCCAGCGCGTCGACTTCGAGAAACATCTGGAAACCGACTTTTCCTTCGAGGTGCCGGGTGTGGCGCGGTTCCGGGTCAATGCCTTCAACCAGAACCGTGGCGCTGGCGCGGTATTCCGCACCATTCCATCGAAAGTGCTGAGCATGGAAGACCTCGCCATGGGCGACGTCTTTCGCAAGATCACCGACGCCCCACGCGGGCTGGTGCTGGTGACCGGGCCGACCGGTTCCGGAAAGTCGACCACGCTGGCGGCGATGATCGATTACCTCAACACCCATCGCCATCACCACATCCTGACTATCGAAGATCCGATCGAATTCGTTCACGAATCGCGCAAATGCCTGATCAATCAGCGCGAAGTGCACCGCGATACCCGCAGTTTCGCCACGGCGTTGCGTTCAGCGCTGCGGGAAGACCCGGATGTGATTCTGGTCGGCGAGATGCGTGATCTGGAAACCATTCGCCTGGCGCTCACCGCCGCCGAGACCGGGCATTTAGTGTTCGGCACGCTGCACACCACTTCAGCGGCGAAAACCATCGACCGGGTGGTGGACGTATTCCCCGGAGACGAGAAGTCGATGGTGCGTTCGATGCTGTCGGAGTCGTTGCTGGCGGTGGTCTCGCAGACGCTGATCAAGAAGATCGGCGGCGGGCGTGTGGCGGCGCACGAGATCATGCTGGGCACGTCGGCGATCCGTAACCTGATCCGCGAGGACAAGGTGGCGCAGATGTATTCGGCGATTCAGACGGGCGGGTCGCTGGGGATGCAGACACTGGACATGTGCCTGAAGGATCTGGTGACCAAAGGCTTGATCAGCCGCGAGCATGCGCGGGAGAAGGCGCGTACGCCGGATAATTTCTGAGAGAGGCTTGTGTTGCTTTCACTGGCCCCTTCGCGAGCAAGCCCGCTCCCACATTGGATCTGTGTCGTTCACAAATCAAATGTGGGAGCGGGCTTGCTCGCGAAGGGGCCAGTACTGCTTGAACAGATTCTGGATCAGTCAGCTCAGCGTTGAACTACGCGCATCTGCTTGCTGGCAGGCTCTTTCGGCAGCACCCGCTTGGCAACCACGTAATGTTTTTCCCAGTACGGTTTGTTCAACGTATCGATGCTCACCGACTTGCCACGACGCGGTGCGTGGATGAAACGGTCGTTGCCCAGGTAAATGGCAACGTGATTGACCCGACGGCTCTTGATGTTGAAGAAAATCAGATCGCCTGGCTTCAGATCCTTGCGATCGACTTTCTCGCCGTGGCCGCTGGCCATGGCATTGGAGGTGCGTGGCAGGTCAAACGTAGCGTCGTTGAACGCGTATTTCACCAGGCCGCTGCAGTCGAAACCTTTACTTGGGCTGCTGCCGCCCCAACGATAAGGTGTACCGAGCACATTCACCGCGCGGCTAAGGACATTGCTGCTTTCCTTGCTCGCCATCGGTGGTACCAGCTTGCTGTTGCCTTTGCTGCTCAGCGTGGTGACTTTGCTTTGCTTGCTTTTGCTCGATGGGGCAGAAGCATGGGATTTAGGGGTAAAGCCGTTAACGTTGGGAAGACGTTGCTCACGATTGGTGGCGTGGGCGGCCAGTGGCATTAATAGGCAAATAGTTAGCCATGTCTTGAAAAATGGTCGCATTAGGCGTGGCTCTTAAGTGATAGCGCGCAACTTTATAACAGCTTTTTTGTCCTTTCCGAGTCCGTTGGTCGATTGACTCTGGAGGCAACGGAACCAAATAAGCGGCAAATTGACGCGATTGTCTGACAGAAGTCCGGTGCTATAAGGCTTTGACGGAGCTCAGCCTAACATTTGCCATACGTCGGCTACCTGTAAAAAAGTCACAAAGAATTCAAGAATATTTATCTATCGAGTGAAACGAGGTCTTCATGAACAGCTATCAGCTACCCCGTGTGAAGGAAAAAGACACCCATAGCAAACTCATCGGTTACCTGCTGTGGATCTTCGGATTTACCGGCGCTCACCGCTTTTATTACGGCAAGCCAGTGACCGGGACGATCTGGTTTTTCACCTTCGGTTTGCTGGGGATTGGCTGGCTGATCGACTTGTTTCTGATCCCGGCAATGGATCGCGAAGCGGATCTGCGCTTTGCCGACGGGCCGATCGAGTACAACGTGGCGTGGATTCTGCTGACCTTTCTCGGCGCGCTCGGCGTGCACCGGATGTACCAAGGGAAATGGATCAGCGGGCTGATCTACCTGCTGACGGGCGGGTTGTTCTTTATTGGCGTGCTGTATGACTTCTGGACGCTGAATGATCAGGTGTCTGTACGCAACGCCGAAGGCAGAGGCGCCTTCCAGTAAGTCTTCGCGAGCAAGCCCGCTCCCACAGGGGATTTGTGTCGTTCACAGATCCAATGTGGGAGCGAGCCTGCTCGCGAATGGGGCAGCCCGGTATCAGGCCTGGTGGCTGATCCGCCCATCCACCAGGGTATAACGAACCACACCCGGCAAACTGTGGCCGAGGAACGGGCAGTTCTCGCCCTTCGACAGCCAGCCTTCACCGGCCACGGTGGACGCTTTTGGATCGAACAGCACGATATCCGCCGCACCGCCCACCGCCAGTTTGCCCGCCGGCAGGCGCAGCGCCTCGGCCGGGCCAGCGCTCAGACGCGCCAGCAGCGTCGGCAGATCGAGCAAGCCATCCTCAACCAGCGTCATCGCCAGTGGCAGCAGCAGTTCAACACTGCTGATGCCCGGCTCGGTCGCGCCGAACGGCGCCAGTTTGGCGTCGCGCTCGTGGGGCTGGTGATGGCTGGAGATCGCTGAGACCACGCCGGACTTCACCGCTTCACGCAGGCCATCGCGATCCGCGCGGGTGCGTAGCGGCGGCTGGACGTGATAGAGGCTGCTGAAGTCGATCAGCGCTTCATCGGTCAGGATCAGTTGATACAGCGCGACATCGGCGGTCACCTTCAAACCACGCGCCTGAGCCTGAGCGATCAAGGCCACGCCGCGAGCACTGGTCAGTTGGCTAAAGTGCGCGCGTACGCCGGTCTGCTCGACCAGCAACAGGTCGCGGGCCAGCGCTACGGTTTCAGCGGTTTCCGGAATACCCGGCAGGCCGAGGAAACTGGCGACGGCGCCTTCATGGGCCAGGCCACCTTCGGCCAGATCGTGATCCTGCGAGTTGAAGATCACCGTCAGGTCGAACGTCGCCGCATATTCCAGCGCCCGGCACAGGGTGCGCGTATTGCGGAAGCTCTCCAGACCGTTGCCGAACGCCACACAACCAGCGTCGCGCAACGCCACCAGCTCAGCCAGTTGCTCACCGTCCAGGCCTTTGCTCAGTGCGCCAATCGGGAACACTTTGGTGTTGCCGGCTTCGCGGGCGCGGTCGAGGATCAGTTCGGCCACGGCGGAGGTGTCGAGCACCGGTTTGGTTTGCGGCGGGCAGCACAGGCTGGTCACGCCGCCGGCCGCTGCCGCGCGAGTCTCGCTGGCAATCGAGCCTTTGCGGCTGTAACCCGGCTCGCGCAGGGCAACGTTCAGATCGACAAGGCCGGGAGCGGCCACCAGACCTGTGGCGTCGATGGTTTCGACTGCGCTGAAACCGGCCGGTGCCGCGCCGAGGGCGACGATCTTGCAGGCTTCAACGTGAATGTCGGTGATTTGATCCAGGCCGCTGCTGGGATCGATGACGCGGGCGCCGAGAATGCTGAGCTTCACTGGGCGTTCTCCTGCTCGAATTGACGTTGCGCTGTTTGCCCGCTCATGGCCATGGACAACACGGCCATACGAATCGCGATGCCGTAGGTGACCTGATTGAGGATCACCGAGTGCGGGCCGTCGGCCACAGCGGATTCGATCTCCACCCCCCGGTTGATCGGCCCCGGGTGCATGACGATGCAATCGGGTTTGGCCCCGGCCAGGCGCGCGGTGGTCAGGCCGAACAGGCGGTAGAACTCGCCTTCGCTCGGCAGCAGGCCGCCGGTCATGCGCTCGCGTTGCAGACGCAGCATGATCACCACGTCGACGTCTTTCAGGCCTTCGGTCATATCGGTGTAGACCTTCACGCCGTACTGCTCGATGCCGATCGGCAGCAGGGTTTTCGGCGCGATCACGCGGATGTCCGGGCAGCCGAGGGTTTTCAGCGCGAGCATGTTCGAGCGCGCGACCCGCGAGTGCAGGATATCGCCGACGATGGCCACCGAGAGGTTTTCGAAACCGCCCTTGTGCCGACGGATAGTCAGCATGTCGAGCATGCCCTGCGTCGGGTGCGCGTGACGGCCGTCGCCGCCGTTGATGATCGCCACTTGCGGGCAAACATGTTCGGCGATGAAGTGCGCGGCGCCGGAATCACCGTGGCGCACGACGAACATATCGGCGGCCATGGCTTCGAGGTTGCGCAGGGTGTCGAGCAGCGTTTCACCTTTACTCGCCGACGAGGTCGACACGTTCAGGGTGATCACGTCCGCCGACAGCCGCTGGGCCGCCAGTTCGAAGGTGGTGCGGGTGCGCGTGGAGTTTTCGAAGAACACGTTGCACACGGTCTTGCCGCGCAGCAATGGCACCTTCTTCACGGCCCGGGCACCGACTTCGAGGAATGAGTCGGCAGTGTCGAGGATTTCCGTCAGCAACTCGCGGCGCAGGCCGTCGAGCGAGAGGAAGTGGCGCAGCTGGCCCTGATCATTGAGCTGCAGCGGGCGCTTGGTATCTAGAGGCGTCATCGCGAGGGGGACTCTCAATAGGGCGGATTAAGGATTCAGGTCTTGCAGTTCGAGCGTCAACGGCTCGGGGCCGGACAGCTTCACGCGCTCGTGGGCGGCCAGCGCCAGGGTCGCGCCGACCACGTTCGGGCGGATCGGCAGCTCACCGGCGTCCAGGTCCAACAGGCAGACCAGGGTCACGCTGGCCGGGCGGCCGTAGTCGAACAATTCGTTCATGGCGGCGCGGATGGTGCGGCCGCTCATCAGCACGTCGTCGATCAGCACCAGATGCTGGCCTTCGATCTCGAAGGGCAGGGCGGACGGGCGCACTTGCGGGTGCAGGCCGTTCTGGCTGAAGTCATCGCGGTAGAAGGAAACATCCAGCGTGCCCAGCGGCGCGTCGCTGCCCAATTCCTTGAGCAAGGCTTGCGCGACCCAGATACCGCCAGTGCGGATGCCGATGTAACGCGGTTCGCGGATATCACGCTGGGCAAGGTGCGCCTTGAGGCGTGTTGCCATCTGGCTGATCAGATCGGCGGGATTGGGCAGGCTCATGGTTGCTCCTTCTTCGACCCGAGCCGCGTCCTGCCGGACGTGGCTGGGGGTTTAGCCAAAAGAAAAGCGCCGTAGCGCTTTTCAGAATTAAATGCAGTCAGGATTCAAACAGTGCGGTGTTTTCGTCGAGCCAGCCCTGCAACAGCAAAGCAGCGGCGATGGCGTCCACCGGGTTGTCGCGGTAACTGCCTTTCTGGCCGCCACGGGCCAGCCGTTCGCCCTTGGCTTCGAACGTCGTCAGTCGCTCGTCGTGGGTGTAGAAGGGCAGGTTGAAGCGGCCATTGAGGCGCCGGGCGAACTTTTCTGCGCGTACGCACATGTCGCTCGGCGTGCCGTCCATGTTCAGCGGCAGGCCGACGACGACGGCGTCGGGTTTCCATTCCTTTATAAGCGCTTCGACCTGGTTCCAGTCGGGCACGCCGTTCTGCGCTTTGAGGGTGCAGAGTTCGCGGGCCTGGCCGGTGATCACCTGGCCGACGGCAACGCCGATCTGTTTGGTGCCGTAGTCGAAGCCGAGAATCAGGCGCAGGGCCATCAGGCGTGCCCTGCCTGGCTGGTTAGCAGGTTGAGGTCGATCCCCAAGTGCCGGGCCGCCGCGTCCAGACGCAATTCGCTGCTGGTGTTGAACAGGATGTCGGCGTCATACGGGCAGGTCAGCCAGGCGTTGTCGGCCATTTCGGCTTCCAGTTGCCCGGCTTCCCAACCGGCGTAACCGAGGGCAATCAGGCTTTTTGCCGGGCCGACGCCGTCAGCGATGGCGAACAGCACGTCCTGCGAGGTGGACAAGGCCAGGTCGCCGTCGAGCTGGGCGGTGGCCTGGAAGGTCTTCCCCGCCGGGTGCAGGACAAAGCCGCGATCGGTCTGCACCGGCCCGCCGATAAAGATCGGCACATGCTGGCAGAGGCCCGGCGGATCGATGTCCGGGCGCAATTGCTCAAGGATGTCAGCCAGATTCAGCTCTTGCGGCCTGTTGACCACAATGCCCATGGCGCCATTGGCCGTGTGCTCGACGATGTAGGTCAAGGTGTGGGCAAAGTTCGGGTCGGCCATGTGGGGCATGGCGATCAGGAAGTGATGCTTGAGGTAGCTGGGGCTGACGTTTTTCATGTGCGCTAGTGTGGCGTTCAAGGGGCGAACTGACAAGCTAGTGATGCAGGTGACACACCGATCCAATGTGGGAGCGAGCCTGCTCGCGAAAGCGGTGGATCAGTCACATCAGTGTTGGATGACACACCGCATTCGCGAGCAGGCTCGCTCCTACAGGGTTTTGTAGTGTCTTTAATTGCTCGAGAGCTTGTCGCCCCGGGCGAATTTCCAGGTGCGGATGATTTCCAGTCGGTCGATATCCGACAGATCACCGGTAAACGGGGCAAATGGCGCCGCCAGTCGGACGATGCGCTGCGCCGCCTGATCCAGCAGCGGCTGCCCCGACGACTCCAGCACCAGCACCTCATACAGCGAGCCATCACGGTTGATCGAGACCATCAGGCGCAAATTGCCGTAGATCTGCTTGCGCCGCGCTTCCTCGGGGTAATTGAGGTTGCCGATGCGCTCGACCTTCTTGCGCCAGTCATCCTTGTACCAGGCACCTTTGTCGCGCATGGTCGACGCCGCGCTCAGGCGGTGAATGCGCGGGCGCTTGGCGTACAGCTGTTGTTCCTTGGCCAGTTCCGCTTCGAGGCTGGCGATGTCGCTGGACAACTGCGAGCTGTCGAACTCCGGCGCGTCGACGGTCGGTTTGACCTCGGTTTTGCTTTCTTCTTTCTTGGTCGGGGCTTTTTTCGGCTTCGGCGCGACGGTGGTCACCGCCGCCTTGGGCGCGGCTTCCTGCACTTGCGGCTTGGCGGCCGGTGGCGGCGTAACCTTTTTGACCTGATTGTCCTGGAACGGCGCGACCTCGGTGGTCTTCGGAATCGCCTTCTTGTCCAGCGTGCCGCTGCCTTCCTGGTGTTCCTGCGCGAGGAAATCGGCCTTCTCGGGCTTCTTTTCGCTCTTGAAGGTGGCGAGGGTGATTTCCAGGGTTTTGCTGATCTGCTTGGGCTCGACCATGGTGAAACCGACGCCCAGCAGCAGCGCCAAGTGAATCAGCGCCGCGAGAAACAGGGTAAATCCGAGGCGATCGGCCGGGCGCACGCCACGATGGGCGAGTTCTGTGGGCAGATCGGACGGGAGGGTCATGACAAGAAAACCAACATCGCGTTTTTCAGAGGCTGCGCATGATAACGCAATGTTGGTTTCACGCCTTGGGCTTCACGCTTCAAGCGACAGACTGCATGTGACGCACATCAAGCTTGCGGCTTTTTGCCGGCGGCTTGCAGCTTCTTGTCGATGGCATCCATCAGCATGCCGCCGATGTCGGTGCCGAACGCGTTGTCGATTTCGCGGATGCAGGTCGGGCTGGTGACGTTGATTTCGGTCAGATTCTCGCCGATCACATCCAGACCGACGAACAGCAGACCTTTTTCACGCAAGGTCGGGCCGACCTGAGCGGCGATCCAGCGATCCTTGTCAGTCAACGGACGCGCTTCACCACGGCCACCAGCGGCGAGGTTGCCACGGGTTTCGCCCTGGGCCGGAATCCGCGCCAGGCAGTAATCCACCGGCTCGCCGTCGATCATCAGGATGCGCTTGTCGCCGTCCTTGATCGCCGGCAGGTAGGCCTGACCCATGATCTGCTGGCCGCCGAGGGCGGTCAGGGTTTCGAGAATCACCGACAGGTTCGGATCGCCGGCACGGTGACGGAAGATCGACGTACCGCCCATGCCGTCCAGCGGCTTGAGAATCACGTCGCCGTGTTTGGCGGCGAACTCGCGCAGGACGTCGGCGCGGCGGCTGACGATGGTCGCCGGCGTGCACTGCGGGAACAGCGTGGCGAACAGCTTTTCATTGCAGTCACGCAGGCTCTGCGGCTTGTTCACCACCAGCACCCCGGCGGTTTCGGCCTGTTCGAGCAGGTAGGTGGAGTAAACGAACTCCATGTCGAACGGTGGATCCTTGCGCATCAGGATCACGTCCAGATCGCTCAGCAGGTTGTCCTGCTCGGCGTCCAGTTCGAACCATTTTTCCGGGTTGGCGAAGACTCGCAGCGGCTTCATCCGTGCCCGCGCCTGACCTTCGGCCTGATACAGGTCGCGCTGTTCCATATAGAACAGTTCCCAGCCGCGCTTCTGCGCGGCCAGCAGCATGGCCAGCGAGCTATCCTTTTTATAGGAAATGCTGGCGATAGGGTCCATGACAATCCCGACGCGAACGCTCATTGGGTTTTCCTCGAAAATTGGCTACCGGATCGGTATGAAAAAAGTGCCGCCAGAGTGGCGCCGGGCGGGTTTGCGGTCAAGGGAAAACCCGTCGATAGATTGCATCTGGAGACTGTGCTAAAAAGGCTGCCATATCGTGCTGGCCCTTGAGCATCAAGGGTTTCCAGCCATTACTCATCGCAAAACGGACAATTTGATTCGCAAAGGCGACGGTAGAGCCCCCTTATGGAACAGCAGTCCAGCGCCTTGAAGGTCATGGTGATCGACGACTCGAAAACGATTCGCCGCACCGCCGAAACCTTGTTGAAAAATGTGGGTTGCGAGGTCATCACGGCAATCGACGGTTTTGATGCTTTGGCGAAGATCGCCGACAACCATCCCGGCATCATCTTTGTCGACATCATGATGCCGCGTCTGGATGGTTATCAGACCTGCGCTTTAATCAAGAACAACAGTGCGTTCAAGGCAACGCCGGTGATCATGCTGTCGTCGCGCGACGGGCTGTTCGACAAGGCCAAGGGGCGGATTGTCGGTTCTGATCAATTTTTGACCAAGCCTTTCAGCAAGGAAGAATTGCTCAACGCGATCCAGGCCCATGTTCCGGGCTTCGCCGCCGTTTTGCCGCAGTAAGACACGTACAGTGACGCTCGGCCAGCGGGCCGGATGTCGACAAGAAAAATGGGGAAGACCATGGCTCGTATCCTGATCGTCGATGATTCGCCGACTGAAATGTACAAACTGACCGGCATGCTGGAAAAGCACGGCCATGAAGTGCTCAAGGCCGAAAATGGCGCCGACGGCGTCGCCCTGGCCCGTCAGGAAAAACCCGACGCGGTGCTGATGGACATCGTCATGCCCGGCCTCAACGGTTTTCAGGCGACCCGTCAACTGACCAAGGACCCGGACACCGGGCACATCCCGGTGATCATCATCACCACCAAGGATCAGGAAACCGACAAGGTCTGGGGTACCCGCCAGGGCGCCAAGGATTACCTGACCAAACCGGTCGATGAAGAAACCCTGATCAAAACCCTGAACAACGTGCTGGCCGGTTGATCGCGCGGTCATGAGCGAATCGCTGACCGCGTTCGAACTGCTCTGGCAGATTGACCAGCGCTGCCGCTTGCTGGCGGCCGACCTGCCGTCGCAACCGGCGCGCCAGGATCGCTGGAGCGGCATCGGCTTTCGCCTTGGCGAGCACTGGTACGTGGCGCCGATGGGCGAAGTCAGCGAAGTGCTGCACGAACCGCGCTTCACCCAATTGCCCGGGGTCAAACCGTGGGTCAAAGGGGTGGCTAACCTGCGTGGGCGGCTGCTGCCGATCATGGACCTGTGCGGTTTCTTCGGGCATGAGCTGTCGCCATTGCGCAAGCAGCGGCGGGTATTGGTGGTTGAGCATGGGGACGTGTTTGCCGGGCTGATGGTCGATGAGGTGTTTGGTTTGCAGCATTTCGAGCAGGGTAGTTTCGAGCCCATCTCGATCAGCAAACGGCAGGGCTCCAAGGCCGAGTTCGTCAAAGGGTATTTCCGGCGCGAGCAGAACTGGCGGGTGTTCAGTTTGTTTGCCCTGGCCAAATCCCCGGTGTTCATGAGCGTCGCGATATAACAGATTCAACACCGTCCCCTGTGGGAGCGAGCCTGCTCGCGAAGAGGGCGTGTCAGGCAAGATAAATATTGGCTGACCCAGCGCTTTCGCGAGCAGGCTCGCTCCCACAGGGATTGCAGCAGGCCTCAAAGGTGTGGGTTAAGGGCGAGGACCGATGACAAAAGCAAAAACAGGCAAGCCGGCGGAAGGATCGCGCAGTCGCTCGCAGATCATCGTGCTGTTTATCGCACTGATCGTGTTCATCATGCTGCTGTTCGCCAACTTCGCTTACCTCAACACCCAGGCGAATTACGACAAACAGTACATCGGCCATGCCGGTGAGCTGCGCGTGCTCTCGCAACGCATCGCCAAGAACGCCACCGAAGCCGCCGCCGGCAAGGCTGCGGCGTTCAAGTTGCTCAGCGATGCGCGCAACGATTTCGCCCAGCGCTGGGGTTATCTGAAGAAGGGCGACCCGGCCACCGGCCTGCCGCCAGCGCCGGCCACCGTGCGCCCGGAAATGCGCGCCGTGCAGCTCGATTGGGAGCGCCTGCTGAAAAACACCGACGCCATTCTCTCCAGCGAACAGACCGTGCTGTCGCTGCATCAGGTTGCCGCGACGCTGGCCGAAACCGTGCCGCAGTTGCAGATCGAATACGAAAAAGTCGTCGAGATTCTTCTCCAGCGGGGTGCACCAGCGGCGCAAGTGGCGATGGCCCAGCGTCAATCGCTGCTCGCCGAACGCATCCTCGGTGCGGTCAACACCGTGCTGGCCGGCGATGAAAACTCGCTGCAAGCCGCCGATGCCTTTGGCCGTGATGCCTCGCGGTTTGGTCAGGTGCTTAACGGCATGCTTCAGGGCAATCCGGCGCTGAAGATCAGCCAGGTCGAAGACCGCGATGCCCGTGCGCGGCTGAGCGAAATTTCCGAGCTGTTCCAGTTCGTTTCCGGCTCCGTCGATGAAATCCTCGAGACCTCGCCGGAACTGTTCAAGGTTCGCGAATCCGCCAGCAATATCTTCAGCCTCTCGCAAACCCTGCTCGACGAAGCCTCGCACCTGGCCACCGGTTTCGAAAACCTTGCCGGCGGGCGCAATACCGACACCATCGGCGGTTATGTGCTGGGCCTGCTGGCGCTGGCCTCGATCATCCTCATCGGTCTGGTCATGGTTCGCGAAACCAATCGGCAGTTGCGCGAGACCGCCGAGAAGAACGAACGCAATCAGAACGCGATCATGCGTCTGCTCGACGAAATCGAGGATCTGGCCGACGGTGACCTCACCGTGACCGCGTCGGTAACCGAAGACTTCACTGGCACCATTGCTGACTCGATCAACTATTCCGTCGACCAATTGCGCGACCTGGTGGCGACCATCAACCTCACCGCCGGCCAGGTCGCCGCCGCCGTGCAGGAAACCCAGGCCACCGCCATGCACCTGGCCCAGGCCTCGGAGCATCAAGCCCAGCAGATTTCCGAAGCCTCGACGGCGATCAACGACATGGCTCAATCCATCGATCAGGTCTCGGCGAACGCTGCCGAATCCTCGGCTGTGGCCGAGCGGTCGGTAGAGATCGCCAACAAAGGCAACGAGGTGGTGCACAACACCATCCACGGCATGGACAACATTCGCGAGCAGATTCAGGACACCGCCAAACGCATCAAGCGCCTCGGCGAGTCGTCCCAGGAAATCGGCGACATCGTCAGCCTGATCGACGACATTGCCGACCAGACCAACATCCTCGCCCTCAACGCGGCGATTCAGGCGTCGATGGCTGGCGATGCCGGGCGTGGTTTTGCCGTGGTTGCCGACGAAGTGCAGCGGCTGGCTGAGCGCTCGTCCGCCGCTACCCGGCAGATCGAAACCCTGGTGCGGGCGATCCAGACCGACACCAACGAGGCCGTCATTTCCATGGAACAGACCACCACCGAAGTGGTGCGTGGCGCGCGACTGGCGCAGGATGCCGGGGTGGCCCTGGAAGAAATCGAAGGCGTATCGAAGACCCTCGCGGCGCTGATTCAAAGCATCTCCAACGCAGCGCAGCAGCAGACGACTTCGGCCGGGCAGATCTCGCTGACGATGAACGTGATCCAGCAGATCACCTCGCAGACCTCGTCCGGCTCTACGGCCACCGCCGAGAGCATCGGCAACCTGACGAAAATGGCCAGTCAGTTACGGCGTTCGGTGTCCGGATTCACCTTGCCGGCGGCGACAGATAAAGCGTGAGTGGAGTGGTTATGGGTGATCGGCACGACTATGTGGCCCTCGAATGGGTCAAAGGCGAAATTGCCGAAACGCTGAAGCTGGCGCATCAGGCGATTGAAGCCGTGCTCGATGATCCGCAAGCCTTTCCCGGGCTGGACGAGTGTCTGGCGTATATCCATCAGGTTCACGGCAGTTTGCAGATGGTCGAATTCTACGGCGCAGCCTTGCTCGCCGAAGAGATGGAGCATCTGGTCGAAGCCTTGCAGCAAGGTCGCGTCAGCCATCGCGACGAAGCCCTGCACTTGCTGCTGCAAGCCCTCGGGCAATTGCCGATCTACCTCGACCGCGTGCAGAGCGCCCGCCGCGATTTGCCGCTGGTAGTGTTGCCGCTGCTCAACGATCTACGCAGTGCCCGGGGCGAAAGCCTGCTCTCGGAAACCAGCCTGTTCAGTCCGCAATTACCTGAGTTGCCGCCGCTCAGTGAGGAAGCCCTGGCGCTGCTGGAACCGGCGGAACTGCCGAACGTGCTGCGCAAATTACGCCAGATGCTGCAAATGGCGCTGGTCGGTTTGCTGCGCGAACAGGATGACCAGACGCACCTCGCTTATCTGGCGAAAGTCTTCAGCCGTCTCGAAGCGCTAAGCGGCGACGCACCGTTGAGCCCGCTGTGGCAGGTGGCGTCCGCCTTGGTCGAAGGCATGCGCGCAGGCGTGATCGCCAACAGCCCGGCGCTGCGCAGCCTGTTAAAGGACGCCGACAAGGAGCTCAAACGCCTGCTCGACCAAGGCATGCGCGGCCTCAACCAGCCGCCACCGCCGGAGCTGCTCAAAAGCCTGTTGTTCTATATTGCCAAAGCCGAACATCCCACCGGGCAGATGCTGACCATGAAAGATCGCTACTCCCTGGACGACGCGTTACCCGACAGCGCGATGGTCGACGAAGAACGCGCGCGCCTGGCCGGCCCCGACCGCGATGCGATGCGCTCGGTGCTCGCGGCATTGTGCGAAGAACTGGTGCGGGTCAAGGAACGCCTTGATCTGTTCGTGCGCAGCGACCGCCAACATACCTCGGATCTGGAAAGCCTGTTGGCGCCGTTGCGGCAGATCGCTGACACCCTCGCGGTGCTCGGTTTCGGCCAGCCGCGCAAGGTCATCATCGATCAACTGGCGGTGGTCCTGAGCATCGCCCAAGGCCAGCGCGAACCCAACGACGCGATCCTGATGGACGTTGCCGGTGCCTTGCTTTATGTCGAAGCAACACTGGCCGGGATGGTCGGCACGGTCGAGCCGGAGAGCCCGGAAGACTCACGCCTGCCGACCACCGATCTGACGCAGATCCATCAGATCGTGATCAAGGAAGCGCGCATCTGCCTGCAACAGGCCAAGGACATGATCGTCGACTACATCGACGCCGACTGGGATCGCCAGCACCTGCAACCGTTGCCGGAGCTGTTGACCCAAGTGCGGGGGGCGTTGGCGATGATTCCGCTGAACCGTGCGGCCAGTCTCGTTGAAGCGTGCAACGGCTTCATTCGCGAACACCTGCTGCTCGATCCGCACGAACCGGGTTGGCAGCAACTGGACAACCTCGCCGACGTCATCACCAGCCTTGAGTATTACCTTGAACGCCTGAGCGATGACCCGCAGGCGCCCAGCGAACAACTGCTGGATGTCGCGCAGAAGAGCCTCGCCAGTCTCGGTTTCTTTCCCAGCGAACAGCCCGGCGAGCCACATGTGCCGGTGCTCGACGACGTGCTCAGCCCCAACGAAGCGCGGGTGATGCAAGACCTGCAGGCGCGCGACGACCGGCAAATCGTCCAGTCGCTGGCCGATGTGTTGGCCAGCCCGGTCTCGGCGATCAACCCGCCCGCGCTGGTCACGCCCGGCAGCCTGATGCCGCCGCCGGCCAATGAAGAACCGGTGGACGATGAACTGCGCGAAGTGTTCCTCGAAGAGACCGACGAGGTCCTCGATGTCCTCCACGAATACCTGCCACGCTGGTCGGCCAATCCGCAGGATCGCGCGGCGCTGACCGAACTGCGCCGCGCCTTTCACACCTTGAAGGGCAGCGGACGCATGGTGCGTGCGCTGATTCTTGGCGAACTGGCGTGGGCTGTGGAAAACCTGCTTAACCGCGTGCTGGAGCAAAGCGTCGAGCCGGGCACGACGGTAGCGCAATTGCTGACCGACACGCTGCTGTTACTGCCGGAACTGATCAGCGAATTCGCCACCAACCGCCAGCGTCAACGCAGCGATGTCGATCAACTCGCCGCTCGCGCCCATGCCTTGGCCAAGGGCGACCAACCGTTGGCGGCCGAAGATGTGGAAGATGTCGCGGCGCTCGATCCGTTGTTGCTGGAGATCTTCCGCAACGAAGCCGAAACCCATCTCGCCAGCCTCAACCGCTTTCTCGATCAAGCCGCCGAACACGTGCCGCTGCCGGCCAGCGACGAGCTGCAGCGCGCCCTGCATACCCTCAAGGGCAGCGCGTCGATGGCGGGTGTATTGCCGATTGCCGAATTGGCGGCGCCCCTCGATCAACTGGCCCGCGAGTTCAAGGCGCACCAACTGCCGCTTGATCTCGACGAAGTGGAATTGTTGCTCGAAGCCGAGGGCCTGTTCCGCGTCGGCCTGCGTCAGCTCAATCACGATCCGCTGGCGCCGATTGTCGGCGCGCAGTCGCTGATCAAACGCACGGGCGAGCTGCTCGCCGAGCGACTGGAATCGATCCTCAATGCGCCGAGCAGCGGCCTGCGCATCAAGCACGCCCCGCAACTGATCAACAACTTCCTCGCCCAGGGCATGGACATCCTGCTCGATGCGGAAAACCTCTTGCAGCGCTGGCAGCAGCACCCCGGCGAACGCCAGGAACTCAGCGCATTGCTGGATGAATTGACCACCCTCGGCGAAGGTGCGCACCTGGCGGATTTGTTGCCGGTCGATGTGTTGTGCGAAGCCTTGCTCGACCTCTATGGCGCCGTCGAAGAAAGCAGCCTGGCGGTCAGCGACCGGTTTTTCCAGGAAGCGCAGCACGCCCACGAAGCGCTGATCAACATGCTCGACGAACTGGCCGCCGGCCAGGAAGTCACGCCGCAGCCTGCGCGGATTCGGGCGTTGCACGAGCTGCTCGATGAGAGTCTCGATCCGTCGTCGATGGGCCTGATTCGCAGTGACGGTAGCCGCACGTTGAGCATCCGCGAACTGGGTGCCGCGACTGCTGAACTTTCACAAACCGGCTCCGCGCGCGAACCGGACGATGAGATCGTCGAGATCTTCCTCGAAGAGGCGGTGGACATTCTCGACAGCGCCGGGCAAGCCTTGCAGCGTTGGCTGAGCGACGCAAACAATGTTGCGCCGCTGTCGTCGTTACAGCGCGATTTGCACACCCTCAAGGGGGGCGCGCGAATGGCCGAAGTCGAGGCCATTGGGGATCTGGCCCAAGAACTGGAAGGTCTCTACGAAGGTCTGGCGGATCGGCGCTATAGCTACAGCGAAGCGCTTGGTCGCTTGCTGCACAAGAGCCATGACCGTTTGGCGCTGCTGCTTGAACAGTTGCAGAATCATCAGCCGTTGAACCCGGCGCATGAGCTGATCGAGGCAATCCGGCAGTTCCGTCAGGGCGCGTCCGGCAGCGCTGAAATGGCGCAACCGACCGTTGATCACGAAGGCGCCGGGCATGATCCGGAGTTGCTGGAAATCTTCCTCGAAGAAGGTTTCGACATCATCGAAAACTCCGGCGCGGCGCTGCTGCGCTGGCAGGCCGAGCCGGGCAATCGGCAGGAAGTGGAAACCCTGCTGCGCGACCTGCACACGCTCAAGGGCGGCGCGCGGATGGTCGAAATCGGCCCGATCGGCGACCTCGCCCACGAACTCGAATACCTTTACGAAAGTCTCTCCGCCGGGACGTTGCAGGCCTCGACCGAACTGTTTGCGCTGGTGCAGCGCGGCCACGACCGACTGGCGCAGATGCTCGACGCGGTGCGCGCCGGACAACCGTGTCCGCCAGCGGATCGGCTGATCAATGCGATCCAGAGTTTCAGTCATCCGGTCACGCCTGAAGCGCCGCCATTGTTGCCTCTGCCGGTTAAAACCGAGACCGCGCCTGCGGCCGCCGAGGCCAGCGCGGACATGGTCAAGGTCTCCGCCGAACTGCTCGACGAACTGGTCAATCTGGCCGGCGAAACCTCGATCTTCCGTGGCCGCATCGAACAGCAAGTCAATGACGCACAAGTCGCGCTCAATGAGATGGAAACCACCATCGAGCGTATGCGCGACCAGTTGCGCCGGCTCGACACCGAAACCCAGGGGCGCATTCTCAGCCGCCAGCAAGTCGATGGCGAGCGTCTCGGCTACGAGGAATTCGATCCGCTGGAAATGGACCGCCATTCGCAGTTGCAGCAACTGTCGCGGGCGCTGTTCGAATCCGCCTCCGACCTGCTCGACCTCAAGGAAACCCTCGACCGCCGCAACCACGACGCCGAGAACCTGCTGCAACAGCAAGGGCGGATCAACACCGAATTGCAGGAAGGCCTGATGCGCTCGCGCATGGTGCCGTTCGAACGGATGTTGCCGCGCCTCAAACGCATCGTCCGTCAGGTCGCCGAAGAGTTGAACAAAGACGTCGCCTTCGTCATCGGCAACGCTGAGGGCGAAATGGATCGCAACGTGCTGGAGCGCATGGCGGCACCGCTGGAACACATGCTGCGCAACGCCGTCGACCATGGTCTGGAATCTGTCGAGGCGCGGCTGGCGGCGGGCAAACCGGCGCAGGGCACGATCACGCTGGATCTGTCCCGCGAGGGCGGCGACATTGTTTTCGACATCCGCGACGACGGCGCCGGTGTGCCGCTGGAAGCGGTGCGGAACAAGGCGATCAAGCGTGGCTTACTGGCGCCGGACGCCGAGATCAGCGACCGCGATGTGTTGCAGTTTATCCTTCAGCCGGGGTTTTCCACCGCTGAGAAAATTACCCAGATTTCCGGGCGTGGCGTCGGCATGGACGTGGTTCATGAGGAAGTCCGCCAGTTGGGCGGCAGCATGAGTATTGATTCGGTGCCGGGGCAGGGCGTGCATTTCCGCATTCGCCTGCCGTTCACCGTGTCGGTCAACCGCGCGTTGATGGTGCAGTGCGGCGAGGATCAGTATGCGATTCCGCTGAACACTATCGACGGCATCGTCCGCGTCTTGCCGAATGATCTGGACGGGCATTTCCGTCTCGATCCACCGAGCTATCAATACGGCGGCCAACGCTATGAGTTGTGCTATCTGGGCGAACTGCTGAAAACCTCATCGCGGCCAAAACTGCTGGGTCAGAGCCTGCCATTACCGGTGCTGCTGGTACAGTACAACGACCGGCGCATCGCGGTGCAGGTCGACGCCATGGCCGGGACTCGCGAGATCGTGGTGAAAAGCCTCGGCGCGCAATTTGCGGCGGTGCAGGGCGTGTCCGGCGCGACGATTCTTGGCGATGGCCGGGTCGTGCTGATTCTTGATTTACTGGCACCGATCCGCGCGATGCAGGCACGGGTGGCGCAGTATCCGACGGTGCCGGACATCGACAGCGAACCGCAGAAACCGTTGCTGGTGATGGTGGTCGACGACTCGGTCACCGTGCGCAAGGTCACCAGCCGTTTGCTCGAACGCCACGGCATGAACGTGCTGACGGCCAAGGATGGCGTCGACGCCATGCTCCTGCTGGAAGAACACATGCCCGACCTGATGCTGCTCGACATCGAAATGCCGCGCATGGACGGCTTCGAAGTGGCCACGCAAGTGCGCAACGACGAACGCCTGCAACACCTGCCGATCATCATGATCACCTCACGCACCGGGCAAAAACACCGCGACCGCGCCATGGCCATCGGCGTCAACGACTACCTCGGCAAGCCGTATCAGGAATCGGTATTGCTCGAAAGCATTGCCCACTGGAGCAAGAGACATGCATGAGCGCCGCCACAATGCGCGCACCAGCCAACTCACCGGCCTGCTGCTGCCGCTGGCGGATCGCAACCTGATCCTGCCCAACGTCGCCGTGGCCGAGCTGATCGACTATCAGGCCAGCGCTTTCGATCTGGACACGCCGCCGTGGTATCTGGGGCGGGTAACCTGGCGTGAGCGGCAGATTCCGTTGCTGAGCTTTGAATCGGCGTGCGGGCAGAAAGTCGTGATTGGAGAGCGGGCGCGGATCGTGATTCTCAATGCGCTGGGTGGGCTGCCGCAGCTGAAGTTCATTGCGCTGCTGGTGCAGGGGATTCCACGGTCTTACAAGCTCGGCAGTCAGTTGAGCTATGTCGATGTGCCGTTGTGTGCGCTGGAGCAGGCGGCGGTGCAGGTGGGAGAACAGGTGGCGAAGGTGCCGGATTTGTTGGCACTTGAGCAGTTGTTGGTGGATGCGGGGCTGGTCCACTGATCCTGAGTTTGCGTTGATCTTGCCGGCCTCTTCGCGAGCAGGCTCGCTCCCACAGTTGATCTTCAGTGATCCCGGATTTTGCGTACGACACAGACCCCCTGTGGGAGCGAGCCTGCTCGCGAAAGCGCCAGTCGCCACACCTCAATCCGACAGAAAAATCCTCAATCTCTGTCCGCAATAAACGACTTTCAGTCTCGTTGTTTAAAGACACTCTGTGTTACGGCTCCCTGGCCTACAAATCCTTGCGCCGCTGCCTACGCATGCACCAGAATCCGCCGGCTTGTGCGCCCAAGGCTGGCTGCGTAACTTGGATCGGGTCACTGATTCGCAGTGATCGGGTTTAGCAGCCCGGCTCGTCCTTACCTCGGTTGCACAAATCTCATCCAGTCAGGCATTCGCCTGTACTTGATGGTGGCTGTGCGCATGGCGCCTTCGGGTGCGCCGGGTTGGGGTTTGACCGGTCTGCTAACTTGCGCACAGCCGCCACCCTATCGTTTAGCAGCGGGATGGTGCGGCCTCACAGAGGTTCATCCCCATGTTCAAACCAACGCCAAACCCGCCGGTCACCGACCCGGCATCCCCCTACGAATCGCCCGAATCCAAGAAATTTCACGAAGCCGCCGAGCGCGCGCTCGACCACTACCTCGGCCCGCCAACCGCCGAAATCATGGCCGCACCCTACAAAACCAACAAGCTGTACATGACCGACCCTGAAGCTGATACCGAGTCTCTCCTGGCAGATGCCAGCGAAACCCTCGGCTCGGCCACCGTCATGATCCATAACCATGTGGCAATGGTTGAAGGAACGCACCGCAAAACCCTGCAAGGCATTGCTCAAGTGGTGATGCTGGCGGAGCTGGCAGTTAATCGGGTGCTGGACAGGTTAGTGCCTACGGATTGATCCAGAGCTTTCACTGATTGCACTGGCCCCATCGCTGACAAGCCAGCTCCCACAGTGTCCGGGTTGTATCCGAATCTTGTGAACCACACAAAACCCTGTGGGAGCTGGCTTGTCAGCGATGGGGCCAGTGGCATCAGCAACTTCCTACCGGCCAACCCCCTGACTCATCGGCGGACTTATCCAGAACTTACGCTGCTTTGGCTGGCCTCTTCGCGAGCAGGCTCACTCCCACAGTTGATCTTCAGTGCCCCCGGTTTTTGCGGACGATAGTGATCCCCTGTGGGAGCGAGCCTGCTCGCGAAGGTGGCAGTGAACGTTACGCTCAGCGTAATGATTCACCACCGCGCTTGATTGATGCCCTCACCCCACACGCCTAACTTAGCTCCACGACAGCGAACCCCGTGGAGTGAGCATGACAACAACAATTTCCCCCGACTCGCGCTGGACGCGGCGGCGTGACGAGAAGCAGCGCCGCCTCGACAAGGTGCGCGGGCTGGCCGACGGTGTGGTGTTGCCCACCGACAAGATCGTCGCCGCGCTCGAAGCGCTGATTCATCCCGGCGACCGTGTGGTGCTTGAAGGCAACAACCAGAAGCAGGCGGATTTCCTCTCCCGCTCGCTGGCCAAGGCCGACCCGGAAAAACTCCACGATCTGCACATGATCATGCCCAGCGTCGGCCGCTCCGAGCACCTCGACCTGTTCGAACGCGGCATCGCTCGCAAGCTCGATTTCTCCTTCGCCGGCACCCAGAGCGTGCGCATCAGCCAGTTGCTGGAAGACGGCTTGCTGGAAATCGGCGCGATCCACACCTACATCGAACTGTACGCCCGCCTTGTGGTGGACCTGATCCCCAACGTCGTGCTCTCGGCCGGTTTCATGGCTGACCGCGCCGGCAACATCTACACCGGACCCAGCACCGAAGACACCCCGGCACTGATCGAACCGGCCGCGTTCAGCGACGGCATCGTCATCGTCCAGGTCAACCAGTTGGTCGACGACGTCAGCGAACTGCCCCGTGTGGACATCCCGGCGTCATGGGTCGACTTCGTGGTGGTGGCCGACAAACCCTTCTACATCGAACCGCTGTTCACCCGCGATCCACGGCACATCAAGCCTGTGCATGTGTTGATGGCGATGATGGCGATTCGCGGCATCTACGAAAAACACAACGTGCAGTCGCTCAACCACGGCATCGGTTTCAACACCGCCGCCATCGAATTGATCCTGCCGACCTACGGCGAGTCTCTTGGCTTGAAGGGCAAGATTTGCCGCAACTGGACGCTCAACCCGCACCCGACATTGATCCCGGCGATCGAGAGCGGCTGGGTCGAAAGCGTGCATTGCTTCGGCACCGAACTGGGCATGGAAAACTACATCGCCGCGCGCCCCGACGTGTTCTTCACCGGCCGCGACGGCTCGCTGCGCTCCAACCGGATGTTCTGCCAACTGGCCGGGCAATACGCGGTGGATCTGTTTATCGGCGCGACGTTGCAGGTCGATGGAGACGGCCATTCTTCCACCGTTACCCGTGGCCGACTCGCCGGTTTCGGTGGCGCGCCGAACATGGGCCACGACCCACGCGGTCGCCGTCACGGCACGCCGGCATGGCTCGATATGCGCCACGACGACTCGCAGCAACCGATGTTGGAGCGCGGCAAGAAACTTGTGGTGCAAATGGTCGAGACCTTCCAGGAGGGCGGCAAACCGACCTTCGTCGAAACCCTCGACGCGGTGGAAGTGGCGAAGAAAAGCGGCATGCCGCTGGCGCCGATCATGATCTACGGCGACGACGTCACCCACCTGCTCACCGAAGAAGGCATCGCCTATCTGTACAAGGCGCGCTCGCTGGAAGAGCGTCAGGCGATGATCGCCGCCGTTGCGGGCGTCACCGCCATTGGCCTGCGCCACAACCCGAAAGACACTGAACGCATGCGCCGCGAAGGCCTGATCGCCTTGCCCGAAGACCTCGGCATCCGCCGCACCGACGCCACCCGCGAATTGCTCGCGGCGAAGAGCGTGGCCGATCTGGTCGAGTGGTCCGGCGGCCTTTACAACCCGCCCGCCAAGTTCAGGAGCTGGTAATGCACGCACTCAACCTGCAAGCGAAACCGCTTTCCTTGGCCGAGCACTTGGCCGACCTGGCAGTGGACGCGTTGATCGACGAAGCGGATCTGTCGCCGAAACCGGCGCTGGTCGATCGTCGTGGCAATGGCGCGCATACCGATCTGCATTTGGGCCTGATGCACGCCTCGGCATTGTCGTTGTGGCCGGCGTTCAAAGAGATGGCCGAAGCCGCTATTGAAGTCAGCGAGATCAATCAAACGTTACGTGAAAGCATTGGTCGCATCGGCCGTGAAGGCGAGCAAGCCATGCTCGCTACCACCAACGGTGTGAACACCCATCGCGGGGCGATCTGGGCCTTGGGTCTGTTGGTGACGGCCGCTGCGCTGGAAGCGCAATCCTCCAGCGCCAATGCCGTGACCCTGCGCGCTGCACGTCTGGCCTTGCTGGACGATCGCCACGCACCCAAACCCTTGAGCCACGGCGCCCAAGTCGCCTTGCGTTACGGCGCCCGTGGTGCCCGTGAAGAAGCACAACTCGGCTTCCCCTCGGTGCTGCAACGTGGCCTGCCGCAACTCAAACGCAGCCGCGCCAAAGGCTACGGCGAACAGAACGCCCGGCTCGACGCCCTGCTGGCGATCATGACCGACCTGGCCGACACCTGCGTTTTGTATCGCGCCGGAGAGCAAGGCCTGCAAGCCATGCAACAGGGTGCGCAAGCCGTGCTCGACGCTGGCGGCAGTGCCAGCCTCAGCGGGCGCCGGCGTCTGCATGAACTGGATCAACAACTCATCGCATTGAATGCCTCGCCCGGCGGCGCCGCCGACTTGCTCGCCGCCGCGCTGCTGCTCGATCGCATCGAGCGCGACGGCATCCTTCAGGGAGCGTTTTGATGGAAACCCTATCGTTTGAATTCCCCGCCGGGCAGCCGCCACGCGGGCGTGCGCTGGTCGGTTGTGTTGGCTCCGGTGACCTGGAAGTGCTGATCGAGCCGGGGCTGGCCGGCAAGTTGACGATCAACGTGCAGACCTCGGTCAACGGCGCGCAGTTGCGCTGGCAGCATCTGTTTGCGCGGATGTTCGACGGCACCACGCCGCCAGCGATGGCCATCGATATCCACGATTTCGGCGCGACGCCGGGGGTGGTGCGCTTGCGTCTGGAACAAGGTTTCGAGGAGATCGGCCATGACTGACAGCGCAGCGCTTCTCAATAAGCACAGCTTCGTCGAACTCGGCGCGCGGCAACGGGCGAAAGCCTTGCTCGACGCCGGCAGCTTTCGCGAATTGCTCGACCCGTTTCAACGGGTGATGTCGCCGTGGCTCGAACGCCAGGGCGTGGTGCCGCAAGCCGATGACGGCGTGGTGATCGCCAAGGGCAGCGTCGACGGTTTGCCGGTGGTGATCGCCGCCATCGAAGGCGCATTTCAGGGTGGCAGCCTCGGCGAAGTCGGCGGGGCGAAGATTGCCGGTGCGCTGGAACTGGCCGCCGAGGACAACCGCAAAGGCATCCCGACCCGCGCCGTGTTGCTGCTGGAAACCGGGGGTGTGCGCTTGCAGGAAGCCAATCTTGGCTTGGCGGCGATTGCCGATATTCATGCGGCGATTGTCGATTTGCAGCGGTACCAACCGGTGGTTGGCGTGGTTGCGGGCAGCGTCGGTTGCTTCGGCGGCATGTCGATTGCCGCCGCGTTGTGCAGCTATTTGCTGGTGACTCAGGAAGCACGCCTCGGCCTGAACGGCCCGCAAGTGATCGAGCAGGAAGCCGGGATCGAAGAATACGACTCCCGCGACCGGCCTTTCATCTGGAGCCTGACCGGTGGCGAGCAGCGCTTTGCCAGTGGCTTGGTGGATCGTTATGTCGCTGATGACGTGGCGAAGATTCGTCAGCAGGTCGGCGAGTTGTTGCAGCAAGGCTTGCCGACTCAGCCGCGCAGCCAAAGGGCCGAGTGGTTCCTGCAACGGTTGGCGAGTCTGGACACTGACAAGCAAATCGAACCGTCGGTGGTTCGCGATCTGTATCAAGGAGAGCGCTCATGAGCGGTTATTCATTGCGCGGTTTGAACTGGTTCAACGCCTTGAGCGCTGGCGCGAAAGCGGTAGAGGGTTTGCCGCCGTCGTTGAAGGTTGCCGATGGCGAACTCGGACGTTTTCTGGCCGTAGTCGCTGATCCTGAAAACCGTTTTCCCCGTGCTCGCAACGGCGAAGTCGGATTGCTGGAAGGCTGGGGTTTGGCCAAGGCTGTGGATGATGTGATCACCGCTGACCGCGACAAAACCCAAAAGCGCCCGTTGATCGCCATCGTCGACGTACCGAGCCAGGCCTATGGTCGTCGCGAAGAAGCCCTCGGTATTCATCAGGCGTTGGCCGGTGCGGCGGACAGTTATGCCCGTGCACGGCTGGCCGGGCATCCGGTGATTGCGCTGCTGGTGGGCAAAGCCATGTCCGGTGCGTTTCTCGCCCACGGCTATCAGGCCAACCGCTTGATCGCCCTGCGTGATCCCGGCGTGATGGTGCATGCGATGGGCAAGGCGTCGGCGGCGCGGGTGACTTTGCGCAGCGTCGAAGAACTGGAAGCGCTGGCCGCCAGCGTGCCGCCGATGGCCTATGACATCGACAGTTACGCCAGCCTCGGGTTGCTTTGGGAAACCCTGTCGGTGCAGCAGATCGAACAGCCGACCGCGGAGGATCTGGCGCGGGTGACTGAGTGCCTGAAGCAAGCGATCGGCGATGTCACCGGCAGTGATTTGGGCGGTCGTCTCGGTGCGAAAAATCGCGAAGCGTCCAGCCGCGCGCGCGCGTTGCTGAGGGCGCAGTGGTGAACACGCCGCTGGCCCACGATCTGCTCTGGGGCATGACGCCGGCGCAACTGCCGGCGGATGCGCCGCCGTGGGCGATTGAGTCGCTCACTGCCGGGCAACCGGTGGTGGTGCGTCGGGCCTTGAGTGCTGAGGGTTTTGTTGCTGTGGGCGTGCGCGGTGTATTGCGTGAACAGCGGCTGGCGGCGTTCATGGCGCTCGATTCGATTGCCTGTCGGGTCAGCCCGGAGGCCCTGTGTCACGTCGACAGTGAGCGTGATTTGCCGGCACTGCGTGCGCTCAAGCAATTGCGGCCGATGCTCGATGATTGCGGTTGCGTCTGGGGTGTCAGCGGCAGTGCCGGGTTTGAATTGGCCAGCGGATTTAAGGCGATGCACGAGGCCAGCGATCTCGATCTGATTCTTCGCGCACCGCAGCTGATCACGCGTAATCAGGCACGCAAACTGGTCGCGCTTTTTGATCAGGCTGTGTGCCGAGTCGACCTGCAATTGCAGACACCATTCGGTGCGGTCGCATTGCGCGAGTGGGCCAGCGGATCTGCACGTGTGTTGCTGAAAAACGAGTATCAGGCCTGTCTGGTGGCTGACCCATGGAACCCGCGGGAGCAGGCAGCGTGAGTAGCTTGCTGGTATTCCCCGGCCAGGGCGCGCAGCAAGCGGGCATGCTGCAGCGATTGCCTCGCGAGACTTTGGTCGAGGCCAGTGATGTGCTCGGTGAGGATGTTTTGCTGCTCGATTCCAGCGAAGCGTTGCGCACCACAAGGGCGGTTCAGCTGTGCCTGCTGATAGCCGGCGTCGCTGCTTCACGGCAATTGCTACAGAGCGGACTCACGGCGGATTACGTCGCCGGCCTGTCCATCGGTGCTTATCCGGCAGCGGTGGTGGCCGGGGCCTTGAGCTTCAGCGATGCCTTGCATCTGGTCAGCCTGCGCGGTGAGTTGATGCAGCAAGCTTATCCACAGGGCTTTGGCCTGACCGCGATCATCGGCTTGCAATTATCCACCGTCGAAACGCTGTTGGCGCAGGTGCACAGCGAGGATTCGCCGGTGTATCTGGCCAACATCAATGCCGACAATCAGGTGGCGATTGCCGGCAGTGACGAGGCCATGCAAGCGGTGGCTGAACTGGCGCGCAGTCGCGGCGCCGGTCTGGCAAAACGTCTGGCAGTGAGTGTTCCTTCGCACTGCCCACTGCTGGACGAACCGGCGCTAACCCTTGCGCAAGCGTTCGCCAACGTAGAGTTGAAAACCCCGAAAATCGCCTACCTGAGCGGCAGCCGCGCTCGGCCGGTGATCAAGGTCGACGCCCTGCGCGACGACCTCGCCTTCAACATGTGCCGCGTGGTGGATTGGCGCAGCACCGTGCAAAGCGCTTACGAGCGTGGCGTGCGTTTACAGATCGAACTGCCGCCCGGTGCGGTGCTGACCGGGCTGGCGCGCCGGGTGTTCGAGCAAGGCACCGTCACTGCCTTCGACAGTGCTCGTCTCGACACCTTGCAGGCGCTGTTGCGAGAGGAGGGTGGCCGCCAACTCTAAAACCGCCGACTCATGCTTCGAACAACAAAAACAACATTCGACGATGCACTTTGAGGACTACAACAATGATTATTTACGGTGTGGCGCTGCTGGCGATCTGTACGCTGGCAGGGGTGATCATGGGCGACATGCTCGGCGTGTTGCTGGGCGTCAAATCCAACGTCGGCGGGGTCGGCATCGCCATGATCCTGCTGATCTGCGCGCGGCTGTGGATGCAAAAACGCGGCGGCATGACCAAGGAGTGCGAGATGGGCGTCGGCTTCTGGGGCGCCATGTACATTCCGGTGGTGGTGGCGATGGCCGCGCAACAGAACGTCGTCACCGCGCTGCACGGCGGCCCGGTGGCGGTGTTGGCGGCGATTGGTTCGGTGGTGATCTGTGGCTGCACGATTGCCTTGATCAGCCGCTCCCACAAGGGCGAACCGTTACCCGACGAACCGGCGAAAATCACCCCGGTCGGCACGCCAGTAGGAGGTCGCTGATATGTGGGATCTCATCGAAAAAGGTCTGGAGCACAACGGTCTGATCACTGCCTTCGCCTTCGTCGGCGTGATCATGTGGGTGTCGGTCATTCTCTCCAAACGCCTGACCTTCGGGCGCATTCACGGCTCGGCGATTGCCATCGTTATCGGTCTGGTGCTGGCATGGGTCGGCGGCACCATGACCGGCGGGCAGAAGGGCCTGGCGGATCTGACGCTGTTCTCTGGCATCGGCTTGATGGGTGGGGCGATGCTGCGTGATTTTGCGATTGTTGCCACGGCGTTTGAGGTGCAGGCGACCGAGGCGAAGAAGGCCGGGATGATCGGCGTGATCGCGCTGCTGCTGGGCACGATCCTGCCGTTCATTGTCGGCGCGTGCATGGCCTGGGCGTTTGGTTATCGCGATGCGGTGAGCATGACCACCATTGGCGCGGGCGCGGTGACTTACATTGTCGGGCCAGTGACGGGCGCGGCGATTGGCGCGACGTCGGACGTGATGGCCTTGTCGATTGCCACCGGGTTGATCAAGGCGATTCTGGTGATGGTCGGCACGCCGGTCGCGGCGCGCTGGATGGGTCTGGATAACCCGCGTTCGGCGATGGTGTTTGGTGGTCTGGCCGGGACGGTGAGTGGGGTGACGGCCGGGCTGGCGGCGACGGATCGGCGGTTGGTGCCTTATGGGGCGTTGACGGCGACGTTCCACACCGGGCTTGGGTGCTTGCTGGGGCCTTCGCTGTTGTTCTTCATTGTTCGCGCGATTGTGGGCTAGGTTCGGGTTTTGAGTCGTCTGGCCTGACGCCTTCGCGAGCAGGCTCGCTCCCACAGGGAAATGCATTCCAAATGTGGGAGCGAGCCTGCTCGCGAAGGAGGCACCTCGGTCTCAAGCCTGGCGATTGGCATACATCCGACACTCCGCCAACAGCGCCAACAAATTCGGATCCCTCTCCTTGGCCTTCAAAAACACCACACCAATGTGCTGCTGCAACCGGTACTTCTCCTGCAACGGAATCAGCTTCACCCGGTTCTCATACACCGCCGCAATCCGCCCCGGCAGTAACGCATAGCCCACCCCCGAACTGACCATGCTCAACAGCGTGAAGATGTCATTCACCTGCATCGCCACCTTCGGCTCGAACCCTGCCTGCTTGAACACCCGATTGCCGTCCTGATGGGTGGCGAAGCCTTGGGTCAGGGTGATAAACGTCTCGTCGCGCACTTCTGCCAGATCCACTTCACTGCGCTGGGCGAACCTTGAATCCGCCGGGGTGGCGAGGAAGATGTCGTCGGAGAACAGCGCAATCTGCTCGCAGTCCGGATCGTTGATGCTGTCGTCCAGCGACACCAGGATCGCGTCGACTTCCATGTTCTTCAGCTTGTAGAGCAGGTCGATATTCGAGCCGAGGATCAGGTCGATGTTGAGTTCGCTGCGGCGGATCTTCAGGCCCATGATCAGTTGCGGCACAGTCTTCACCGTCAGCGAGTACAGCGAGCCCAGCTTGAAGCGTTCTGCGGAGAACCCGGCGGCTTCGCGGGTCAGGCGCACGCTTTCGACCACGTCCTGAATCAGCTTCTGCGCGCGTTCTTCGAGCACGTAAGCACTTTCCAGCGGCGTCAGGTTGCGCCCTTCGTGTTTGAACAGCGGGCAGCGCAGGGCGCTTTCCAGCGAGTGAATCGCGCGGTGCACGCTGACGTTGCTGGTCTGCAACTCGGCAGCGGCGCGGGCCAGATTGCCGGTGCGCATGAAAGCGAGGAACACCTCGAGTTTTTTCAGGGTCAACTCTTCGTCGATCAGCATGGCGCGGACTCTTTTTTATGTCGGTCGATTGTGCACGGTATGCGCCGCTCTTTGTAGGAGCTGCCGAAGGCTGCGATCTTTGCTTTTCAAGATCAAAAGATCGCAGCCTTCGGCAGCTCCTACAGGGATCGTGTTTAACGGAAACATTGCGCTTTTACGCTCAAGGCCCGAGCCTTGCGCGCTGCGGTAACGAAACTGAGGTGAGCAATACATGTATCACGGAGAACGATTGAACGCCTGGACGCATCTGGTCGGGGCGGTGGCGGCGTTTATTGGCGGGGTGTGGATGCTGGTCATTGCCTGCCTGGACGGCAGTCCGTGGAAGATTGTCAGTGTGGCGATTTACGCCTTTACCCTGCTGGTGCTCTACAGCGCGTCCACCGTGTACCACAGCGTGCGCGGGCGCAAGAAAGCGATCATGAAGAAGGTTGATCACTTTTCGATCTACCTGCTGATCGCCGGCAGTTACACGCCGTTCTGTCTGGTGACCCTGCGCGGGGTCTGGGGCTGGACGCTGTTCGGGATTGTCTGGGGGCTGGCGCTGATTGGCATCCTGCAAGAGATCAAGCCGCGTTCCGAAGCGCGGATTCTGTCGATCGTCATTTATGCGGTGATGGGCTGGATTGTGCTGGTGGCGGTCAAACCGTTACTGGCGGCGCTGGGCACCACCGGTTTTGCTTGGTTGGCCACGGGCGGGGTTTTGTACACCGTGGGGATTATCTTCTTTGCCCTGGATCACCGGTTGCGGCATGCCCACGGGATTTGGCATTTGTTCGTGATTGCCGGGAGTTTGCTGCACTTTGTGGCGATTATGTTTTATGTCCTGTGAATGCGATTCCTGTGGGAGGGGGCTTGCTCCCGAAGGCGCCAGGTCAGCCAACATCATTGTTGAATGACATACCGCATTCGGGAGCAAGCCCCCTCCCACAGTGGATTTCCAGTGAACACAAATTCTTTGTACACCCAAGATCTACTGTGGGAGCGGGCTTGCTCGCGAAGAGGCCCTAGAAATCACCCCACAATTGTTGAGCCACCGCCAACGCCACAACCGGCGCCGTCTCGGTGCGCAACACTCGCGGGCCGAGGCGCGCAGCGTGGAAACCATTGCCTTTGGCCTGCTCGACCT
The DNA here is from genome assembly GCF_900187585.1 of Pseudomonas sp. Irchel 3E19. Lineage (NCBI taxonomy): Bacteria > Pseudomonadati > Pseudomonadota > Gammaproteobacteria > Pseudomonadales > Pseudomonadaceae > Pseudomonas > Pseudomonas sp. Irchel 3E19. The sequence continues at coordinate 192,095 of NZ_FYDT01000001.1, forward strand.
CGGCGTCGGACAAGCCACCCTCCGGCCCGATCAGAAACGCCAGCGTCGAAGGTTTCGCATGACTCACCAGCGGCTCGGCCACCGGATGCAGCACCAGCTTCAGATCCGCTTCAGTCTGCTTGATCCAGTCGGCTAACAGCACTGGCGGATGAATCACCGGCACCCGCGAACGACCGCATTGCTCGCACGCACTGATCGCCACTTGGCGCCAGTGCAGGAGGCGTTTGTCGGCGCGTTCGTCCTTCAGGCGTACTTCGCAGCGCTCGCTGAAAATCGGGGTGATCTCAGTGACGCCCAGTTCGGTGGCTTTCTGAATCGCCCAGTCCATTCGCTCGCCACGGGACAGGCCCTGGCCGAGATGAATCTGCAACGGCGATTCAACCTGGCCGGGCAACTGCTCGTCGATCTGCACGACAACGCGTTTCTTGCCGACTTCCACCAGCGATCCGCGAAACTCATGGCCGGAGCCGTCGAGCATCTGTACCGCATCGCCCTCGGCCATGCGCAGCACGCGACTGATGTAATGCGCCTGGGCTTCCGGCAATTCGTGTTCGCCGGTGCTCAGCGGGGCGTCGATAAAGAAGCGGGACAGTCTCATTTCGGGTCTCTGAAAAGATGTGAATCAGTTGAATCGGTGTCGGTTTCATTCGCGAGCAGGCTCGCTCCCACAGGGGAATGCATTCCAGGGTGGGAGCGAGCCTGCTCGCGAAAGCGGCAGTTCAGGCACCACAAATTTTGAATCAGCCCGGATCGCGGAAACCGGGATGGAAATCCTTCGGCACGGCCACGCTGACACTGTCACGGGTGGCAATGTCGATGCCTTCGCTGGCCACTTCGGCAAGGAAGTCGATCTGCTCCGGGGTGATCACGTACGGCGGCAGGAAATACACCACGCTGCCCAGCGGCCGCAGCAACGCGCCACGCTCCAGCGCATGCTGGAACACCTTCAAACCGCGCCGTTCCTGCCAAGGGTAGGCCTCTTTGCTGGCTTTATCCTTGACCATCTCGATGGCCAGGACCATGCCAGTCTGACGCACTTCAGAGACGTTCGGATGATCAACCAGATGCGCCGTGGCCGAGGCCATGCGTTGGGCGAGGGCCTTGTTGTTCTCGATCACGTTGTCCTGTTCGAAGATATCCAGCGTCGCCAGCGCCGCCGCACAGGCCAGCGGGTTGCCGGTGTAGCTGTGCGAATGCAGGAAGGCGCGCAGGGTTGGGTAGTCGTCGTAGAACGCGCTGTAGACCTCGTCGGTGGTCAGGCACGCGGCCAGCGGCAGATAGCCGCCGGTCAGGGCTTTGGACAGGCAGAGGAAGTCTGGGCGGATGCCGGCCTGTTCACAGGCGAACATCGTCCCGGTACGGCCGAAGCCGACGGCGATTTCGTCAAGGATCAGGTGTACGCCGTAACGGTCACAGGCCTCACGCAGCAGCTTGAGATACACCGGGTGATACATGCGCATGCCGCCCGCGCCCTGAATCAACGGCTCGACGATCACCGCTGCAACGCTGTCATGGTGCTCGGCCAGCGTCTGTTCCATGGCCGCAAACATGTTGCGCGAATGTTCTTCCCAGCTCATGCCTTGCGGACGCCCGTAGCAATCCGGGCTCGGCACCTTGATGGTGTCCATCAACAGGGCTTTGTAGGTTTCGGTGAACAGCGGCACGTCGCCAACCGCCATCGCTGCCATGGTTTCGCCGTGGTAGCTGTTGGTCAGGGTGACGAAGCGTTTCTTGGCAGGCGTGCCGCGATTGAGCCAATAGTGGAAGCTCATTTTCAGCGCGACTTCGATGCAGGACGAACCGTTATCGGCGTAGAACACCCGGTTCAGGCCTTCCGGCGTCATTTTCACCAGACGCTCGGACAGCTCGATCACCGGTTGATGGCTGAAACCGGCGAGAATCACGTGTTCCAGTTGATCGACCTGATCCTTGATGCGCTGGTTGATCCGCGGGTTGGCGTGGCCGAACACGTTGACCCACCAGGAGCTGACGGCATCGAGGTAGCGTTTGCCTTCGAAGTCTTCGAGCCAGACGCCTTCACCGCGTTTGATCGGGATCAGCGGCAGCTGTTCGTGGTCTTTCATCTGGGTGCAGGGATGCCACAACACCGCGAGATCGCGTTGCATCCACTGGTTATTCAGGCCCATTTACAGTCTCCTCGAGGCGGCTCGCGTCAGGCGCGGGCAAACAATCGCGCAAGCTTATGCAATGCATCGCACGGGGACAACCCATTGTGTCAATTGAGCTACTTTGTATGAGCCGATAGACGTCGCTGGCGGCGTTTTGATGGCTAACGTATTCTTCGCGGTTCTTTGGGTCGTCTGACCCGCAAAACTGCTTTTTCCTACGTGTTTTCCGGAGTTCGCTGAATGTCTGTCGGTTGGCTGCGCGCCTGTGCGCTGGTGATGTTGGGGCTGTTCAGCGTTAACGCGCTGGCCAAGGATAAAACCGCAATCGTGATCGGCGGCGGCCTGTCGGGTCTGACCGCCGCTTACGAGCTGCAAAACAAAGGCTGGCAGGTGACCCTGCTGGAAGCCAAGCCAGGCATGGGCGGTCGCTCGGGCATGGCCACCAGCGAGTGGATCGGCAACGACAAGACGCAGCCGGTGCTGAACAAGTACGTCTCGACGTTCAAGCTGGGCACCACGCCGGCCCCGGAATTCGTGCGTACCCCGGGTTATCTGATCGACGGCGAATATTTTTCCGCCGCTGATCTGGCGACCAAGCAACCGGCTACCGCCGAGGCCTTGAAGCGTTACCAGAAAACCCTCGACGACCTGGCGCGCTCGATTGACGATCCGCAAAACCCGGCGGCGACCAACACCCTGCACGCACTGGACCAGATCAACGTGTCGAGCTGGCTCGACAAGCAGAACCTGCCGGCCACCGCGCGTCAGTTGATCAACCAGGACATCCGTACCCACTACGACGAGCCTTCGCGTCTGTCGCTGCTGTATTTCGCCCAGCAGAACCGCGTGTATCGCGGCGTCTCCGACCGTGACCTGCGCGCCTCGCGTCTGGTCGGCGGCAGCCAGGTGCTGGCGCAGGCCTTCGTCAAACAGATCAAGACCATCAAGACCAACTCGCCGGTTTCCGCTATCAGCCAGGACAAGGACGGCGTGACCGTCAAGGTCGGCAGTGTCGGTTATCAGGCCGATTACGTGGTGTTGGCCGTACCGCTGCGTGCGCTGAGCAAGATTCAGCTGACGCCGGCGCTGGATGCCCAGCATATGGCAGCGATCAAGGGCACCAACTACGGCTGGCGCGACCAGATCATGCTGAAGTTCAAGACGCCGGTTTGGGAAAGCAAGGCGCGCATGTCCGGCGAAATCTACAGCAACGCAGGTCTGGGCATGTTGTGGATCGAGCCGGCGCTGAAGGGTGGCGCCAACGTGGTGATCAACCTGTCCGGCGACAACTCCCGCGTGATGCAGGCGTTCGGCGACAAACAGATGGTCGATCAGGTGCTGATCCGTCTGCACGCGTTTTATCCACAGGCCCGTGGCTCGTTCACCGGTTATGAAATCCGTCGCTACAGCACCGACCCGTCGATGGGCGGCGCTTACCTGGCCTACGGCCCGGGCCAGATCAGCAAGTTCTGGCGTATCTGGGAACGCCCGCTGCAACGCGTAGCGTTCGCCGGCGAACACACCGACACCTTGTACCCTGGCACCCTGGAAGGCGCCTTGCGCACCGGTCAGCGTGCAGCCAGCCAGGTTGAAGATCTGGCGGCAGGCAAATCGTTCGAACCGGCCAAAGTGGTGCCGGCCGCAGCAGCGGCAGGCGCGGCAGGTGCCGTGGCGGCGAAGAAGGGCAACTTTTTCAGCAATCTGTTTGGCGGTTCGGATGATGAGAAGAAGCCAGAGCCTGTGAAGGCGCCTGAGCCGGCTCCAGCGCCAGTAGCGCCTGCGCCAACCCCGGCACCTGCGCCAGCTCCGGTGGAAGCACCGAAGCCAGCGGCCCCGGTGAAAGCCGAGCCTGCGAAAAAAGCGGCGGCCAAGCCGGCAGCGAAGAAGCCTGCGGCCAAAACCGAAGCGAAAAAGCCAGCGGCGAAACCGGCGGCGAAAAAGGCTGAACCGGCGAAGAAGTCGGCGGCCAAGCCTGCAGCCAAGCCTGCGGCAACGATCGAGACCAAGGCGCAGTAAAGCCTTGCGGTGAATGAAGAAGCGCGGCGCTTATGTCGCGCTTTTTTTTTGCCTGTCAGATCGCTTTCGCGAGCAGGCTCGCTCCCACATTCGAGCGGGCTCTTCAACTGGAATGCAATTCCCTGTGGGAGCGAGCCTGCTCGCGAAGGGGCCTGTTCAGACATACCCATTCCATTGCCTGGCAACAACATCCCGCCACACTTTCGCCTTTAATCTTTCCTTAACACGTCACTTTCAGACTCTTGATCGTATTTCTCGATATTTCAAAGCGAAATTTTCCGCTTTAATTCGATAGATAACTCGCTAGTCTTGGTTCGCAGTTCTCACAGGATTTGGGCAATGCAGCTACGTAACTCTTCTTCGCGCTATGGTTGGGTCAGCATCTTCATGCACTGGGGTGTGGCGCTGGCGGTCTTCGGACTGTTTGCTCTCGGCCTGTGGATGGTAGGTCTGGATTACTACAGCACCTGGCGCAAAGACGCGCCGGATCTGCACAAGAGCATCGGTCTGGTGCTGCTGGGTGTGATGGTGTTGCGGGTGCTGTGGCGCTTTCTCAGCCCACCGCCGCCGACGCTGCAAAGCTACAGCCGCATGACCCGAATTGGCGCCAAATTCGGCCATGGGTTTCTGTATTTCGCGCTGTTTGCTGTGATGCTTGCCGGTTACCTGATTTCCACCGCAGACGGTGTCGGGATCCCGGTGTTTGGCCTGTTTGAAGTTCCTGCACTGGTTTCCGGGCTACCGGATCAGGCAGATACCGCTGGGGTGATTCATCTCTGGCTGGCATGGGCACTGGTAATTTTTTCCGGTCTCCATGCGTTGGCAGCATTGAAGCACCACTTTATCGATCGTGATGCGACCCTGACGCGAATGCTCGGTCGCAAAGCCTGAAATTCAACCTCGACTCAAAGGAAAAGAAAGCATGTTGAAAAAGACTCTGGCCGCTCTGGCAATCGGTTCTGCACTGCTCTCGGCTGGTCAGGCCATGGCTGCGGACTACAAAATCGACAAGGAAGGCCAGCACGCCTTCGTTGACTGGAAAATCAGCCACCTGGGTTACAGCTTCATCCACGGTACGTTCAAAGATTTCGACGGTACTTTCTCCTGGGATTCGGCCAAGCCTGAAGCCAGCAAGATTTCCGTTGACGTGAAAACCGCCAGCCTGTGGTCGAACCACGCCGAGCGTGACAAGCACATCGCCAGCAAAGATTTCCTGGATGTGGGCAAATTCGCTGACGCCAAGTTCGTCTCCACCGCCGTCAAATCGACCGGTGACAAGACCGCTGACGTGACCGGTGATCTGACCCTGCATGGTGTGACCAAGCCTGTGACCTTCAAGGCCACGTTCAACGGCGAAGGCAAGGATCCATGGGGCGGCGAGCGCGCTGGCTTCAACGCCAAAACCACCCTCAACCTGAACGATTTCGGGATCAAGGGCCCAGGTCCTTCCTCGCAAACCGCGGATCTGGACATCTCGCTGGAAGGCGTGAAAGTTAAATAACTTTCCCCCGCCACACAAAAACGCCCCCGGTCGAAAGGCCGGGGGCGTTTTTTATTGCCTGCGACACACACATCCCCTGTGGGAGCGAGCCTGCTCGCGAAGGCGGCGGGTCAGTCAGCAATGATGTTGGCTGAATGACCGCTTTCGCGAGCAGGCTCGCTCCCACAGGGGAAATGCGGTGATTCAGGGGTATTTGTGGCGCCATAAAAAATGCCCCGGCTCTTGCGAGGCGGGGCATTTTTTATGGCGGCGTTAACTCAGCGATTGCGGGTGAGCAATGCCGGTTTTTCACCGCGCGGGCGGGTTGGCAGTTGATCGAGCTGCTCAGGTGTCGGGAAGCGGTCGGCTTTCGATTCCTTGTGCATGATCTTTGGGCCGTTGCTGCGCGGGTTCTGCACTGCTGGCTCGCTACGTGGCTGATCGTCACGGGCCGGGCGGCGGTTGCGCGAGGACGAGGATGAGTCGTCGCGACGACCCGACTGACCATCACGCGGTGCGCCGTTGCGCGGGCCGCTGCGTTTGGCTGGTGGGGTGCCAGTGCTCGAACCGTTGCTGTTGCGCGGGCCGTTCTGGCGACCTTGCGACTGACCGCCGCGTGGTGCGCCGGTGCCAGCGCCTGCGCCCTGAGCCGGTGCGCCTGGACGACGGCCGCGGCCGCCGGCTGGAGCAGGCTTGGGCACGTAGTCAACGCGGTTACCGAAGTTATCGATATCGTCGTCGAGGAACTCGTCCGGAGCGCGATCAGCCGCAGCGCGTGGCGGCTGCGATGGCTGACGCTGTTCGCGGGCCGGAGTACCTTCGCGCGGCTTCTGTTGACGGGCAGGACGCTCGCCACGTTCACCGGCCGGTTTTTCCTTGCCCTTGTCCTTGCCTTTGTCTTTACGACCGCCGCCACCGCCGCCGCCATTCGGGCCGTCACCGCGTGGGCCACGGGAATTGCGTGGGTTACGCACGTCCGGACGCTCGCGCACTTCAGGCTTCTCGGCCTCGATGGTGCTGGAGTCGAAACCCATCAGGTCGCCGTCGGCGATCTTCTGCTTGGTCATGCGCTCGATGCTTTTCAGCAGCTTTTCTTCGTCCGGTGCGACCAGCGAGATCGCTTCGCCCGAGCGACCGGCACGGCCAGTACGGCCGATACGGTGCACGTAGTCTTCATCGACGTTTGGCAGTTCGAAGTTGACCACGTGTGGCAACTGGTCGATGTCCAGACCACGCGCGGCGATGTCGGTAGCCACCAGAATGCGCACTTCGCCAGCCTTGAAGTCGGCCAGGGCTTTGGTGCGAGCGTTCTGGCTCTTGTTGCCGTGAATCGCGACAGCCGGCAGACCGTGCTTGTCGAGGTACTCGGCCAGACGGTTGGCGCCGTGCTTGGTACGGGTGAACACCAGCACCTGTTCCCACGCGCCCGCGGTGATCAGGTGAGCCAGCAGCGCACGCTTGTGGCTGGCCGGCAGACGGAATACGCGCTGTTCGATGCGCTCGACCGTGGTATTCGGCGGCGTGACTTCGATGCGTTCCGGGTTGTGCAGCAGCTTGCCGGCAAGGTCGGTGATGTCTTTGGAGAACGTCGCCGAGAACAGCAGGTTCTGGCGCTTGGACGGCAGGCGTGCGAGGACTTTCTTCACGTCGTGCACGAAGCCCATGTCGAGCATGCGGTCAGCTTCGTCGAGCACGAGGATTTCAACGTGGGACAGATCGACGCTGCCCTGGCCGCACAGGTCGAGCAAACGACCCGGGCAGGCGACGAGGACGTCGACGCCACGGGACATGGCCTGAACCTGCGGGTTCATGCCGACGCCGCCGAAGATGCAGGCGCTGACGAATTTCAGGTCACGGGCGTAGATCTTGAAGCTCTCGTGAACCTGGGCCGCGAGTTCGCGGGTCGGGGTCAGGACCAGTACGCGCGGTTGGCGCGGGCCATGACGCTGGGATTTGTCCGGGTGACCGTTGGGGAACAACCGCTCCAGAATCGGAAGGGCGAAACCGCCGGTTTTACCAGTACCTGTCTGAGCCGCAACCATCAGGTCGCGACCTTGCAACACGGCGGGAATAGCCCGCTGTTGCACCGGAGTAGGCTCGGTATAGCCCGCATCTTCGATGGCGCGGACTAAAGCCTCGGAGAGACCGAGGGAAGCAAAGGACATGAGTAATCCTGTTTTAGTTAGGGCTTGGCCCAATGGGAGTCTTGCCTGGCGCGAATGGCGTTTAAGAGGACGCAATCCCGTCCGGTCCTGCTGCGGTTCCGAAGGCACGTCTGGAGTGCTCGCGCGGGCTGCAAAGCTGCGCTGTAGCGGGTCGAGAGGCCTGTTACGGTTCCGGGCGTCCGGGCGTGAGCCTGGCGGGAACGCCGGAGTATAACAGAGCAATCACCGCGCGCTGCTTTCCTGCTGCTCAACGGTTTTGCTGTTGGCCGAGACATTGCCCAGCGGCGCGGCCCCGACAGGCGCTGCGCCATAGCGAGCACTCAATTCGGCGTAGGCCGGTTCGCGCTTGAAACGCTTGAGTTCGGCACCGAAGCGTTGCACCAGCAAATCCATGCCGGCATTGCGCCGAACCGCAAGAAACTGGCTCTGGCGGCTAATGACTGTAGGGTTTTCGCTGATCTGATCGCGAATATTCAACTGATCGAGCAAATGCTGACCGACGCGGCGATCAGTGATGAGCAAGTCGATACGGCCGCGTAGCAGTTTGCCGAAGTTGGCTTCGTGGGTCGGTGCCGGTTCACGGGTAAACAGCGTCGATTCGCTGAAGTCGGGGCTGTACAGATAGCCCGGCGAAGTGCCAATGGTCAGGCCTTTGAGTTCTTCGAGTTTGCTGAAAGGGTGTGGCCGGTCGTTGGCATAGAACATCACGAACTCGACATCCGACAGCGGTTCGCTGGGGTAAAGCAGGGTGGCGTCGCGCTCGTCGCTGTGAAAGATGTCCAGCGCGCCGTCAGCCTGGCCGGTTTCCAGCATCGACAGACAGCGTTTCCACGGCAGAAATTGCCATTCGACTTCTATGCCCAGGCGCTTGAACACGATTGCGGTGGTTTCGTAGTCCAGGCCGAGGCTCTTGCCGTTCTCCTCGTAGACGTAAGGCGCCCACGGTTCGGTGACGATACGCAACTTCTCGCCTCGAGCGGCGAAGCTCAGGCAAGCAAAAACCAGCACGGCGAATAACTGCGTGATCAAGGGCATGGCTTGAGATTACGACGAGAAACGCGAAAGAGCCAGAAAGTGCCTGCACAAGCTCTGTCTCGGGCCTTTAAAGCAAAAGATCGCAGCCTTCGGCAGCTCCTACAGGGTGAACTAAATCCCAATGTAGGAGCTGCCGAAGGCTGCGATCTTTTGATCTGGCTTGTAGCTTTCAGCTTGAAGCTTGTAGCTGCTTCAGCGCGGCAACTTCAGGTTATTCCAGATCGCCAGGCTAGGTTCGGCCTGGTTCATGGAATAGAAGTGCAGCCCTGGTGCGCCGCCTTGTAGCAGGCGTTCGCACATCTCGCTGACGACTTGCTCGCCAAAGCGCTGAATGCTTTGCGTGTCATCGCCGTAGGCTTCCAGTTGCTTGCGGATCCAGCGCGGAATTTCCGCACCGCAGGCATCGGAGAAGCGCGCGAGTTTGCTGTAGTTGGTGATCGGCATGATCCCCGGCACGATCGGCAGATCCACACCCTGCGCCTGCAAACGGTCGACGAAGTAGAAGTAGCTGTCGGCGTTGAAGAAGTACTGAGTGATCGCACTGTCGGCGCCGGAGCGGGCCTTGCGCACGAAGTTGGCGAGATCGTCTTCGTAATTGCGTGCTTGCGGATGCATCTCCGGGTAAGCAGCAACTTCGATGTGGAAATGATCGCCGGTTTCTTCGCGAATGAATTCAACCAGTTCATTGGCGTGACGCAGCTCACCACTGGTCATGCCCATGCCGGAAGGCAGGTCGCCACGCAGGGCAACGATGCGCTTGATGCCGGCAGCCTTGTACTCGTTCAGCAGGCCGCGCAGGTCGTCCTTGCTGTCGCCGACGCACGACAGGTGCGGTGCGGCCGGTACTTTGACTTCGCTTTCCAGTTGCAGAACGGTGTTGAGGGTGCGATCACGGGTCGAACCACCAGCGCCATAGGTGCAGGAGAAGAAATCGGGATTGTACGTTGCCAACTGACGGGCAACGTTGAGCAGCTTTTCATGCCCAGCATCGGTCTTGGTCGGGAAGAACTCGAAGCTGTAGCGACGGTCTTGGGACATGGTCATACCCTTGGAAACAAGAACCTTCGAGGCGCTGCAATCCCGTGTGGGAGCGAGCCTGCTCGCGAAAGCGCTGGGTCAGACAACGCGGATACTGAATGATAAACCGCCTTCGTCGGATCGCCGCCCGGAGCAGGCTCGCTCCCACAGGGAGAGCGAGCAAGCGCCTGTTAGTAGCGGTAAGCGTGCGGCTTGAACGGGCCTTCGACGGTGACGCCGATGTAGTCAGCCTGTTGCTTGGTCAGTTGAGTGACCACGCCGCCGAAGCCGCGAACCATTTCCAGGGCCACTTCTTCGTCGAGTTTCTTCGGCAGTACTTCAACGGTCAGGCGCTCGGCTTTCTGGGCTGGCGACAGGTCGGCGTACTTCTGGCCGAACAGGAAGATCTGTGCCAGAACCTGGTTGGCGAACGAACCGTCCATGATGCGGCTTGGGTGGCCAGTGGCGTTACCCAGGTTAACCAGACGGCCTTCGGCCAGCAGGATCAGGTAGTCGTCGTTCTGAGCGTCGAACGCGCCCGGGCCGGTACGGTGGATCTTGTGTACCTGTGGCTTCACTTCTTCCCATGCCCAGTTCTTGCGCATGAAAGCGGTGTCGATTTCGTTGTCAAAGTGACCGATGTTGCAGACAACAGCGCGCTTTTTCAGGGCTTTGAGCATGTTCGCGTCGCAAACATTGACGTTACCGGTGGTGGTCACGATCAGGTCGATCTTGCCCAGCAGCGCTTTGTCGATGCTTGCTTCGGTGCCGTTGTTGATACCGTCGATGAACGGCGAAACCAGTTCGAAACCGTCCATGCAGGCTTGCATGGCGCAGATCGGGTCAACTTCGGAAACCTTGACGATCATGCCTTCCTGACGCAGGGACTGAGCCGAGCCCTTGCCCACATCACCGTAGCCGATGACCAGCGCTTGCTTGCCGGACAGCAGGTGGTCGGTACCGCGCTTGATCGCATCGTTCAGGCTGTGACGGCAGCCGTACTTGTTGTCGTTCTTGGACTTGGTCACCGAGTCGTTGACGTTGATGGCCGGGATTTTCAGCTCGCCCTTGGCCAGCATGTCCAGCAGGCGGTGTACGCCGGTGGTGGTTTCTTCGGTCACGCCGTGAACGCGATCCAGTACTTGTGGGTACTTGTCGTGCAGCAGCTGAGTCAGGTCGCCGCCGTCGTCGAGGATCATGTTGGCGTCCCATGGCTGGCCATCTTTGAGGATGGTCTGCTCCAGGCACCACTCGTACTCTTCTTCAGTCTCGCCTTTCCAGGCGAAAACCGGGATACCGGCAGCAGCGATAGCGGCAGCGGCCTGATCCTGAGTCGAGAAAATGTTGCAGGACGACCAGCGCACTTCGGCACCCAGGGCAACCAGGGTTTCGATCAGCACGGCAGTCTGAATGGTCATGTGGATGCAGCCGAGGATCTTGGCGCCTTTCAACGGCTGTTCGCCGGAGTACTTGCGACGCAGACCCATCAGGGCCGGCATTTCCGATTCGGCGATGATGGTTTCGCGACGGCCCCAGGCAGCCAGGGACATGTCGGCAACTTTGTAATCGTTAAAATCTGCAGGCGTGATAACAGCGCTCATGAAGAGCCTCCATTCGTAATGTATGCGAATGGGCGCCGTTGTGCGTTTAGTGTCCGGCCTGAGCCAGTCAACGCCCCATCCGAGCCTGACAGGTTGAACCTGCTGCAGCGCCCCTCGGACAGGTGGCGGGAAAACGGTATCAATTGAAGATGACCGTTTTGAAACGGGGGCGATTATAGCCGTCTAAACTGATCTTCCAAAGGGTTTCTGTCGGCCAAATGAAGATCGCTAATGGCGACCATAGTAGAAGCCGCATGGAGCATGACCGCTCAGTCTGCCAAGATAGCGTCCATCATTGGGCAAGACACTCAGGAGTGAAGATGAATTTCCACACCCGCAAATGGGTAAAACCCGAAGACCTGAACCCCAACGGCACCCTGTTCGGCGGCAGCCTGCTGCGCTGGATCGACGAAGAAGCGGCGATCTACGCCATCGTCCAGTTGGGCAATCAGCGCGTGGTGACCAAGTACATCTCCGAAATCAACTTCGTCAGCGCCTCGCGCCAGGGCGACATCATCGAACTGGGTATCACCGCCACCGAGTTTGGCCGCACCTCGATTACCCTGACCTGTGAAGTGCGCAACAAGATCACCCGCAAGAGCATTCTCACCGTCGAAAAAATGGTTTTCGTCAACCTCGGCGAAGACGGCTTGCCGGCCCCGCACGGGCGCACCGAGATCAGGTATGTCAAAGACCAGTTCAAGGAAGATGAATCGCTCACTAACTGATATCGGCGTTGGCCTCTTCGCGAGCAGGCTCGCTCCCACATTTGGAATGCGTTCCCCTGTGGGAGCGGGCTTGCTCGCGAATGCGGTTGTGCAGCCACCGAATCTTTATCTGGCCACTGAACAGTCGTGAGCCGCGGGAGTCGTAGGTAAACACCACCCCCACCGGTTCCCACGCCATGACCACCCCGACAGACGGCAAGACCCCCGACCTCTCGACCGAAGAAAAACACGAAGTCGAGAAAAGCCAACCGCCCCGCGCGGCGGTGCTGCATGAAATCATCCGCACACAAGGTGATCAGGAGCTGGAGCGCAGCATTGCTGCGCTGTGGTGGTCGGCACTGGCAGCCGGGTTGACCATGGGCTTGTCGCTGATGGGCATGGGGCTGCTCACTTCGCGGTTGCCCGACGGCGACGAATTCAAGGTGATTGCCAGTTTCGGTTACTGCGCAGGCTTTCTCGCGGTGATTCTCGCCCGCCAGCAACTGTTCACCGAAAACACCCTGACTGCCGTGCTGCCAGTGATGACCAAACCGACCCTGCTCAATGTCGGCCGGCTTGTTCGCCTTTGGACGGTGGTGCTGTTTGGCAATCTGTGCGGCACGATTCTGGTGGCGTACGTGATGCTGGAATTGCCGATCTTCGACACCAAGACGGATCACGCCTTCCTCGAAATCGGCCGCAAAGTCATGGAAAACCACGCCAGCCAGATGTTCGCCAAGGGCATCGTGTCCGGCTGGATGATCGCCACCATGGTCTGGATGATCCCGTCCATGGAGAGCTCGAAGATGTGGATCATCATCCTCATCACGTACCTGATGGCGCTCGGCGATTTCACCCATATCGTGGTGGGTTCGGCGGAGGTGTCTTATCTGGTGTTTGCCGGCGAATTGCCGTGGAGTGATTTCTGGATGGTATTTGCCGGGCCGACATTGGCGGGGAATATCATCGGCGGCAGTTTCATCTTCGCCTTGATCAGCCATGCGCAGATTCGCAGCGAAAGCGGCAAACCGAAGGAGTCTGCGGATCAGGCGCAAGAGCCCGATCCGCAGCAGATCAAAAAATGATCAGTGGTGCGCGGGTTCACTGACCGTCGCGGGCTCGTTGCGAGTCGCGTGTTTGACCAGTTTGCCGATGGTCAGGCCCTGCAACAGGATCGACGACAGCACCACGATGTAAGTGATGCTCAGCAGCAGATCGCGTTCCGGGCCCAGTGGCAGGGCCAGCGCCAGTGCCACCGAGACGCCACCGCGCAAACCGCCCCAGGTCAGAATCCGGATGGTGCCGCTCGGCACCGTACGCCAGCGGCGCAGCAGGACGATGGCCGGCGCCACGGTGAGCAGGCGCGAGAGCAGGATTGCCACCGCCAGCAAACTGGCCGCCGCCACATGCAGCCAATTGAACGGCAGTAGCAACAGTTCCAAGCCGATCAACGCAAACAGCAGCGCATTGAGCATGTCATCGAGCAGCTCCCAGAAGCCGTCGAGGTATTTGCGCGTCATGTCGTTCATCGCCAGGTTGCGCCCCAGGTTGCCGATGATCAGGCCGGCAACCACCATCGCAATCGGCGCCGAAACGTGCAGCTCGGAAGCCATTGCCGAACCGCCGATCACCAGCGCCAGGGTCAGCATCACTTCGATCTGGTGCTGCTCGATGCTCTTGATCATCAGGTACACCAGATAGCCGATCAGACCACCGAACAGCACACCGCCGATGGCCTCGTGAGCGAACAGCATGGCCGTGGCGCCGACGGTGGGTGTTTCGCCGAGTTGGGCAATGCCCAGCAACACGGTAAACACCACAACCGCGGTGCCATCGTTGAACAGCGACTCGCCAACGATGGTGGTTTTCAGCGGCTTCGAGGCGTTGGCGGTCCGCAGCACACCGAGCACCGCGATCGGGTCGGTCGGCGAGATCAGTGCGCCGAACAACAGGCAGTAGAGGAAACTCACGTGCCAGCCGAACAGGGCAAAAATATAGTAGGCCAGGCTGCCGATTACCGCAGTGGCAATCAATACACCGAAGGTCGCCAGCAGGCCGATGGGCCAGCGATAGCTGCGCAGGTCGTTCAGGTTGACGTGCAAGGCGCCTGCGAACAGCAGGAACGAGAGCATCCAGTTCATCAGCAGATCACCGAAGTCGATCTGGCCGATCAGTTGCTGCACGCGTTCTTCGAGACCGGGGTAGCCGAGCAGGCTCAAGCCTTGCAGCAGTAGCGAAAACAGCAGCGCGGTGACCATCACGCCGATGGTCGGCGGCAGGCCAATGAAGCGGAAATTGACGAAGGTGAGGAGGGTAGTGAGGCAGATGAATGCGGCGACAAGTTCAAGCATCCGGGGTCCTTTGGATGGGAGCGTGAGAAGTTTGCCCGCAATGGCGGGCACAGCTTTGATGCGTGGTTTTACGCGGGAGATACATCCTGCGAGGCGTTAACGCCGGTCTGCGTTGACCGCAGGATCGGCGTGCCGTTTCCGCCTGCCGTAAAAAAAACGGGTGGCGCAGGCGTGTTACAGCTCCGATGGCGGTGTCTGTTGTTGACTGTCGAGCCAGCGCAATACTTCGGCTGTGGTCTGAATCAGCTCGGCCGGGATGTATTGGTCAACATGGCCATCCTGGTACAACGCTCGGGCCAACGGCACGCGGTGCAACACCGGAATGCCTTCTTCCTCGGCAATTCGCCGCACTTGCAGGGCCAGTGCTTCGGTGTGTTTCAAGGTGACGACCGGCAGCGGTGTCTCGCCCTTCACGTAGCGGATACCAACTGCAATGTGGGTGGGGTTGGCGACGATCACCGAAGAACGTTTGACGTCGGCGCGCAGGTTGCTCGACTGCAACTCCTGGTGAAACTGACGCCGTTTGCTTTTGATTTCCGGGCTGCCTTCCATTTCTTTGTATTCGCGTTTGACCTCATCCTTGCTCATGCGCAATTGCTTGGTGTGCTGGTAACGCTCGAAGGCATAGTCGAGCGCCGAGATCACGATGAAGCCCACGCCGCAGACCACCAGCAAGTCTTCAAGCAGCAGACCGATCACGGGTGCAATGCAGGTCAGGCCGCAGCCGGGCAGGCGGACCAGGGTATCGAGGTTGTCGGCCAGAATCGTCCAGACCAATATCGACAGTAACGCCACTTTGAACAGCGACTTGAGAAAATCCACCAGGCTGCGGATCGAGAAGATCTTCTTGGCGCCTTCCACCGGGTTGATCTTCTGCAAATCGGGCATGATCGATTCGCCACTGAGCAGGAAGCCGTACTGCGCCACATGCGCGGCGATTACCACCACTGCCGCGACGACCAACAGTGGCAGGCAGAGGTAGATCATCTCCTGGAACAGGTTTTCCACCATCAACTTCAAGGCCAGTCCAAAAGGTAGATTCAGGTACGTCTCGGGCATCAGCATCAGTTGCCCGAGGTGCTCCATGTAGTATTCGGAAAAGCCGATAAGTGTGGCGATCAATGCAAGGATCAGCGCGGTGGACACCACTTCCCGACTCTTGACGACCTGGCCTTTGGTTCGTGCATCGCGAAGTTTCTTCGGCGTGGGCTGTTCGGTTTTTTCAGCGCTCATGGCGTCTCCAGTACCGGGCGCAGTTGGCGCAGCGGGTCGATGGCGATCAGCAGGCTGTCGTAGGCGTGATCCATCAATACGTTCAGGTAAATCACCAACAGCAGACTGGCGACGATGCTTTTGATCGGCATGGCGAGGATGAACACGTTCAACGACGGCGCGAAGCGGCTGATCAGGGCCAGGCCGAATTCAGCGAGGAACATGGCGATCAGCAGGGGCGCTGCGAGCAACAGACACAGGCGTAACAGTTGCCCGAACTGAGCGTAGAAAAAGTCCACCCACTGACTACCGATGTACGGGAAGAAGGTTGCCACCGGCCAACTGACATAGCTCTGGTACAGCGCGCCGATCAAGGTCAGGAACGCACCACCGGTGAAAAACAGCGTGATCAGGGTTTGTGTCAGCAACAGGCCGGTGGGGCTGGTCTGGCTGCCCAGTGTCGGGTTGAGCGTCGAGGCAATGGAGGCGCCGCGTTGGTTATCAATGATGAAACCGGTGGCCTCGATGGCCCAGAACGGGATCGTCGCGACGAAGCCGATCAGCAGGCCAAGCAACACTTCTTTGCCGATCAGCATGGCCAGATCGATACCGTCGAGCGTCATCGGCAACGTACCGGCGACGGTCGGGTAGGCAAACAGCGCCAACGAACAGGCGACGCCATTACGCACCAGGCCGCCACCGAGCATCTGCTTGCTGAGAATCGGCATGACCACAAAACAGCTGATGATTCTGGGCAGCAGCAGGGTGTAGGCCAGCAGCAGTTGTTGCAGATCCTGAATGCTCATCGCACGAGGGGGATCTTGAGCAACGTCAGTTCGGCAAAGGCATACAGTTCATTGCCCATCCAGCCGGCCGTGACAAACAGGGTGATCACCACGGCAATCAGTTTGGCGACAAAGCCCAGGGTTTGTTCCTGGATTTGCGTCAGCGCCTGCACCAGCGACACCAGCGTGCCGACGGCAGCGGCCATGAGCACGGTGGGCATCGACAGAATCAGCACCAGCCACAGGCTCTGGCTGGTGAAGTGAAGGATTTCGGCGTTGTTCACCCTCAGCCCCCGTAACTGATCACGAGACCGTGGGTCAGCCGCGCCCAGCCGTCCAGCAGGACGAACAGCAGCAACTTGAACGGCAAGGAAATGGTCATCGGCGAAACCATCATCATCCCCATCGCCAGCAGGATGTTGGAGATGATCAGGTCGATTGCAATGAACGGCAGGTAAATCAGAAAGCCGATTTCGAAGGCGCGGCTCAGTTCGCTGACGGTGAATGCCGGCAGCAGGATCAGCAGACTGTCGGGTTCCAGGCGGTCCGCGTACTCGCTGGGCCAGACCTGGCGGGTGCCGTCGACGAAAAAGGCGTGTTCACGGGCATTAATCTGCTTCTTCAAAAAGGCCCGATACGGCTCCATGCCTTCGTCCAGAAATTGTTCCACCGATGCGGTATTGCTGAGGCTGACGTCATGCGTGCGCAAGTAGTCGCGGGTGGCGAAACCGATGGGGGCCATCACGTACAGACTCAAGATGATTGCCAAGCCATACATGGCCATATTTGGCGGAATCTGCTGCACGCCCAAGGCGTTGCGCAGCAATGAGAAGACCACGGTCATCTTGATGAATGAGGTGGCCATGACCGCAATGAACGGCAGCAATGCCAGCAGCGCCAATCCGAAAATCAGGCTGAGCTCGTCAGGCAGTTGAATCATGCGGGCTGATCCTGCAACAGGCGGGTGATGCGCACACCGAGACGATCCTGAATATTCACCAGCTCACCCACGCCCAGGCAGCGCTGGTTGACGAGGATTCGCACCTCGCCGTCGAGCGGTGCGGCCAGGTCGATCAACGAACCTGGTTGCAGGGTGGCGAGGGTCTGCAGGTCGAGGGTCTGACGGCCCACTTCGAAGCTGACCTGGACCGGGAGTTGATCCAGGCTGGCCAGATCCTGTGGGGTTTCGACGGGCGCTTCGGTGTGCATGGCGAGCAGTTCCAGTTGAGAATCGTGGTGGCGAAATCGTGCCCATGGGCGGTCTTCGACGACGCCGAGTAAGGGGCTGGCGGCGTCGTGGCGCGCTGGCAGCAACAGGAGATCACCGGTGGCCAGTGAATGCAGTTGCGCCGGGAGCAGGCAAACCGGGCCCCATTGCAGCGAGAGTCGCAAGGCAATTGCCGTCAGCTCTGCCAATGGGCGCGCGGGCATGCACGCAAGCAGCGCGTCGGGGGCACCCTCAAGCCAGATCACCAGACGCTGCGCGCCACGTGACAGCGTCAACGCCAGCGTCGGTGTGTTCGTGCCGGATTCGGGTCGACACGGTTCGATGCTTTTCCAGATGAGCCCCGGCAGCACCGCACTTTCCAGCTCCAGCAATGCTAATTGCAGCGGCGGTGGCAGGCTGCTGAACGCGGCTTCCTGCAAGTGAGGTTCAAGCCATCCGGCCAGGCTTGCACTGTGACAGCGCCAGCTCAGGGCCAGACCTTGCCAGTGAACATTGAGCCGCACATCCAGCGCGTCGGGCTGCGGCAGGAACGTCAGCCGGGCTTCGCCGTCCGCGAGCGGGTAGCGCGTGCGACAACGACTGACTTTCTGTTGCAAGGCCAGTGCGCAAGCTTCAACGCGCGGCAGTTTCAGGCTGCTCATGTGTCTGGCTCCCACTCGTCCTGCACATGCCGACGCTGGCGCGAGCCCTGATCGCTGCCCTGTTGATGCTGGTTGAAGGTCAGCTGGATCGGTTGTCCGGGGTTGAGCCGTTGCAGGCGCTCCATCAGATCGCCACGGGCGAGTTGAAGTTGCAGCAAGCTGCCGGGGCTGGCCTGGATTTCAACGTGCAGGTGCCCATGCGAATGGGCGAGCTGGACATCGATCTGTCCCAGTTGCGCCAGGTTCACCTGCAATAACGTGGTGCTGCCATCGCGGGTCACGCCGGCATGGATGTGCAGTTGCAGGGTCTGCATCAGTTTGTCGAGGTCTTTGCCCAGTGCAGGCGGCTCGGCGCCTTGGAGCAAGCGAGCCAGCAGCTTGTCACCCGGTGTCTGAGTCGTCACGGCAACAGGTGCCGGCTCTTCGATCAGTGTATTCAGGGGGGGCTGTTGCTCTTGCTCGCCAGAAGAATTGTGCTGGTCAGAGGCCGTTTCTGCGACGACCCCGAGTGCAGGGCCACCGAGCGGAACGGGCAGACCCGGTTCGGGGTTCTTCGCGGTCACCGGGGTGTTTTCGCGCGGGCCTGTGGCAGGCACGGGACGTTCGCTCGCAAGCGCGGGTTGCTGATGCGCGCCTGTGGGCGATGGCGTGAGTTCTGCTCCAGGCTCCGGTTGCGCGCCGGCTCCGTCCTTTTCAGCGCGCTCATCCGGCGTGCCTGGATCTGACTCAGGGCCGGTGAGCGATTTTCGTCTGTGGTTTGCGGTCTCTGTGACGTGCCGGGAACCATCTTCCGGAACGCGCGATGCATTCGCAGGCGTTTTGCCCGGTTCACGACTATCGGACTTGCGCAAAGCTTCGGCCCGACGTTTCTCGTTCGCGTCAGGTTTATGGTTGAGTGCCCGTTCGAATTCAGCCTGACGGCTCTGGTCGGCTGCAACCCGTGCCGGTGCCGGTGTGCGCGTAAAGACATCCTGTGGGAAGTCCGGTGGAGAAGTTCTGCTCATGAAACGGCCTCGACACGACGGAACTCTTCGAGCTCCTGTTCTTCTTTGAACTCAAGCAACAGCCGTTCCTCGGCGAGGGCATGGCGGGTCAATTCGGTGAATTTTTCCACCTGCTGCTGAGCTTCCTGCAAGCGACGTCGGCTCAGGCGCAGGCGTTCGTGTTCCTGGCTCAGATTTTCTGCGTGCTCGGCAATGCGCTGTTCCAGTGTTGCTTCCTTTTCTCGCAGCAGGGCAACCTGTTGCTGCCATTGTTCAAGCGCCTTGCGGTTCATGAGCTTGGCCTTGCAGCGTTCGAACAATTGGTGCTCTTGCGCCTGGCGCCACTCTCGGTATTGCTGGTGTTCGGCGATTGCGGACTGATGGCTACGGTGTGCCTCGGCGACCCGCCGCTCCTGGCGTTGCAGCGCCTGTTCCGCGCGCTCGACGCGCAAGCTCTTGATGCGCAGCAGGGTGGGTAATGTCATCGGGTCAGACTCGCAAGTTGTTCAAGACAGTGCGGCAAATCACTGGGCTCGTGGGTGCCCTGACGTAACCAGGCCCGGATACCGTCCATTTTTTCGATGGCCCGATCAGCCACAGGGTCCTGGCCTTTCTGGTACTCGCCAATCTTGATCAGCAACTCGACCTCTTCGTAGCGGGCCAGCCATTCGCGCAACTGGTTGGCGCCTTTACGGTGTTCAGCGGTCACGATCTGGTTCATCACCCGGCTGACCGAACGCAGTACATCAATGGCCGGGTAGTGGTTGGACGCGGCCAGCTTGCGCGAGAGGATGATGTGCCCGTCGAGAATCGAGCGGGTCTCGTCCGCCACGGGTTCGGTCATGTCGTCGCCTTCGACCAGCACGGTATACAGCGCGGTAATCGAACCTTTGTCCGACTGGCCGGCGCGCTCCATCAATCGCGGCAAGGCGGCGAATACCGAGGGCGGATAGCCGCGCCGGGTCGGTGGTTCGCCCGCAGCCAGGCCGATCTCGCGCTGGGCTCTGGCAAATCGGGTGACCGAATCCATCAGCAGCAGCACGCGTTTACCCTGATCGCGGAAATACTCGGCAATCGTGGTGGCGACAAACCCCGCCTTGGCCCGCTCCATTGCTGGACGGTCCGAGGTGGCAACCACCAGCACCGAGCGTTTGAGCCCTTGCTCACCGAGGTCGGACTCGATGAATTCGCGTACTTCCCGGCCTCGCTCACCGACCAGCGCGAGGACGATGACGTCGACGTCAGCGCTGCGCATCAAAGTGGCCAGCAGCGTGCTTTTACCCCCACCGGCCGCCGCGAAAATGCCCATGCGCTGACCTTCACCGCACGTCAGCAGGCCGTCGATGGTGCGCACGCCAAGGGAAATCGGCCGCTCGATCAGCTTGCGGCTCATGGGGTCCGGCGCGTCGCGGTAAACCGGGTACCAGGCTGCGGGCTCAGCGAGGCTGCTGCCGTTGAGCGGCTGGCCGAGGCCGTCGAGTACCTGGCCCAGCAGGTGATCGCCAACACCAACCTGATGCATGGTGCCGGTTGGGCTGACTTCAGTGTTCGAGGAAATGCCGAGCATTTCACCCAGCGGAGTCAAGAGCGCTTGATGCTGCTGAAAGCCGATGACTTCGGCCATCAGCGACAGCGACTGATCCGGGTTGCGCAATTGGCATAGTTCGCCCACGCGCACACCCGGGACCACCGCTTTGAGCAGTGTGCCGGTGACCTGGGTGACCCGGCCGCGAATTTGAATCAGCCGACCTTTATCGATGGCCTGCTGCATCTGGCCGGTGATGTGTTCGAGTGAGAGGTGCATGGTCGGCTTGGGAGTGGGACTGGCCGCCACTATAAATAAAGGCTCGCTGCGGTAATTTCAGTGCCGGTCGCAAGTTTTTAGAAATTGGTTGGCGCAAGGCCTAAAAAAATGCGACTGATTTTGGCAGAGCCCTCGGCGGACGAATTTCTACAATGGCCCCACATCTCCGTTGCCTGCAAGCGAGTGCTCCTATGGCCATTATTCAGAGTGTCGTCCCTGCGGCGTCGCTGCCGGATCGACAGACCGAGACGGGTATTGCGCGTGAAAGCCGGCCGACCGGCAGCTTCCAGGGCGAACGTGTGCATTACGTTTCCATCAGCCAGTCGATGGCTGATGCCGCTGAAGAGCTGACCTTCGCGCTCTCCGAGCGAGTTGAAAAGTCGTTGGCCAAGCGTAGCGTCAGCGACGGCCATGCGCGGCTCAGTGAAATCCTCGAAATGCTCGAAGAGCACCTCAGGAAAGTCCCGGACCTTGAGTCGCAACAAAAACTCGACGCCCTCGTCGCGCACCTCGGCAGTGGCCAGTTGAACAACCTTGCGCAGCTCAAGGCGTACCTCAAGGGGTTTTCTCGAGAGATCAGTCATCAGTTTGTTGCCCTGACCTTTGCGCGCAAAGAGCTGGCCGACAAGACCGACGCCTGGGCGATAGTCGAGCTGATTGATCAGACGCTGCTGGAGATGGCCCAGGAACGGGGCCGCGCCATCGAGCTTGGCTTAAAGATCGGGCCGTTGGCGAAGGAGGCGGCAGAGCAGGGGATTGGAGACATCCAGTCACTGCGAGACACCTACCGCGATGCGGTCATGGATTATCGCGGCCTGAGTGCGGCGTGGGACGACATTCATGCGCGGTTCAGCAATAGCGCGCTGGAAGGCGTGACCGGATTTTTGATGAAGGCGTTGAGTGCCGACCTTGATAGTCAGCAGGCGTGGATCGACCCGATCAAGCTCGAACGGGTAATGAGCGACATGCACAAGTTGCGGGTGCTGAAGGGGTTGTCGGACCAGGTCAATGCACTCTGGCAAGCGCTGGTAACGGGGGAACGAGTCCATGGCATACGGGCCTTCTGACCTTATGGGGGGGCTGATCAAGTTGATCGACAAACGCTGGGCGAGTGTGCAGGACGTGCAGCGTCTGATCGCGCCGCTGGCAATCAACGACGCGGCGCGCCGGATTCATTTCTTTCGCGAGATCAAGCGCCTGATCCGTCTGATCCCGACAGAAATTTTTAGCGATGAGGAGCAGCGTCAGAACCTGCTCAATGCCTGCCAACTGGCGCTGGACCTGGCCATCGATCAGGAAGAAGACGAATGGCAGGCACAGTGAGTAAACGACATGCACTGGATTGACCAGGCGCTGGCCCAGTTTTGCCAGGACCTTGGGGTGGCCGTGCCCGCTCCGGCAGGCGCGCTGATTCAGCTGGAGTTCGAGGAAAGCGGCACGCTGCAACTGGAGCAGCACGACCGCAAGCTGACGCTCTGGCTGGCGGTGGATCTGGCGTGGCATCAGGTTCATCAGGGCGCGGTTCGCGCGCTGGCGTTGACGTTCAGCCGCACCGGGCCGGCATTGCCGCTGCGGTGTGCGTGGGCGAGCGATCGCCTGTTATTGCTGATTACTCTGGATGAGCGGCGCGTCACCGCCCCGGTGCTGCATCAGGCGTTGCGGACCCTGAGTTCGGCGCGCCGCGCGGTGCTTGAACCGTGAGTCGGATCAGCGCCCCGCACATTGGCATCGAACAGCTGACCGAGGTCGGCGAGCACCATCGCACCGCCGCCTTGCCCGAGCGTTATGTGCTGCCGCCCGATGGTCGTTCGATCGAGACCCACCTCGATAATTTGTACCCGGCAGATCTTGCCGGGCGGCGGCTGCTGGCGTTTGCCTGCCCCACGGAAGGCTTTGACGAGCTGCTGCGGCCCCAGGCATTTCGCCACGCCCTGAAAGACCTCGAGCAGCAGGTTCGCTCATCCGATGTGCCCGAGTTGCAGGCGGCATTGGCGCTGCTGCAAGCGCGCAACGAAGACGAGTACTTGCTGCAGATGGCTCTCCATCTGCTGCACAAGGTATGACCCCCATGATGTTGAAACCGGTACAGCAAAACCTGCTGCTGTTGCTCGGCTGGTTGCAGCTGCAATGCGGCCAGCCAGGCCGTGCGCGAATATTTCTGGAAGCTCTGCTGGTGGTCGATCCGGCTCATTGCCAGGCGCGTCGTGCGTTGGTGGTGGCGTTGTTGCAACTGGAGGAAGGTGTCTTGGCTGAGCGTCAATGCGATCAGTTACTGGCCGATGGCGAGGATGATCTGGCGCTGTGGGGTTGTGTCAGCCGCGCGTGCCAGTTACAGGGGCGCATCGCCGATGCACGCGTCGCTCACGAACGGTTTCTGAGTCTGCGAGAGTCCCATGAACGCGCTGTCTGATTTCCTCAGGAAGGTAGGCGATCGTCAGGACATCATGCTGGCTGTGATGCTGCTGGCCGTGGTGTTCATGATGATCCTGCCGCTGCCGCCGTTTCTGCTCGACATCCTGATTGCGATCAACATCACCGTGTCGGTGGTGTTGATGATGATGTCGGTCTACGTCAGTTCGCCGTTGCAATTCTCGGTATTCCCGGCGGTGTTGTTGATCACTACGCTGTTTCGGCTTGCCTTGTCGGTCAGCACCACCCGCATGATTTTGCTGGAAGCCGACGCCGGCCAGATCGTCTACACCTTTGGCAATTTCGTGGTGGGCGGCAATCTGGTGGTCGGTTGCATCATCTTCCTGATCATCACCATCGTGCAGTTTCTGGTGATCACCAAAGGTGCCGAGCGCGTGGCCGAAGTGAGTGCGCGGTTCTCCCTCGACGCCATGCCCGGCAAGCAGATGAGTATCGACGGCGACATGCGCGCCGGTGTCATCGACGTCAACGAAGCGCGGGACCGGCGTGCGGTGATCGAGCGCGAGAGCCAGATGTTCGGCTCGATGGATGGCGCGATGAAGTTCGTCAAGGGCGATGCGATTGCCGGCCTGATCATCATCTTCATCAATATTCTGGCGGGCATCACCATCGGCGTGACCCAAAAGGGCATGAGCGCCGGCGACGCCTTGCAACTGTATTCGGTGCTGACCATTGGCGATGGCATGGTCAGCCAGGTACCGGCCCTGTTGATCGCGATCACGGCCGGGATCATCGTGACCCGGGATTCGTCCGATGGCGCCTCGGATCTGGGCAATGACATCGGCGGTCAGGTCGTGGCGCAGCCCAAGGCGTTACTGATTGGTGGTGTGCTGCTGGTGTTGTTCGGCCTTATCCCCGGCTTCCCGACGATCACCTTCATGGTGTTGGCGGCCGTAGTGGGGGGTGGCGGCTATTTCATGCTGTTGCGTCAACGCGGCGAGGCGGCCGAGAACAACCCCAGAGACTTGCCGACGCTATTGGCGCAAGGTGCGGGCGCCGCGTCGTCGGCCAGGCCCAAACCCAAGCCCTCGGGCAGCAAACCGAAAAGCTCGCGGTTGGCCGACAAGGAAGAGTTCGCCATGACCGTGCCGTTGCTGATCGATGTCGACGCGAGCATGCAGCAGGAACTCGAAGCATTTGCCCTCAACGATGAGCTGGTGCGGGTGCGGCGTGCGCTTTATCTGGACTTTGGCGTGCCGTTTCCGGGTATCCACCTGCGCTTCAATGACGGTTTGAAAGACGGCGAATACCTGATTCAGCTGCAAGAAGTGCCAGTGGCCCGTGGGCGTCTGCGCAGCGCGCGGTTGCTGGTGCAGGAACGGGCCAGTCAGTTGGAGCTGATCGGCGTGCCGTTTGAAGAAGGCGAACCGGTGTTGCCGGGCCAGCCGACGTTGTGGGTCGACGCCGAGCACGAGGGACGGCTGGAGCGATCCGGTTGCGCCTTTCTGAGCATGGATCAGGTGCTGACCTGGCACCTGTCCCACGTGCTGCGCGAGTACGCCGAAGACTTTATCGGCATCCAGGAAACCCGTTACCTGCTGGAGCAGATGGAGCACAGCTATTCGGAACTGGTGAAAGAAGCCCAACGCATCATTCCGTTGCAACGCATGACCGAGATTCTCCAGCGCCTGGTCGGCGAGGACATTTCGATCCGCAACCTGCGGGCGATTCTCGAAGCCATGGTCGAGTGGGGGCAAAAAGAGAAGGATGTGGTGCAACTCACCGAATACATTCGCAGCAGTCTCAAACGCTACATCTGCTACAAATATTCGAGCGGCAATAACATCCTGCCGGCCTATCTGCTCGACCAGCTGGTGGAGGAGCAGATTCGTGGTGGCATCCGCCAGACCAGTGCCGGCAGCTATCTGGCGTTGGACCCGGCGGTCACCCAGTCCTTTCTCGAACAAGTCCGGCTGACCGTCGGCGACCTCTCGCAAATGCAGACCAAACCGGTGCTGGTGGTGTCGATGGACATCCGCCGCTACGTGCGCAAGTTGATTGAAGGCGATTACTACGGCCTGCCGGTGCTCTCGTATCAGGAGCTGACCCAGCAGATCAACATTCAGCCCTTGGGGCGGGTTTCGTTATGAACGGCGATCCATTGACGCACTGGCTGCAAGCGAAAGGCTATGACATTCAGCCGCATTTTCTGCGCCAGAGCTCGTTGTCGCTGGGTTGGCGATTCGTGCATGGCGGCTGTGAGCTGGCCTGGCGCTGCGAAGGTTCGCGGGTCTGGATTGTCATGCTGCGCCGCGTCGACGGACGCCTCGGTCTGGGCAATTCCTTTGCTGCGCTTTATGTACTGGCTGAAGCGGTACTCGCGGTTCTCGGGCCGCAGGCCGGTTTGTACGGCAAGGTAGATGCGATGGCCGGAAGTCCGCTGGAGGGCCAGCGGATGGAGCGTTTCTATCGTCGCTGGACGGGCGCGGCCGAGCCGCAAGCCGGCTGGTTCGAGTTACAGGCCGGACACGTGTGTTCGCTGCAATCAATGCGAAAACGACAAAAAATCGACCGTGACTGACAGGAAGCCAATCGCCCTGTCCCTACTATAGGAGTCATGGATATGCGCGACGAAACCTACGCCAAAACGCTTCAGGCTGCCGAAAGGGCGATTGAGGACAACGAGCACCGCGAACGCTTGCTCGGTGAAATGTGGGAAGGCCTGGGGTTGTCTGCCGAGGTTTGTGATCGGGTCTTTCGGTCACAGGATCAACCGTTGGTGCAAGCCGCGGAAAAAGAGCTTTTGCAGGAAGTGCAGCGGATGCGGATCAGCCGTCCGCCGGTTGCCGATGAAGGTAAACGCCTGCGTCGTCCGGCCTCGATGCGTGGACTTGTAGTGTAAGGAGCCTCTTATGGATATCAGGCAATACCAGCAAGACCTTTCGGGTTTTCTGAACCAGTTGCAGACACTGCCTGCAGATGAGTTGCGAGGTCGCGGGACTGATGTGCTCGCAGAACTGCGGGCGCTGATCAGCAACCGCAAAGTCAGCTTTTCCCATGACAACCAACCCTTGTCGTCGGCGCAGATGGACAAGTTGCTCTCCTACTTTCTGCCGCCAGTACCGATCACGAAGGGCGGTCTGTATGAGCTGCAGGTGAAGTCCGGGATCGAGTCCGTCAAGCAACTGATCAATCAGTACGCCGATGCCAACCCAGGCCAGCCATGGCCGCTGAAAGAATTCCTCGCCAAGGCGCATTTCGGACTGACGAGTGATCGAATCGATGATGACGTTCGCGGTGTTTACGAAGAGGTTCTGCTGATACAGGACGGCAAACGCAACGAGTTGCGCGACGACCTTAAAGCGCTGACTGCCGAGCTCAACATCTTCAGCAAGATCCAGTCGCAGATCAACGCGAAGCTGGCGGCCAAAGCAGGAATCGAGATCGAGCCGGGGCTCAATCTTTTTGACAAGGCCTTGTACGGCTACCCCACCGAGGAGAGTTGGAAGGCCAGCGCGGAATACAAGTTGATGGCCGGTCTCAATACCTACAGCGCGGGCAAGCCGCTGAGCATCAAGGCATTTTTGACAGGTGAGCCCAAGGAAAGCGGTGCGATGAAAGATGGGGACTTGCAGAACAGCTACGCGTTCGAGAAAGAGAACAACCCCATTGCCAACTTCGCCACGACGGTGGGCGACCGCTCCCGTCCGATCAACGACCAGGTCAGTGAGAAAACCACACTATTGAACGATGTCAGCTCGCGCTACAACTCGGCGATCGAGGCCCTGAATCGTTTCGTCCAGAAATACGACAGCGTGATGCGCGACATTCTAAATGCCATATAGGAACGGTTGATGAGCCAGCAAGAACAAGATTTGTCTGAGGAATACGAGAAGGAACTGGAAGCTTTTTTGCGCGATGGCGGCACGCTGGCCATGCTCAAAAACATCTCCGGTGACAGCCTGGAACAGCTCTATTCACTGGCCTTCAATCAATACCAGGCCGGCAAGTGGGAGGACGCCCACAAGATCTTTCAATCGTTGTGCATGCTCGATCATTACGACGTTCGCTTCTTTCTCGGGCTGGGTGCGTGTCGCCAGTCCATGGGGCAGCTCGAGCTGGCACTGCAGAGCTACAGCTATGGCGCGGTGATTGACATCAACGAGCCCAGATTTCCGTTTCATGCCGGCGAGTGTCACCTGCAAATGGGTGATCTCGACGGAGCCGAGAGTGGCTTCTACTCGGCTCGGGCCTTGGCCTCGGCACAGTCGGCGCACGCGGTTTTGGCCGAGCGTGCCGGCGCCATGTTGGAAGCCGTATTAGCGAGAAAGGATCAACACAATGAATCCGATAACGTTTGATCGCGTTGCGATTGCCATCGGGGATGTTCAATCGAACGACCCGGTGGCCCGTCCACGCAATGACCGAGGAGGGGACGCGCTTGCGGTCTCCAGGGTCGAAGCGGATGGCCGTCAGGCCCTCCATTCTCAAGGGGTGCAATTGACCGCGCCGCTGGCAGCCAGTCAGCAGCGTCTGGATGCCAGCTCTCGGGCGGACATCAATCGTCTGGTGCAGTCGGTGCGCCAGGACACTGCGCTGGCTCAGCGCTTTATCGCTGAAACCTCTCGGCTGGGTGTGGCGCGCCTCAGCTCGGTGGAGGACTTCGAAATCGAGTTGGCCAAAGTGACCGGCGAACTGGAGTCCACGCAGAAGAAGCTCAAGATCGAAGAGATCAAGCAGGCGCGTGAGCAAAACCTGCAGAAGATAGAAGAAAACCAGAAGAAGATTCTGGAGGCGACCGAGGCGGCTAAAGAAGCGCAGAAGTCCGGTCTGATCGGCAAGATCTTTGGCTGGATCAGTGCCATTGCTTCGATCATCGTTGGCGCGATCCTGGTGGCAACGGGCGTTGGCGCGGCTGCCGGAGCACTGATGATTGCCGGTGGTGTAATGGGTGTCGTCTCCCAGGCTGTGCAACAAGCAGCGAAGGACGGATTGATCAGCAAAGAAGTGATGGAAAAGCTCGGACCGGCTCTGATGGGGATTGAAATCGCCATCGCCGTGATCGCTGCGGTAGTCAGTTTCGGGGGGGCTGCCGTGGGGGCGGTCGCCAAGGTGGGTGCAAAAATCGGTGGCAAGGCCGCCGAGCTCACTGCCAGTCTCGCCGGCAAAGTGGCGGATCTGGGTAGCAAGTTCGGCAACGTTGCCAGTCAGTCGCTTTCCCATGGCGCCAAACTCGGCATGCAGATTTCCGATGTGACGCTGGATGTCGCCAACGGTGCGGCGCAAACCGCCAGCTCGGCGTTTCAGGCCAAGTCAGCCGTCAAACAGGCCGATGTCCTGGAGGGGCGCTCCGAGCTCACGCAGTTCCAGGCCGTCATGGACAGGCTCAAGGAAGAGCTCAGTCACATGGTCGAGTCCTTTTTGCAGGTCATGGAACAGATTTTCCAGATGATCAATGCCAAGGGCGACAGCCTGCACAATCTTTCCAGCCGTCCTGCGGCTATCTGAGGAGCACATCATGATTATTGAAACAGGTTATGGCGCTCACGGGCTGAGTCAGGTTGGCAATACTCAGCCGCTGGAAAAAACTCAATCCGCCGCGCGCAGCGAAACCGTTCACGCCGCCGGCATGATGCCGCTCGGTGAAGCGAAAAAGAGCTCGGGCGTCGATCTGATCGAGCCGCGTCAAACGTTCAAGCCCGAAGGCCTGGGCAAAGTCAGCAGTGAACTCAATGGCAGTGTCGAGCTGATGGTGCTGTTGTTTCGCATCGCGCAGAAGGCTCGCGAGTTGGGCATCGTACAGCGGGACAGCGAGAACACTTCGATTATCAACGCGCAGCAAGCCCAGGTGGATGAAATGCGCAGCGGCTCCAAGTTGATGATTGCGATGGCGGTGATTTCCGGGGTGATGGCCGTGGCATCGGCGATTACCGGTGCCATCGGCGCGGTCAAGAATGGCAAGGCGATCAGCCAGGAGAAAAGCCTGGAGAAAAACATCGCCGGTCGCAACGAACTGATCGACGCGAAGATGCAGGCATTGGGTAAAACCTCGGATGCCGATCGTGTCGAAGTCGGCAAGATCTGGGCCAAGGATCAAGCTGCCGACACCAGTGCGCTGAAGCTGGCCGGGCAGGGTGTGGACAACCGCAACGCCAAGCTGCAAAGCATCAACGGCGTAAATCAGGCACTTGGACAGATGTCCAATAACGCGGTGCAGGTCGAGCAAACGGCGGTTCAGGCCAATGCCAAGGAAGACGAAGTCAACGCGTCGATTGCCCAGAGCGAAAAGCAAAAGGTCGAAGACCAGTTGAGCTACAACGCCAACTTCATGAAGGAGATGCTGCAGTTACTTGCGCAGTACACCCAGAACCACAACCAGGCATGGCGAGCGGCCGCTGGCGTAGCCTGATTTGATTTTGGTTGTAGGAAAAAAGCCGCAGTGATGTGGCTTTTTTCTTAAAAGAAAAGCCCGTCAGTGACAAAACCACTGCATGGCCGGGTGCTAGCATTCGCCTAGCTCGAGGAGACATGCATGGATTTGAGTATCAGGGTCAATCAGCTACTTGCCGAATTTGCCAGTCGCAGTGGCCTTCCTGCTTTGTCGCTGGATGAAGAGGGGGTTGCCAGCCTTCTGTTTGACGATCACTTGGGCGTGACACTGGTATTGCTGCCCGGACGTGATCGGCTGGTCTTGGAAGCCGATGTGGCGGGGATTGAAACCTTTGGCGAGGGGATTTTTCGTCAACTGGCTAGTTTCAACCGTCGCTGGTATCGCTTCGACCTGCATTTTGGTTTTGACGAGGAAGCCGGACTGGTGCAGCTGTACGCCCAGATTCCGGCCACCGAGTTGACCTTGTTACGCTTCGAAACCACCTTGGCCAACCTGCTGGATCACGCCGAATTCTGGCAGCAATTGCTGCCTGGACACGACAGTGCCGCTCAGGCGCAATCCAGACCCGCCGGTATGAGGGTTTAAGCAGAGCTATGAAAATAGACAGCGTTGGTATTTCGCCCGCGGTCAAGACGGACGGGGCGCGGATGTCCGGGAGTTTTGCCGGGCGCTCGCTCAGTCAAGTGCCCAGCCGTCAGGCAGGGGTCGCCAGTGTGGCTGAATTGGGGCGTTGGCTGGCAACCAAGGTGGCTACCGATCAACAGAGTGAGCGTGTGCTGCAACGATTGGTGGATGGCGACACATCGGTTCTTTATGAGCGTCGGGTTCGACAGCCATGATCAGGGCGCTGCGATGCAGTGTTCCTTTGGCTCTGGTTGGTTGTGTCAGTGTGTCGCCGGCGCCGGTCGCGAAGATTGAAGTCAGAGGTGAGGTGCGCATGCCGTCCCCTGTCACGCGCCCGGCCTATGTCAGTGTGTGTCTTTACGCACCGGTCGAAGGGCAGCCGCGAATGATTGCTCAGGCCAGCTACCGGGTGACGGCGTTGCCTGTGCATTTCACCTTTCGCCTGATGCCAGCGCAAATAGCGGGTGACGGGGTGTTGCTGCGTAGCGAACTGGCCTGGTCCGAAGACGGGCCTGTGCAGGCTCGAAGTTGGCAGCCTGCGGTAACCGACAGCGAGATGAACGTACATCTTGGACAGCTACAGTGTTATCCAAAGTGCACTGTTCGACGCGCATCGACAGATCGTTGAAATACTTTGTATTGATTTTTTTCTAATTAATTTCAGTGAGTGTTCCGATACATCATTCGTTATACAAAGACAGGCGTGAGAGCGTTAAATAAGAGTAATTGTCCTAATTCGACAATTGACCATTATTAATGACAGCTATTGTTGAGCTGATCATCGTTAAAAGCGTCACGTCGTACTATGTCGAGAATGAGTTTTCGTGCGTCGCCTACCTGGGCGCCGCACCAACTGTATGTGCAGGTTGGGGTCACTAAAAAATGCAAGGTGCCAGTACCCGTGCTCGGAAACAGATAAAACTGTGCCGTTGGGCTATTCCTACGTTTGAGTTTGTATCGAACGGTGAAGCAGGGATTTATATCCTGCTAGAAGGACAGCTCACAGTTCAGGATTGTAATGCGACACTTTGCCTCATGCCGGGTGAACTGGTGTTTGCACGCAGAGGCAACTATGTCATCAGCACGGGCGAACATGAATGTCATGTACTTTGGATCCCATTATCGGTTCAGTTTTTACAAAAGTTTATTCAGCGTTTCGGTGAGCTGTTAAGTGAAGTCGAGCGCTGGGATGAGCCTGGGGTCAGTCTTATCGCGTTTGCCAGTACGCCGTTGATGGCCGACTGCATCAAGGGGCTCGAAGGCCTGATGGTGCACGAGCACCCGCCGATGCTGGCGCTGTTGCGGGTTGAAGAATTGTTGATGTTGTTCGCGTTCAGTCCGCAAGGGCCAGCACTGATGTCGGTGCTGCGCCAGCAGGGCAGCCGGCACGTCGAGCGATTGCAGGCGTTCATGGAGCAGCACTATCTCAAGGAGTGGCGGCTCTGTGAGTTTTCCCGGCAGTTCGGCATGGGCCTGACAACGTTCAAGGAGTTGTTCGGTTCAGTCTACGGCGTTTCCCCTCGTGCCTGGATCAGCGAGCGGCGTATCCTCTACGCCCACCATTTATTGCTTAACAGTGAGATGAGTATTGTGGATATCGCAATGGAAAGCGGTTTTTCCAGTCAGTCCTACTTTACCCAGAGCTATCGTCGCCGTTTCGGGTGTACGCCCAGTCGTTCC
This sequence comes from Pseudomonas sp. Irchel 3E19, assembly GCF_900187585.1. Lineage (NCBI taxonomy): Bacteria > Pseudomonadati > Pseudomonadota > Gammaproteobacteria > Pseudomonadales > Pseudomonadaceae > Pseudomonas > Pseudomonas sp. Irchel 3E19. Next base: position 224,314 of record NZ_FYDT01000001.1, read on the forward strand.
AGACAAGGAAAAGAATAGCGTCCGGCTAAAAAAAAATGACGTTTTTTGCAAGTTTGGTCCATTGGCCCTCAGTAAGATTGGTCACAGTGAAGGACGCTGACGGGTGTGCTACGAAACGAGATAGTCAAGGCAGAGAATGAGCCAGGAAGACCATAATCAACAGCCTCAAGCCGGTATTTTTGCTGGCCGTCGGGTCTCCGTAGTGGGACAGGATGCCCGCAGTCGAGGCAGAGCCGCAGGCTGCGTATCAGGCGGGCTGTACCGCGAATCGGGAATCATCAGCGCGCGTCAGTTGAGTTTGTTACAGCGCCTGCTGCCGCGTGCGCGACTGGAGCAGCTGTTTCAGTCCAATTGGCTGCAGCAGCGTCTTGCCCGCGGCATGGCCCTTGAGCGCGGGGACATTCAACTGGTGCTGCGTCACGCTTCTGCCCAAGGCGAGGACTGGTGCAACTGGCTGGGTGACCGAATCAACCTGGCCTCGACCCAGGCAATCATCGATTGGGTGCTGTTACCGGTCTACGGCTGGTGGGAGAGCCTTTTCGACGAAGCGATCCCCAGTTGGCGTTCGGCACTGATCGAGTATGAAACCCAGGCTCGTCAGTTGCGTATCAAGGCCGAGTTCTGGCGGCAGGTGGGCGCAACCGATTCGCAGCTGGCCCGGTTGGAATTGGCCAAAATCGAACGCTGTGAGGCCAAGACCCAGGCTGAAACGGCGGCGCTGGTGTGCAAGCTGAGTGCTATTTCCGAACAGGCGAGATTGGCCTGGCCTAACTGGCACCACGGCATGGCCGTGTTGCTGGCAGATGGCAAGCTCGATGGATTTGCGCCCGTGCCGGTGGTGCTGACCTCGCTGTGGGAGCCGCTGGCCAAACTTGACGAGGACGCCGGCGCCGCCGATGCGGTGCAGCTCTTCCTGCAAGAACGGAGCCTGTGTCAGGCCCACGATCACTTTTACTGGCAGAGCTCCTGACTGCCGGACACGCCGAGGAATCATGGAACATTTACTGACTGGATTGGCCGCACGCACAGGCCAGGGGGCCTTTGTGGCCGATCGAGCGGGCCGCTTCCACCTGCGGGTCGACGGTCACAGCCTGTTTTTGCAGCGTCAGGGCGATGACATGGTGCTGTCCAGTCCGCTGAACTGGCAGGTTCAGGGCCAATCCCCGACGGATCGCGACATGCTGATAAACCTGCTGGGTAAAGTCACCCGCTGGAGCCGGCAGCATCCTCAGGCGCTGGCGACTGATGAACAATCCAACCTCATCCTTGAGGCACGCCTTGACCTCGGCGCACTTGAACTTGACGACCTGGAACAGGCCATGGCGGCGCAGGTCGCCATTCTCGAAACGATCAAGCCCGACCTGCTGCTCGCAGGCCTGGAACCGCAGTGGAAACAAACGTTATGGCGTCCCTGAGAGTCTCGCGGTGTTTGAGTCTGGTCGTGGTGTGGCTGTTGACCGGCACCGCGCACGGCCAGGATCTGGACTGGCCCGTCATTCCCTACAACTACGTAGCCCAAGGTGAAAACCTGCGCGATGTATTGGCCAATTTCGGCGCCAACTACGACGGCTCGGTGATTGTCAGTGACAAGGTCAATGACCAGGTCAGCGGGCGCTTCGACCTCAAGGATCCGCAGTCCTTTCTGCAACTGATGGCCTCGCTTTACAACCTCATCTGGTATTACGACGGGGCTGTTCTGTATGTTTTCAAATCCACTGAAATGCAGTCGCGACTGGTAAAGCTGGAGCAAGTCAGCGAAGCCGAATTGAGGCAGGCGCTGGAAGCGGGGGGGGTCTGGGAGCCGCGCTTTGGCTGGCGACCGGACATGAGCGGACGACTGGTGTATATCTCCGGCCCTTCGCGTTACCTCGACCTGGTGGAGCAAACCGCCATGGCGCTGGAGCAGCAGCACGCGTTGCGCAGTGAAAAGACCGGCGACCTGGTGGTGGAAATCTTTCCGCTCAAGTACGCGGTCGCCGAAGATCGTCGAATCAAGTACCGCGAGGACGACATTGAAGCCCCTGGCGTGGCGACCATCCTCGCCCGGGTGCTGGGTGACGCCAACGTGGTGGCGGTCGAGGGGCAGGACAGTCCACGGTCGCCGGTGCAGTCCGGGCGTGCAGTGGTCCAGGCCGAGCCCTCGCTCAATGCCATCCTCGTGCGCGATACCAAGGAACGCATGCCGATGTACCGGCGCCTGATCACGGCACTGGATCGGCCGTCGGCGCGTATCGAAGTGGGGTTGTCGATTGTCGACATCAACGCAGAAAACCTCGCCGAGCTGGGTGTGGACTGGCGCGTCGGGATCAGCGTCGGACCTCGCCAGTTGGTCGACATCCGCACCACCACAGAGGACCTCGGCGGGCCCGAGGCCGGTGCCAGTCTGGTAGACAGTCGAGGTCTGGATTTCCTGCTGGCGCGAATTACCTTGTTGCAGAACCAGGGCCGCGCGCAGATCGGCTCGCGGCCGACCGTGCTGACCCAGGAAAACACCCTCGCGGTGATCGATCACAGCGAAACCTACTATGTCAGGCTTATCGGTGAGCGAGTGGCGGAGCTGCGGCCCATCACTTACGGAACCATGCTCAAGCTGACACCGCGGGTGATCCAGTTGGGCGACAAACCGGAAATCAGCCTCAGTCTGCACATCGAGGACGGCAACCAGAAGCCTAACAGTTCCGGACCAGGAGGCCTGCCGACCATCGCCCGTACCGTGGTCGATACCGTGGCCCGCGTCGGGCATGGCCAGAGCCTGTTGATTGGCGGTATCTACCGCGACGAACTCAGCGAATCGATACGCAAAGTGCCGTTGCTGGGTGATATCCCGTACCTGGGCGCACTGTTCCGTTTCAAGTCCAGTTTCACCCGTCGTTCGGTGCGCCTGTTTCTGATCGAGCCGCGACTGATCGACAACGGTCTCGGCCATTTCGTGGCCTTGGGCAGCAAGCGCGGCTATATGGATCAATTGCTCCAGGTCGATGAGTTGTCGAACCAGAGTCTTTCGTTGCAGAAATTGCTCGGTACCACGCAGTGCCAGGCACTGGGTCAGGCTCGCGAGCTGCAGCAGATCCTGGCGCAGACCGGCAAAGACTCTTCGCTGACCGCCTGCGCTATGGGCAACGACACTCAGGGTTGGCGCATCGCCGAAGGGGCTTGCGTCGAAGGCGTTGATCAGTGCGTCCGCGCGCCTGAGAAGCCTTGAGATGAGTTGGAAGATCCGTTTTTACAGCGGCCTCAATCAAGGGGTCGAAGTGCCTCTGGGCGAAGGGCGCGTGGTCATCGGTAGCGATCCGTTGCAAGCCGATCTGGTGCTGGTCGATGAAGGTATTGCGCCGGTTCATCTGGTGTTGGATGTCGACCCGCAAGGTGTTCGTCTGTTGGAGTGGGCCGAGGGTAATCAGCCGCTTCAGGGGGGGCAGCCGCTGGTCGGTGGTACTGCGTTGCAGGCGCTGGTCCGACAGGCTTGCGGGCCGTTGCTGTGGGCTTTTTGCGCTCAGGAGCGTCAGTTCAGCGAACAGTTGCCCATGGCCGCCCACCCTCAGGAACGGCGTACGGCGGTACCCCGCTCTTATTGGGGCGGGCGATTGATGCTCGCGGTCAGCGTGTTACTGCTGGTGGGTTTCGTGGGGTTGCTTGGCGGGCCATGGTCGGGCGGCAGCGGCGGTATGACCGGCGAAGATCCGCTGGTCGCGTTGCGCAGTTTTTTACGTGATCGCCAGTTCCAGTCCGTGCAGGTCGCGGAGCCACAGGCCAATGGCAGCATCACGCTCACGGGTTACCTGGAAGATAACCGCGCGCGGTTGGCACTGCAGCAATACCTTGAACGCAGCACGCTGACCTATCGGCTCGATGTGCGCAGCATGGAAGAAATTCGGCAGGGGGTGGAATTCATCCTGCAGAAATTCGGTTATCGCCAGGTACGCACGGTTAATGCTGATCAACCCGGCTGGATTCGCCTGACCGGCGAGTTGGCGCTGGAAGATGATCACTGGCTACAAATCGACAGCTTGCTCAAGGCAGACGTACCCGGATTGCTGGGCGTGGAAAACCGCGTGCGGCTGGCCGGCTCGCACCTCAAGCGACTCGACCAGATGCTCGCGGATTTCGGCCTTGAAACCGCATTGGCCTATGTTGACAAAGGCGAGCGCATTGAGGTGCGCGGGCAGCTCGATGAGGCGCAGCTCAACCAGTTTTATAAGTTGCAGCATGAATTTCGTCAGGAGTTCGGCGCCCGCCCGGCCCTGGAATTACTCAGTCGCAACAAGCGCGCCAGTACCGATGAGCTGGAGTTCGTGGTGCGTTCGGTGTCTCTCGGCAAACTGCCTTATGTGGTGCTGGGTGACGGTCAGAAATACCCGGTCGATGCGTCGACTCCGCAAGGCGTGAGGGTGTTGGCGATCAACGCCGACGCGGTGATTGTCAGTCGCGGCAAACAACAATTCATCATCAACCTGAAGGGAGAGCCACTTAGTGATGACGGCTTTGGAGGAGCGTCTGCGCGCCGCTGACGTGGATTTTGAGCGGCAGATTCGCGCGCAGTTGGAACAGGCCCAGGCCATTGGCAAGCGTCGTTTGATCAGCGGCGGAGAGCCTCGGCAATACCAGCAATGGCAGATGGAAGCCCAGGCAGTCGAGGCCGCCATCAGCATTCTCAACACCCTCAAGGGAGCTTCGTAATGGCATCGATTTTTACCAATGACAGCGCCGTCAACACCCTCGACAAAGTCGCGGACAACCTCAAGGAGCAGGCGAACAACGCCAACAAGGAAGTCGGCGATGCCATTGCGGCACTCAAGGAGGCCGCTGACAACCCGGCGCTGCTGGCCGAGCTTCAGCACAAACTCAACAAATGGTCGGTGATCTACAACATCAACTCGACCGTCACGCGTTCGATGAGAGACCTGATGCAGGGCATCCTGCAGAAAATCTGATGATGGACAGTTCATTGAAAGGGCTGATGGCAGAACTAGCCCTGGCCGGTACCGGCCACCATTGCCACGAAGAAGCGCAACATATTGCCAACTGGCTCGAACAGGTTGAAGGGCAGGCGCAGGCCGCGTGCCTGATCCGTCTCTCCAGTCTGATGAATCAGGGGCATTACCAACAGGCGCTGGAGTTGGGCGAGGGTCAGCCTTGGCCGGAACTGGCACCCTGGCTGGCGTTGTGCGAATGGCGACTGGGCCTGGGCACGGCGCTGGATCGGCGTCTGGCCGGGCTGGCCGCGAGCGATGACCCGCGCCTGGTGCAGTTTGCCCAAGGCATGCGTAACCCGGAGGGGCCATGAACAAAATTGATGGATCGTCCGCGCAGTTGCCATTGCGCAATGGACCGGATGCAAGACCCCCGGCGCCGGTCGAGCCCGCTCAGGTGCAGGCTTTCGAAGCGGCGATGAAGGGCCCCCCGGTGGCGACCCGGCCAGCGCCGGTCGATGCCGCTCAGCAACTGTGGTTGCAAGGCGCGAGCCTGACGACAGCCCTGACCGGAAAGGACCGCACGCAGCAGCGCGACACCGTCTGGAAATGGTTTCGCGAGGACCTGCCGGAGTCGGCCAAGAACCGTCGTTCCGAGCTGCGTGACTGGCTCATGGACGGTCTGTCGGACCGCTTGCTGGCGCACTTCCCGCAATCACGGGGAGGACCTGAGCAGGATCGTCTGGCGCTCAAGGACCTGCTCAAGGAACAGGCACCTTTTGGCAAGCAACAGGAAACGCTGTTGCTCTACGTACTGGGCGAGATCAAGGGGGTTGAGGGCAGCGAGTACCTGAATACCCTGGTGCGCAGCGAGTTGCAGATCCTGATCCCGACCAACGGACTGGTCAAAAACATGATGAGCTTCACCCACTCACCCGATCTGGAGTCGTGATGGATATTAGTCAGATAAGTCAGACCGCGGTCACCAGTCTCGATGAACTCAAAACCCCCCAGGCCAGTGCCGGGCAAATCGCCGATTTCGAGCAGGCGATGGCCAAGGGCACCGAGAGTCTTGGGGGGGGGCTGCTCAATGAAATCGGACAGATCAAAGAACGTATCTCCCAGGTCAAGCACGATCTTGAGGTCCAGATGTCGACCCCCGGTGATGACCCGAGCAGCCTGATGCAGATGCAGTGGACGTTGATGCGCATCAGCATGCAGGAAGAGCTGATCGCCAAGACGGTCGGACGCATGAGTCAGAATATCGAAACGCTGATGAAAACCCAATAAGGTGCTGCGTGAAGAGACTCAATCGAACTCTGATGTTGCTGACCGTGATGTTGCTCGCCGGTTGCAAGGTCGAACTCTATGCCGGTATCAGCCAGAAAGAAGGCAATGAAATGCTCGCGTTGCTGCGCACCGAAGGGATCGGAGCGTCCAAGCAGCCGGACAAGGACGGCAAGATCAAATTGCTGGTCGAGGAGTCGGATATCGCCGAGGCCATTGATGCGCTCAAGCGCAAGGGCTATCCGCGTGAGAGCTTTTCCACGCTCAAGGATGTGTTTCCCAAGGAGGGATTGATCTCCTCGCCGGTCGAGGAGCGTGCCAGGCTCAATTACGCCAAGGCCCAGGAGATCTCCCGGACCCTGTCGGAGATCGACGGTGTACTGGTGGCGCGCGTCCATGTGGTGCTGCCTGAAGACCGTGATGGTCTGGGCAAGAAATCTTCCCCGGCTTCGGCGTCGGTGTTTATCAAGCATGCAGCCGACATCCAGCTCGACGCCTATATTCCGCAGATCAAGCAACTGGTGAACAACGGCATTGAAGGCCTGAATTACGACCGCATCAGCGTGGTGCTGGTGCCTTCGGCGGACGTGCGCCAGGTTCCGCTCGCACCGCGTTATGACACGGTGTTCTCGATTCAGGTGACGGAAGCATCCCGTGGACGGTTACTCGGGCTGTTCGGGTTACTGGTTGCGCTACTGGTGGTGAGCAACCTCGGTCAGTACTTGTGGCAGCGCAGCAGGGCTTCGTAATGACGTTGTTGCTGACGCCCTATCAATTGCGATTTTGCCCGGCCCGCTACATCCACCTTACGCGTGTTCCGCCCGCGCTGATGCAATTGGCTGACACATTGAGCCATTGGCGTCGGCACAGTGGAATCAACGCCTGGCTGCTCAGTGAGTGCTCGCTGGACATCCATTACGAGTTGCCGCCGACACTCGGCGGTCTGGCGTTCTTTGAGCAAGCTGCGCTGGAAAAGACCCTCGGTTACCTGGGTGCGCTGCTGCATGGCCACGCTATTCGCCAAGTGCTGGACGCGAACAACCTGCGTCGGGTTCACGCGGTGATCGGCGAGGCTGGACATCGCTACTGCCTGGAGCAATTGGATCTGATCATTGGCGCCTGGCCGCAAGGCTGGCAGCAGCCATTGCCTGACGGTGAGCTCGGTGATTGCCTGCGCCAACGTGCGCTGGCTTTCTGGTTGCAGGCCTGCATTGACGTTGCATCGGGATTTGCCCGGCGCATTGCCTTGCGCCTGGCGCTCACCGATACCGCTGTGTCCGCGCCCCCGGTGCAGTGGGCAGTGAGCAGTGAACAGCGTTCATTGGCCCAGGCGTTGTGCCTGAAAGTCGCCCGACAAGTGAGCCCGCAATGCTTCCATTTATTGAAATAAAAGCTTCTGAAGTGCAGCTCGCGCCGGACCAGGTGTTGCTGCGCAGCCGTGACTATCAGGATTATCTGACAGCAGGCGAACTGGTCGAAGTGGCTCGTAAGCGCGCCGCCGAAATCGAACAGGCCGCCCATGATGTCTACGCACAACAGAAGGCATTGGGCTGGCAGGCCGGCATCGAAGAAGCACGTATTCGTCAGGCCACGCTGATTCAGGAGACGCTGTTGCAGTGTCATCAGTATTATCATGAGGTCGAACAACAGATGAGCGACGTGGTGCTGCAAGCGGTGCGCAAGATTCTCCAGCACTACGACAATATCGAGTTGACGTTGCAAGTGACACAGCAGGCGCTGTCACTGGTCAGCAACCAGAAGCAGGTGATCTTGCACGTGCAGCCGGATCAGGTGGTTGAGGTGCGCGAACAGATCTCCCGGGTGCTCAAGGATTTTCCGGAAGTGGGCTACGTCGAGGTCATTGCCGATGCCCGGCTGGATCAGGGCGGCTGCATTCTGGAGACCGAAATCGGCATTATCGACGCGAGCGTCGATGGTCAGTTGAGTGCTCTGGAGGCGACCTTCAAGCAGGCGTTGGTGCACAAGGGCAGAGCCTCTGCGCCCGCCATCGACAGTGCTGTCGATACGCCAGCATTTGACGATCTAAATTGACAAAAATACGCCCGATATTTAAAAAGCCAAAAAAACCGTTCCCTTAGTATGGGCTCCTGTAAAGGACCAACGTTAGTTGGGAGCTACTATGCTAATTTCGTCCTCAGTCAACGCCCTCACGGGTGCTGGCAGGCAGCAGGAAGTCTCCCCGCCGAAGGATTCGCAACCGGCCAAGGCCACCTTGTCCACCCAGGTTGTGGGTCAGGGTCTGATGGCTGCGCTCAAGACCACGATTGGCATTGCGCTCAGCACGAAAGTGCCGGACATCAGCCGAGCCAGCCTGGTAACCCCACAGCCTGAAGGTGCGTCGCAGCTGATCGCCGATGCGGCGGGACAGCGCAAGGTTACGCTGCGCAGTTTCGAGAACGGCGTCACCGAAGTGCAACTGGCGCGGCCGCCATTGACCACCCTGGTCCTCAGCGGTGGTGGCGCCAAAGGCGCGGCGTATCCGGGGGCGATTTCGGCGTTGGAAAACAAGGGTGCGCTAGAGGGCATCAAGAGTATTTCCGGTTCGTCGGCCGGGGCTATCACCGCCGCGCTGCTGGCGTCGGGCATGAGCGCCACTTCGTTCAAGACTCTGTCGGACAACATGGACCTTATCACCCTGCTCGACAGCAGTAAAAGCTGGTTGAGAAAAGTCCAGCATGTGATTTCCGGCTGCGCTAATGCGATCACCCTTGGCAGGATGGGTGTAGTCGGCAGCATTGTTCGTCTGCTGTACAACATCTTGCCACGTTCGGATTCCGAAGCGGCACCGCTGGAGAAAGTGCTGCGCGAGGAGACGAGTAAGGCGGTAATGAACCAGATCGCGGCTCATATGGACATCGCTGAACAACCCGCCGTGAGAGCTATTGCACAAAAACTGGGGGCCGGCGGCGTGGTGACCTTCCGCGACCTGGCTGTGCTCAGTCGGTATATCCCACAGATCAAGGAACTGAGCATGACCGGCACGGCCATGTACGAAGGGCGTCCGCAGTTGGTGGTGTTCAACGCCGACCTGACCCCCGACATGGACATTGCCCGTGCTGCACACATTTCCGGGGCGTTCCCGCTGGTGTTCCAGAAAGTCGCGGAAGCCGCGCACCCGTTCCAGGAACAGGGCGAAGTCACGCTGTTTCAGGATGGCGGCGTCATGTCCAATGTGCCGGTTCCCGAGATGATCAATCAGCAGTTCTCGAACAGCCCGTTGCGTCAGGCCGATAACCTCATCCTCAAGTTCCCTGAGGATGAAGTCGCCCAGAAGGGGCCGGGCCGGGGCGCTATCAATGTGAAAGAGTGGATTGTCGGTGCTCCGTTGGGAGCGCAAGCGGCATTGCAGGATCGCGGGCTTGCCGCGTTCGAAGACCAGACGGTTGTAGTGCCGCTCAAGACCGAGTCCGGCGACTACAGCGGGATGCTGGGCGGAACCCTGAACTTCACCATGCCCGCCAGCGTCAAGAATTCGTTGCAGGCGTTATTGCAGAACGAAGTCGGTGACCACCTCGACAACCGTTTGCAAGCCCGCGAAGCCCACACGTTTGCGACGATGGAAGGGGCGTTGCTGGCCCTTGATGACGAAATGCTTGCCAGTGTTGCGGCCCAGGATCCGGTGCGTACCGCAGACGTTGTGCAGTTCCGTCGGGAGGTTGGCGAGGCGTTATCCGGGCTGACGGTGGCGATCCTCTCGGCTGAAAACATGAAGCTGACCGATAACCTGCGTTCGGCCTTCTCGCGGCTGGATGCCTTGGCGACTACGCCGGAGCGCAAGGAATGGTTGAGCAAAACGTTGAACAACGCCGATAACACCGACCATCAACGCTTGCTCGGCGCTCTGCGCAACACGCCTGTGGAGTCGCCGGTACTGAAGGCGGCGGTGGACGAAATGCGCAAGCGCGATGTAGCGGTGATTGCTGAGAACATTCGCAAGGAAGTGATCTTGCCTTCCCTGTTCCGTGTCGGACAGCCGAAATCCAACGTGGCGTTGTTGCATCGCGTCGAGCAAAGCCTGATGCGTGCAACCACTCCGGCCGAGATCAATCGAGCGCTGGATGACCTTGCCGACAATTACGGCGCGCGTAACAAACCCTGGAGCAAGGCATTCAGTTCTACCACCGTTAACATGGCCCGGGCCTGGCGGATCAAGGAGTAAACCCTCATGACAGTTGAAGCATGGCTGGATCAATGGGATTTGGCGTTGCCGTCAGAGGCGCAGCAGACCTGCCGTTTGCGCGTTGGCGACGGGCCTGAGTTGTTGCTCGAGCGCACCCCCGGCGGCTGGTTGCTTGCCTTGCGTCTGGGCCCGCTACCGAGGACCCTGCTGCAGGGCGTGGTCCTGCAATTGTTGCAGGTCAACAGCCCGTTTTCGCTGCTGGCTCCGGTGCGAATGACGGCTGACGTCGCTGGTGATCTGGTGCTGTGTGTCGAAGCGCTTGACGGGCAGGCAGACGTCGAGCAGTTGAACGCCTGGTACGGCAAATTGCTGCAAGGCCATTCCTTGTTCAGTTCGTTGACCGCGCAAGGTGCGACCCTGACCGATGCACCTTTGCAAGGTGGCGTGTTTGTCTGAGCTGACTGTTTGAATGACAACGGGCCCTTATGGGCCCGTTGTCATTTCGAGGTAGCGTCAACTCAGTGCGCGGCGTCGACGGCGAAGCGATGGCTGCGTTGCAAGATCGGACACAGCGCGAAGGCCCCCCATAACACCCGTGTGATCGCCACCGGCATCACCGAGCGGCTGGAATCCGACTGTTCAACCTGTCACTGTAAGAGTTGCCTAAGACTCGTGCCGCGATCGGACGATCTTTTGACTTTGGTTTATAAAAACAAGATCAAAAGCTCGCTGCCTTCGACAGCCCCTACAGGGTCGGGTGATAACAATAAGGAGAGGGATGTGCTGGCGACAGCTCTGGTGTTGGTGGCGGCGCTGCTGCATGCGGCGTGGAATACCTTGATCAAATTCAGTGCCGAACGGTTGCTGGTGGTGGCCTGCATGGACACGGTGGCGCTGCTGTTCGTCGCCATCGCGTTGCCGTTCGTGAGCCTGCCGCCCATGGACATCTGGCCGTGGATTCTCGCCTCGGCGGCATTCGAACTGCTCTATCGCTACCTGCTGATTCAGGCCTACCGGGTCGGTGATCTGGGGTTGGTCTATCCGCTGATGCGCGGCCTGTCGCCGCTGGTGGTATTGGCATTGACCCTGGTCTTCGCCGGCGAAGTGCTCACCTCCCAGCAGATCTTCGGAATCATGCTGATTCCATTCGGCATGGCCTGCCTGCTGTGGCAGGGCGGCGGCGGGAAACATTTGCCGTGGTCGATGCTGCCGGTGGTGGCGCTGATCGGCCTGTGTATCGGCTGTTACACCTACATCGATGGTCAGGCGTTGCGACGCTGGTCGCATCCGCTGGATTACCTGGTCTGGGTCACGCTGCTCAGTGCCTGGCCGTTCCCGTTGCTGGCCTGGGTCGCCAAACGCCCGGCGTTCATGCAGTTTTGGCATGAGCAGTGGAAGTTGGGCCTGGCGGTCGGGTTCTGCGTGCTGTTCAGCTACGCTCTGGTGCTGTGGGCGATGCAGTTGGGCTCGATCGCCGAAGCGGCGGCGTTGCGCGAGATCAGCGTGATTCTGGTGGTGCTGTTTGGCATGCGCTACCTCAAAGAACCTTTTGGCCGGCCACGGCTCTTAGCCTGTGGGTTAGTGCTGATCGGCATGCTGGTGATGAAGTTCTGACGGCCTGGCCAATTCTATAACTCGAAAGAAGGACGGCGTTATGACGGTGGCTCTGTGGTGTGTGTTGATCGCGATCTTTTTGCCGTATGTGTGCACGATTGTCGCCAAGATCTCGGGCGGTTTCAGGCTGAGGGACAATCATGATCCCCGGGACTTTCTCGATAGCGTTGATGGCGTGGCCCGGCGGGCGCATGCGGCGCAATTGAACAGTTTTGAGGTGATGCCGGCATTTGCCGCCGCGGTGATCGTCGCGCACCTGGTGGGAACCGCAGAGCTGGTGACGGTGAATGTGCTGGCGGTGCTGTTTATCACCAGTCGCCTGCTGTACATCATTTGCTACCTGGCGGACTGGGCGGTTTTGCGTTCGCTGGTGTGGTTTGTCGGCATGGGGTTGATCGCTGCGTTCTTCTTTGTGTCGGTCTGATTCTCGGTTGCTGCCACCGGTCTCTTCGCGGGCAAGCCCGCTCCCACAGGTATCAGCGGTGAACACGAATTCTGTGTACACCAACGAACCTTGTGGGAGCGGGCTTGCTCGCGAAGACGATTGATCAGGCAACGAAATAGCTTAAGGTTTTTCCTTGGCCGTATCGGCGACTTGAGGCACTTGCGGCAGCGCCGCGCCTTTAGGCCAGAGCATCCAGATCTGCCCTTGCTGTTTCATATCTCCGGCGAGTTGCCCGGCCGCATCGCCGGTGCCCCAGAACAGGTCCGCGCGCACTTCGCCGGCAATCGCGCCGCCGGTGTCCTGCGCTGCTACCGGGCGAACCAATGCTGTGCCATCCGGGCGTGTAGTCGACAGCCACAACAGGCTGCCCAGTGGAATCACCTTGCGATCCACCGCTGCGCTGTAACCCGCCGTGAGTGGCACGTTCAGCGAGCCGCGCGGGCCTTCATTGCTGTCCGGATTGCGGGTGAAGAACACGTAACTCGGGTTGCTGCCCAGCAGTTCCGGAATACGTGAAGGGTTGGCTTTGGCCCAGTTGCTGATCGCACCCATGGTCACGTCTTCTTTCTTCAGCTCGCCTTGCTCGACCAGCCAGCGCCCGATTGGCCGGTACGGGTGGCCGTTCTGGTCGGCATAGGCAATGCGCAACTGTTTACCGTCCTGTGTCTGGATTCGGCCGGAACCCTGGATCTGCAAAAATTGCAGGTTCATCGGATCGGTGAGGTAGGCCACGACTGGCGCGTTCACGCCTTTGGATTCAATGGTCGCTGCGTCGTCGTAGGGTTTGAGCACCCGACCTTCGAGACGCCCGCGCAGACGTTTGCCTTTCAGCTCGGGGTAAATGCTGTCGAGCGAGACGATGATCATGTCTTCAGGCACGCCGTACACCGGCACATTGGCGGTCTCGGTCGGTGTCAGGCTGCCGGGGTAGACCGGTTCGTAGTAGCCGGTAATCAAGCCGTTGGGGTTGTCGTTTTCAGCGCGCAGGCCATAGACATCAAGGTTCTGTTTAAGGAAGGCACGGATTTCGTTGGCGCTCTGCGGCACATTGGCCGCCGCCGCGCAGGTGGGGCCCCAGACCGCGTCTGCCTTGAGCCGGGTGCAGGCGCTGCGCCACGAGCCGAAACCGGCGACCAGATCGCTATCGGACACTGCCGGCAGTGCTTCCCAGGTTGCGCTGGAGTACGTCGCCAACGCATGGGTTTTCGGTTTGGCACTGTCGCCGCCAGTGCAGCCGGCGAGGATCGCCAGCATTGGCAGGGTTGCAATCAGCGGGTGACGCCAGGCCTTGAAACGGCTGTTCATGGAGAGATTCCTGTGCCGGTTGCGCGAGTGCTCCATGCGCTCAAGCAACCCGTAATTTTAATAGGGCTATTGGTGTTTGTCGGTGACGCGGGGATACTGGCCGCCGAATTCCGTGACCTGAAGCCACCATGACTCTTAAAAGAATTGCTGCTGTATTGCTGGCCTGCCTGACCTTGTCCGCCTGTGGCGGTGTCGATCCGAACTCCCCGCTGGGTCAGCGCAAGGCGATCTTCAAACAGATGCTCAAGACCGGCGAAGACCTGGGCGGCATGTTGCGTGGACGCATTCCCTTCGACGGGCCGAAATTCGCCGAGGGTGCGGTGAAACTCGATGCGTTGTCCCATGAGCCGTGGAAGCATTTCCCGCAGGTTCGCGAAGAAGATCACACCAGCGCCAAGGACGATGTCTGGCAAAAGCAGGCCCGCTTTCAAGAGATGGCCCGCAACCTTGAAGCCTCCACCGGTGAATTGGTGATTGCCAGCAAGGTTCAGCCGTACAAGGCCAGCAATCTGGGGCCGGCGGTGCAGAAAGTTGAAGATGCCTGCAGCGCTTGCCATAAAGAGTTTCGCGATCATTGATCTCTGTTGTTTGAGCTGACGCCTTCGTCGGATCGCCGCCCGGAACAAGCTCGCTGCCACAAGGTTCTTCGGTGTGCCCGGCATTGAGGGTCACTGGAGGTCCCTGTGGGAGCGAGCCTGCTCGCGAAAGCGGTTTGAAATTCACCGCGACACTGAAGGATTACTTGTCGAGCTGGTCCAGCGCGTCCTGCAACTCTTTACGCGACTCGGCGAGCTTGTCTTTGCGCTTGTTGATCTTCTCCGGGTCGCCTTTCTTCATCGCCTTGTCGAGGTCAGCCTGTCGCTTGCTGACTTCGTGCTTGGCTTCAAGCACCTTGTTTTCGCGTTCTTTCTTCAAGCCTGCGTCAGTGCAATGCTCGGTCACTTCACGCAAAGCGGTTTCCAGGCCCGCCTGCTGATCGGTATTGCCACGGGACTTTGCCTGTTCGATCTGATTGATGATGCCCTGCTTCTTGGCGGCGCAACCGGTCAGGCCCGGAGCGTCTTCGTCGGCCATCACTGGCGCGGCCATGGCGGCGCAAAGGGTGAGCAGGGCGAGCGGTGCAAGAAATTTCATAAAAGCTCCATGTGCAAAGACAATCGGGTCGGTGAGGCACTGCGCTGTTGGAGCACCCGCCGGCCGTTGGGTTCCCGGCGCACCGGGATTGCATGTTCAGAAACCGTCGATTCCGGCGGCGTGTAAAATTTCACTCAAGGCTAGCACCTGCGGGTCGCGAAAGAACGCGCTCAATTGCGCCGCGCGACCGGGGCCGATGCCCGCTTCTGCCTGCCATTGTTCGGTGTCGCGTTGTACCAGCGCCTGCCATGAGTCAGGGAGTTGCGCCTGACCGGTCGGCGGCAAGCCCAAGGCCTTGAGCCATTGTGCGAATGGCCGTTGGCGGGCGTTGTGAATACTGTGCATCAGGCGCGCGCTGCTGCGTTCGCCGAAGCCGGCAATGTTAGCAAGCTCTGGCGCGTCGAGGGCCAACCAATCCAGCAGGTTGCTCAGGCGGCCTGTTTCGAGAAGTTTCTCCCAAGTGCCGCGACCGACATGTTGCATGGCCAGTCCCTGTTTGCCACTGAGCCAGGTCAGGCGCGCGAGAAACTGGCTTTCGCAGCCTGGTGTCGGTTGCCAGCAACTCAGGGCGTGGAAGTCGTCGGCGCTCGGGATGTCCATGTGCGCTCGGTCGATGCTGCGCAACACCACGCTGTCGAGCCGGGGGATGGTCAGGCCCGCCAGACTGATCGCCACCTGATCGCCGGGACGGATATCCAGTGCTTGCCAGCGCTTGAATGAGCTGGCGCTGACCCGTTTGATCTCGCGGTCATCGAGCATGACCGGGTTCAGTTCCAGCACTGGGGTGATGCGCCCGGTGCGCCCAATCTTGAAATTCACCTTGCGCACTTCGGCCAAGGCCTGAGCAAACGGGTACTTCCAGGCCACAGCCCAGTAAGGCGCATGAGCCTGCCAGCGCTCGGCGGGTGGGCGCTGGCTCTGGCGCAGAACCACGCCGTCCGTGGCGAATGGCAGGGGCGAGCGGTACCAGTGTTCGCGCCACTTCTGTGCGTCAGCGAATTGCGAAACGCGATGGCTATAGCGCTCCGTTGCGGTAAAACCCAGCGCCGCCAATGTCGATAACCTTTCAGACAAGTCCGCAGGTCCTTGCGGCCAGTCCCAGACGAACAGCCCGATCCCGTCGGCTTGTTCTGCGCTCAAGCTTTTGCGTCCCATCAGACCGGCCACGGTGGCGCGGGCGTTGACGCTGCCGGCTTGAGCCTGAATATGTTCGGTCAGGCGCCAATAGAGTTCACCTTGCACCAGCAGATCCAGCGGTTGCTTGAGTCGTTGCGGGATGGCGCCGATCTTGCGCGCAGATGCCGTCCAGTCCTGCCCGTTGACGCCGTCGCCGCGACTGATTGCTTGCTGCAAAAGTCCATCGCGATAAATGAGCGTCACCGCAACGCCATCGACCTTGGGTTGCACCCAGACCTCTTTGCGATCACGTAGCCAGGCTTGCACGGCCTCGGCTTTGTGAAGTTTATCCAGGCCGGTGTGGGCGACTGGATGTGCGACTGGCCCGGAGGCTGTGCGCACGGCCTCAATCGTCGCTGGCAATTTAAAACATGCTCGCCATTCGCTTAGCTGCAGGCGCGATTGGTCATAGAGTTCGTCGGCAATCAGCGAGCGGCCTTCGCGGTGGTAGGCGTCGTCCCATTGGTCGATCTGTTTTTGCAGCGCGGTGATTTCGGTTTTTGCTTGAGTGGCTGGCCATTTCGGGCAATCGGCGTGGGCATTGAGGGCCGTACAGGCCACGAGGAAAACAAACCGCAGGCGAAGCGTGGCAAGCATCGTGAGCGTCCTTGCTCGGGGGGAATGCTTGAAGGTTAGAAGACGAAATGGAGCTTGGTAAGTAGGGTGTTTTGCGGGGTGTGTCTGGTCGGGAAGTGATGTCGGTCCGGCTGGCCCCTTCGCGAGCAGGCTCGCTCCCACAGGATTCGGGTGTGAATTCAAAATCGAGTTTCAAGCATGAAAAAGCCCCGCACGGCGCAAACCGTGCGGGGCTTTTTATGCCGCCAGGGAATTACAGGCCAGCAGCGGAACGCAGAGCGTCGGCGCGGTCGGTTTTTTCCCAAGTGAAGGTGGTGAAGGTGTCTTCGCCAACAGTCTTGGTCTGCGGGGCACGGCCGAAGTGACCGTAAGCAGCAGTTTCCTGGTACATCGGGTGCAGCAGGTCGAGCATGGTGGTGATAGCGTATGGACGCAGGTCGAACACTTCACGTACCAGTTTGATGATCTTGTCATCGCTGATCTTGCCGGTGCCGAAGGTGTTCAGCGAGATCGAAGTAGGCTGGGCCACACCGATTGCGTAGGAAACCTGAATCTCGCAACGCTCGGCCAGGCCGGCAGCAACGATGTTCTTGGCCACATAACGGCCGGCGTAGGCAGCCGAACGGTCAACCTTCGATGGATCCTTGCCGGAGAACGCGCCGCCGCCGTGACGGGCCATGCCGCCGTAGCTGTCGACGATGATCTTGCGACCGGTCAGACCGCAGTCACCTACCGGGCCGCCAATGATGAACTGGCCGGTCGGGTTGATGTGGAACTGGGTGTCTTTGCTCAGCAGTTCGGCAGGCAGCACGTGCTTGACGATCAGCTCCATCACGCCTTCGCGCAGGTCTTTGTACGACACTTCAGGGTTGTGCTGGGTCGACAGAACCACGGCGTCGATACCGACAACCTTGCCGCCTTCGTAACGGCAAGTCACTTGCGACTTGGCGTCCGGACGCAGCCAAGGCAGCAGACCCGACTTGCGGGCTTCGGCCTGGCGCTGCACCAACTGGTGCGAGAAAGTGATCGGTGCAGGCATCAAAACGTCAGTTTCGTTGCTGGCGTAGCCGAACATCAGGCCCTGGTCGCCGGCGCCCTGATCTTCAGGCTTGGCACGGTCAACACCCTGGTTGATGTCCGGGGACTGCTTGCCGATGATGTTCATTACACCGCAAGTGGCGCCGTCGAAGCCGACATCGGAGCTGTTGTAGCCGATGTCCAGAATGACGTTACGCACGATTTCTTCCAGATCGACCCAGGCCGACGTGGTCACTTCACCGGCGATGATTGCAACGCCGGTCTTTACCAGAGTCTCGCACGCCACACGGGCGAACTTGTCTTCAGCAATAATGGCGTCCAGCACCGCATCGGAAATCTGGTCGGCGATTTTGTCCGGGTGCCCTTCGGACACGGACTCGGAGGTGAAGAGGGAGTATTCGCTCATCTCGATGTTTTCCTGAATTTACCGATGGTGAGTGTCGCCAGCCGGTCGCTGAAAGTGGCGAACCTGGATCTGGAAACCATTACGTAAGCCTACATAGAGGCTTTCCCCGGGAACGAGTCCCGCAGCGGTGGCCCAACGGGCCAAATCGTCCTGTTCAAACCCCAACCACAGATCACCGCAGGCCTCCCTGGCCCAACTCTGGTTGTGGCTACATAACTCTGTCACGAGCAGGCTACCGCCTGGTTGCAGCAGACCGGCCATGTGCTTGAGCGCTTCGGCCGGCGCGGCGAAATGGTGCAAGACCATATTCAGTACCACGCAATCGGCCTGAAGGCTGCTGCCGTTCAATGCATCGGCCAATTGCAGGCTGACGTTAGCCAGTCTTTCACGAACGCATACCTGACGGGCCAGTTCGAGCATCGCCGGGCTGTTGTCCAGCGCGGTTACGGTGCCGAAGCGGCGGGCCAGTTCCGGCAGAAAAGCACCATCGCCGGGACCGACTTCAATGGCCGTGGCAGCGCCATCGAAGTTCAGTTTGTCGAGCAGGGCCAGCACGCTGTCGCGGTATTGCGGCAGGCCTGCAATCAAGTCTTGCTGGGCGCGGAATTTCTCCGCCACCCGGGCGAAAAAATCCTGGCTGGCCGCAGCACGTTGCCCGTGAACCTGCGCAATTCGCGCTTGAACGTCGTCGGGCAGCGCCAGGTTGTCGACTTCTTCTAACAACGCCGCGTGCAGCTTGCCACCCAGCAATTCGGTGTGGGGCAGGGCGCGGCGATAAAAAATCGCGTTGCCTTCGCGACGGGTCGCCACCAGATCGGCTTGTGCCAAGACCTTGAGGTGATGACTCATACCCGACTGACCCATGCCGAAAATCAGCGCCAGTTCCAAAACACCAAACGAATCGTTGGCCAGCGCGCGCAATACATTCAGCCGCAGCGAATCACCGCCGGCCTTGCACAGGGCCGCCAGCTCGTCGCAATCGTCATGGCGAATGGAAGGCACGCGTAAGTTCATGGGGCAGCAGTCTAGAGACGGGGGGAAATCCCCGCAAGGCCAATATCAAAAAGTTTTGATATTGCTCGATAGATGGCACTTCATCACGAGCTGGTTAACTCTACAAACGAACTGCGGAAAGGTTTCACCCACCGAAACCCGCGTTATCCATTGGAAAAAGGCCTCTGCATGACTATCTGTCATTGCCCCGAGGCGCTCCGGTGAGGGAAAATGCCCTCCTTTTTTCCGTTCCAGTTTATTCACACCCAGGAGATCAGCGATGCCTAGCCGTCGTGAGCGTGCCAACGCCATTCGTGCCCTCAGCATGGATGCCGTGCAAAAAGCCAACAGCGGCCATCCCGGTGCCCCTATGGGTATGGCAGATATCGCCGAAGTGCTTTGGCGCGACTACCTCAAGCACAACCCGAGCAACCCATCGTTCGCCGACCGTGACCGCTTCGTGCTGTCCAACGGCCACGGCTCGATGTTGATCTACTCGCTGCTGCACCTGACCGGTTACGACCTGTCGATCGAAGACCTCAAGCAATTCCGTCAACTGCACAGCCGTACCCCGGGTCACCCGGAATTCGGTTACACCCCGGGCGTTGAAACCACCACCGGCCCGCTGGGTCAGGGTCTGGCCAACGCTGTGGGTTTTGCCCTGGCAGAAAAAGTCCTGGCGGCGCAGTTCAACCGTCCGAGCCACAACATCGTTGACCACCACACCTACGTGTTCCTGGGTGATGGCTGCATGATGGAAGGCATTTCCCACGAAGTCGCTTCCCTGGCCGGTACTCTGGGCCTGGGCAAGCTGATTGCCTTCTACGATGACAACGGCATCTCCATCGATGGCGAAGTCGAAGGCTGGTTCACCGATGACACCCCGAAGCGTTTCGAAGCCTACAACTGGCAAGTGATCCGCAACGTCGACGGTCACGATCCGGAAGAGATCAAGACCGCCATTGAAACCGCTCGCAAGAGCGCGCAGCCGACCCTGATCTGCTGCAAGACCACCATCGGTTTCGGTTCGCCGAACAAGCAGGGTAAAGAAGACTGCCACGGCGCCCCACTGGGTGACGCGGAAATCGCTCTGACCCGTCAGGCGCTGAACTGGAACCACGGCCCGTTCGAAATCCCGGCCGACATCTATGCCGAATGGGATGCCAAAGAAGCTGGCCGCGCTGTTGAAGCCGAGTGGGATCAGCGTTTCGCTGCGTACTCTGCCGCATTCCCGACCGAAGCCAACGAACTGATCCGTCGTCTGAGCGGCGAACTGCCGTCCGACTTCTCGGAAAAAGCCTCGGCCTACATCGCTGAAGTCGCGGCCAAAGGCGAAACCATCGCCAGCCGTAAAGCCAGTCAGAACACCCTGAACGCCTTCGGCCCGTTGCTGCCGGAACTGCTTGGCGGTTCGGCTGACCTCGCCGGTTCCAACCTGACCTTGTGGAAAGGTTGCAAAGGCGTCAGCGCTGAAGATGCCAGCGGCAACTACATGTACTACGGCGTGCGCGAATTCGGCATGACCGCCATCATGAACGGCGTCACTCTGCACGGTGGCCTGGTGCCTTACGGCGCGACCTTCCTGATGTTCATGGAATACGCCCGCAACGCCGTGCGCATGTCGGCGCTGATGAAGAAGCGCGTGATCCACGTCTACACCCACGACTCCATCGGTCTGGGCGAAGACGGCCCGACGCACCAGCCGATCGAACAACTGACCAGCCTGCGCACCACACCGAACCTCGACACCTGGCGCCCAGCCGATGCCGTGGAATCGGCCGTGGCCTGGAAAAACGCTCTGGAGCGTAAAGACGGCCCATCGGCGCTGATCTTCTCGCGTCAAAACCTGCAGCACCAAGAGCGCGATGCCGGCCAGATCGCCGACATCAGCCGCGGTGGCTACGTGCTGAAGGACTGCGCAGGCGAGCCTGAGCTGATCCTGATCGCCACCGGTTCGGAAGTGGGTCTGGCTGTTCAGGCCTACGACAAACTGACCGAGCAGGGCCGCAAGGTGCGCGTGGTTTCGATGCCTTGCACCAGCGTGTTCGACGCTCAGGACGCCGGCTACAAGCAGTCGGTTCTGCCGCTGCAAGTCAGCGCACGTATCGCGATCGAAGCGGCTCACGCCGACTTCTGGTTCAAGTACGTGGGTCTGGAAGGTCGCGTGATCGGCATGACCACTTACGGTGAGTCGGCGCCTGCGCCAGCGCTGTTCGAAGAGTTCGGCTTCACCCTGGAAAACATCCTGGGTCAGGCTGAAGAGCTGCTGGAAGACTGATCCAGATCAGGTGTCGTCTGAGCTGACGCCATCGCGGGCAAGCCCGCTCCCACAGGGGGATTTGTTGTGTGACACAAACAGTGTTCACAACCCTGATCCAATGTGGGAGCGGGCTTGCTCGCGAAATCGGTGGTTCAGACGCCACTGCAATAACGGATTCACACGGTAATCGAGAACCCCATGCCTCAACCGCGTCCTTACAAAGTTGCACTCAACGGCTACGGCCGGATTGGTCGTTGCGTCTTGCGTGCGTTGTTTGAGCGAGGCGAAAAAGCCGGGTTTGAAATTGTCGCAATCAACGATCTGGCCGACATGGCCAGCATCGAATACCTGACACGCTTCGACTCCACCCACGGCCGCTTTCCCGGCGAAGTGCGGGTTGAGGGCGATTGTCTGCATATTAATGGCGACTGCGTGAAGGTTCTGCGCAGTGCCACTCCCGAAGGCATCGATTGGGCGTCGCTGGGCGTCGATCTGGTGCTCGAATGCTCCGGTGCCTACAACACCCGTGAAGACGGCCAGCGTTTCCTCGACGCCGGCGCGCCACGTGTGCTGTTTTCGCAGCCGATGGCCAGCGAGGCCGACGTCGACGCCACCATCGTCTACGGCGTCAATCAGGATTGCCTGACCGGCGACGAGTTGCTGGTGTCCAACGCCTCCTGCACCACCAACTGCGGCGTGCCGCTGTTGCGTCTGCTGGACAAGGCGATCGGCCTCGATTACGTGTCGATCACCACGATTCACTCGGCGATGAACGATCAGCCGGTGATCGACGCCTATCACCACGAAGACCTGCGCCGCACCCGTTCGGCGTTCCAGTCGGTGATCCCGGTGTCCACTGGTCTGGCGCGCGGTATCGAGCGTCTGTTGCCGGAACTTGCCGGGCGAATTCAGGCCAAAGCCGTACGCGTGCCGACGGTCAACGTGTCCTGCCTCGACATCACGATGCAGACCGCCACGGCGACCGACGCCAATGAGGTCAACCGGATCCTGCGCGAGGCTGCCACCAGCGGCCCGCTCAAAGGTTTGTTGGCCTACACCGAATTGCCTCACGCCAGCTGTGATTTCAACCATGACCCACATTCGGCCATCGTCGATGCCAGTCAGACCCGTGTTTCCGGCCCAAAACTGGTGAACATCCTGGCCTGGTTCGACAACGAATGGGGTTTTGCCAACCGAATGCTGGACGTTGCAGACCACTATCTGCAAACAGCAACTTCAAAAAAACCGTAGGAAGTGCGACCCATGACCGTGTTGAAGATGTCCGACCTCGATCTGCAAGGTAAGCGCGTATTGATCCGCGAAGACCTCAACGTCCCAGTCAAGGACGGTGTTGTCACCAGCGACGCGCGTATCCTGGCTTCGCTGCCGACCATCAAGCTGGCCCTGGAAAAAGGTGCGGCGGTGATGGTCTGCTCGCACCTGGGCCGTCCGACCGAAGGCGAGTTCTCCGCCGAGAACAGCCTCAAGCCAGTCGCCGACTATCTGAGCAAGGCCCTGGGCCGCGAAGTGCCGCTGGTGGCCGATTACCTGGGCGGCGTTGACGTCAAGGCCGGCGACATCGTGCTGTTCGAAAACGTGCGCTTCAACAAGGGCGAGAAAAAGAACGCCGACGAACTGGCCCAGCAATACGCCGCCCTGTGCGACGTGTTCGTGATGGACGCGTTTGGCACTGCTCACCGCGCCGAAGGCTCGACCCACGGCGTGGCCAAGTTCGCCAAGGTCGCCGCTGCCGGCCCGCTGCTGGCCGCTGAGCTGGATGCATTGGGCAAAGCCCTGGGTGCTCCGGCCAAGCCAATGGCTGCCATTGTTGCCGGCTCCAAGGTGTCGACCAAACTCGACGTGCTGAACAGCCTGAGCCAGATCTGCGATCAATTGATCGTCGGCGGCGGCATCGCCAACACCTTCCTCGCCGCAGCCGGTCACCCGGTCGGCAAGTCGCTGTACGAGCCGGACCTGCTGGACACCGCCCGCGCCATCGCCGCCAAGGTCAGCGTGCCGTTGCCGGTCGATGTGGTGTGCGCCAAGGAGTTCGCGGAAAGCGCTGAAGCCACCGTCAAGCTGATCGCTGATGTCGCCGCTGATGACATGATTCTGGACATCGGCCCGCAGACCGCAGCCAACTTCGCCGAACTGCTGAAATCGTCCAAGACCATTCTGTGGAACGGCCCGGTTGGCGTGTTCGAGTTCGACCAGTTCGGCAACGGCACTAAGGTGCTGGCCCAGGCCATCGCTGAAAGCTCGGCATTCTCGATCGCTGGCGGTGGCGACACCCTGGCCGCCATCGATAAATATGGCGTGGCTGAGCAAATCTCCTACATTTCTACCGGTGGTGGCGCGTTCCTCGAATTCGTCGAAGGCAAGGTTCTGCCAGCCGTCGAAGTCCTGGAAAGCCGGGCCAAGGCCTGAGGCCGCCCGTTTGGCCAGGCAAAGGAGTGGTCACATGGTCAAGTCGTTAGCATTGTTGTTGCTGACCGGTACGTTGGCGGCCTGCGGGAGTAACCCCAAAGCCGAAGCGACACCGGCGCCCAGCGAAGTACAGAAAGGCTGCTACCAGGCCGACTGGCAGGCCGAAACCAACCCGGTGCTGAACAAGCGTTCCGGGCCGGACGGGCTGGACAAATACGAGACGCAAACCCCGGCCAAGGAACATGGTTGTCCTTGACGGGTCTGACTCTTTAACTCAGGGCTGGCGGCATGCGCCGTCAGTCGAGGAACACGGATGAAAGGCTTGATCGCCATTGCGGCGCTGGCATTGTTGGGCGGTTGCGCGCAGTTGAACCTGTTCCAGTCGTCCGCCCCTGCGGATAACTGGACCACCTGGACCTGCGACAGCCAGGCCAAAGTGCTGTGGCGTTACGCCGATGCCGGCCAGAAAGAAGTCGATGTTCGACTGGGCGGCGGTGATCAGGTCTATCGCCTGAAAGAAGAGCCGGGCGCCTCGGGCACGCTGTACAGCGACGGCATGCTGGCGTTTCACCTCAAGGGCGAGGAAGGCCTGGTGTACTGGGTCGCCACCAATGACTTGATTGGCCGCGGCTGCAAAGCCGAGTAATTGCAACACCACAGATCCAAATGTGGGAGCGGGCTTGCTCGCGAAAGCGCTCTGACAGGCACTGTATCTGCGACTGCAAGATTGCTTTCGCGAGCAGGCTCGCTCCCACAGGGGTTCTGTGTAGCTCTCAGGATTTTGCTTTATCGAATCACCAGACCGGGCCTCGACCCCCGATCTGCAATCACTTGAATAGCCGCCGCCGCTCCGGCAGGCTGGCACGATTAACGACCCAAACCGGGAGAGACACACACAATGGCACTTATCAGCATGCGCCAGATGTTGGACCACGCAGCCGAGTTCGGCTACGGCGTTCCAGCTTTCAACGTCAACAACCTTGAGCAGATGCGCGCCATCATGGAAGCCGCTGACAAGACTGACTCCCCGGTGATCGTCCAGGCTTCGGCCGGCGCCCGTAAATACGCTGGCGCGCCATTCCTGCGTCACCTGATCCTGGCCGCGATCGAAGAATTCCCGCACATCCCGGTGTGCATGCACCAGGACCACGGCACCAGCCCTGACGTCTGCCAGCGCTCGATTCAACTGGGCTTCAGCTCGGTAATGATGGACGGTTCCCTCGGCGAAGACGGCAAGACCCCGACCGACTACGACTACAACGTCCGCGTGACCCAACAAACCGTAGCCATGGCGCACGCCTGCGGCGTTTCGGTAGAAGGCGAGCTGGGCTGCCTGGGTTCGCTGGAAACCGGCATGGCCGGTGAAGAAGACGGCATCGGCGCCGAAGGCGTTCTGGATCACAGCCAAATGCTGACCGATCCGGAAGAAGCCGCTGACTTCGTTAAACGCACTCAGGTGGATGCCCTGGCCATCGCCATCGGCACCAGCCACGGCGCGTACAAGTTCACCAAGCCACCTACCGGTGACGTGCTGGCCATCGACCGCATCAAGGAAATCCACAAACGCATCCCGAACACCCACCTGGTGATGCACGGTTCCTCGTCGGTGCCACAAGAGTGGCTGGCGATCATCAACCAGTACGGCGGCGACATCAAAGAAACCTACGGCGTACCGGTTGAAGAAATCGTCGAAGGCATCAAGTACGGCGTGCGCAAGGTCAACATCGACACCGACCTGCGCCTGGCCTCCACCGGCGCCATGCGTCGCCTGATGGCCACCAACCCGAGCGAATTCGACCCACGTAAATTCTTCGGCGCCACCGTGACTGCAATGCGCGACGTATGTATCGCGCGTTATGAGGCGTTTGGTACTGCCGGTAATGCTTCGAAGATCAAACCGATCTCGCTGGAAGCGATGTACCAGCGTTATCTGAAGGGTGAGTTGAACGCCAAGGTTAACTAAAGCCTGAGTGTTGAAGCGCTGAATCAAGAAACCCGTCGTGAGACGGGTTTTTTGTGGGCGGTGTTTACTCGCTGTATTGAGTTATCCAAAAGTCAGAGAAAAAGGCGCTGCCGCTCGCTCAATGGCGCTGACTACATGGGGCGCCTGTTCGCGATATTGAGGATAGTGCCCAAGTACGGCTTCAACCGACGCCAGCAATCTTTGGATGCGCTCCTTGGGATGATCGATCTCACAGGTATGCGCAAACTCCAGTAGCCCTTGCCGCGAAGCGAACATTGACTTGTTGCCTGCCAGATCCAGAGCCAAAACATCTTCCGGAATATAGGCCGTGGTGTTGACGATGTCGTAAGCCGGCGCCAGATGCGCATCGCGCTGTGTCGGTTCGGAATAGAGCAATCCGAAGTTTTTCAAATGTGCGTCGCCATTCCCGACGATGCAACTCAGGGCGACGCTATCGAAGAGTTGGTCAAGGGAGGAGCGCAGATGCTCAGGCGGGCAGTACACACGTATGGCCTTGGCGATTGCCGCATAACTCTTGCTGTACTTCTGGTTAGCCGATAGCCCCATCAGCGCTGCCATGTCTTCAAAACCAATCGGATTGAGCTGGTCGTCGCGGTCAAAGCGGCGCATGACAAACAGCTTGGCGTTGTCGGAAAGATAAAACGGTGGAACGGGAATACCCGCGTCTTTCGCCATGGACATGCAAAGGAATTCGTTGATTGCCAGGCCCGGGAATTCATCGCGGCCACTTTTGATGATCAGCTCAGAGGTTTTCGATGTCACTCGTGGCCATTCGATCTGCTGACGTTCCGGTACCAGCACCTTGGGTTGAACGCCTGAAATGCCCGCACGCAGGATATAGCGATCAAGCATGTCAGCGAAGATGTCTTCCGTGCCGTCCCACGTCAGAATCTCTTCGAGGTTTTCGCCCGGGAATTGTTGCTCCTCCAGCAAAGCGTCAACAGTTTCAGAACGCACTTGAAGCCTGCCAATGGGCGAAGAGCTGCCGGAGAGCGCCAGTAACAGCATCGGGTCGACATTCACTGTCTTGGCCAATCGATTACGCAGTTGCTCTAAAACATAGCCTTCGGGCAGGTTCATCTGAAAAACCGGGTGGAGTTCGCGCCTGCGATATTCGTCATGTCTTACTGGCATCGACAGACTGATCGCAATTTTGGGTGATGCATCTTCGTGATAACGGAAAGTGAAGTTCTCGGCATCGCTAAAAAGCCTGCCGCTATTGCCCTCAGGCGTGCTGACTTTCAGAGAGGTCATTTTCATTCGAATAGATCCCCAAGCTCTTCGAGTGTCGGCATCACGGCGGGGACGACTGCGAGCTCGCAATCCAGAGCTCCCAAGACGCGCGCATAAGCGATCATGCCGACAGAAAGAGTGCCTTTTTCCACTGCGATGACTTTGTACCGTGTCAATCCCGCGAGGTCGGCGAGCTGTGCTTGCGTCAGGCCGCGATTGATACGTTTCTCGCGTAGTTGGGTGCCGAGCCGGCTAATCAAAAGAGAGTGATCCATGTTCCGCTACCGTAACATTTGATTTTAAATGTAGCGCATGCGAAACATTTTATCCATCGCGGAGTTGACTCACCCCCCCCGCGCTCGTCGTAAAGGTGAGGAAATTGTCGAAGGCATCAAGTACGGCGTGCGCAAGGTCAACATCGACACCGACCTGCGCCTGGCCTCCACCGGCGCCATGCGTCGCCTGATGGCCACCAACCCGAGCGAATTCGACCCACGTAAATTCTTCGGCGCCACCGTGACCGCG